>NZ_PPDJ01000008.1 GCF_002903145.1 Halobacteriovorax sp. DA5 | reverse complement strand
CTGTCAAAAGATTCTTTTGCCATGACTTAAGTCTCCTTAAAAAAGTTAAACAAAACATTATGTTTGTCTTAATAACTATATACCTAAAAGCTAATTTGAGTTGTAAGTATCGACTATATTCATCTTAGATTCAACATAAAAAAAATGCCATCCAAGCTAAAATCTAACCCACAAATTACATAGTGCCATTTTGATAACATAAAAAACTTGAATTGCCAGTAAAATCTATACTTAAGGGCACAAAAAAGTTTATTAATAGAAAACAAAATGGAGCTCACGACGGGATTTGAACCCGTGACCTCTTCCTTACCAAGGAAGTACTCTACCCCTGAGCCACGCGAGCAAAAAAATAAGATTAGTGTATTTTAATAATGAGTTTGGATTTTTGGCAAAAAAAAAGATCCTCTAGGAGGATCTTTTTAATGGAGCGGGCGACAAGGTTCGAACTTGCGACATTCAGCTTGGAAGGCTGACACTCTACCAACTGAGTTACGCCCGCATAAGATTTAATTTTTATAACCTTTCAAAAACAATCTGTAAAGATTTATTTTTAAAATGGTGGCGAGAGATGGATTCGAACCATCGAAGGGATACCCCGACAGATTTACAGTCTGTTGCCTTTGGCCACTCGGCAACCTCGCCACAACCGCTGTAAAAAAATGGAGCTGGCAATAGGACTCGAACCTACGACCTGCGGTTTACAAAACCGCTGCTCTAGCCAACTGAGCTATGCCAGCAAACATTCTTGCGATGGAAATAAGTTATAAAGTAGAATTAAAAACCTGGCAAGCTTTTTTTAACTTATTTTTTAGAAAAAACTTTTTCCATTGCAATTGCCGCAGCAACCGATACATTCAGAGACTCAATTTTACCCATTGGCTCTAAACGGATTTTCTTTTCCAGCAGACGAACTGTTGCATGTGACAGTCCTCTATCTTCTGCCCCAAGTACAAGGCACTTAATTCCATTAATTTCACCAAGCTCATTATCATCAGTATGCTCTGTAAGCCCTATAGGAGTTACATTACGCTTAATTAGTGCAGATAAAAACTTAGGTAAAGAATTGCATTTAACGATGTCAATATACTCAAGAGCACCAGAAGCAATACGGGCCATCGAAGGTCCAATATTGAAATTATTTTTTACTGCAAAAACAATATGAGTAACATTGTAAAACGCTGCTGTACGCATGATTGCACCAGCGTTGTGGACATCTGTTACTCCATCTAGACATAAGATTTTAACTTCTTCAACATTATCAATTGAATCAAATAATGGCTTTGTTTCTAAAATTTCTTTTTGACTTGTTAACAAGAAAACACCTGACGGAACTCTTGAGTATTGAAATTCCTGTTCAGTATAAAGTTCCTTAGCAAGCTCTTGAACTTTGTGAGAAGAAACTAATTTAACTTTGATTCCATCAAGTTCTTGTTTCTTAATCCCACCCATCTTGTATAGCTTATCAATTCCCTCTTCACAGGCAACAAGCTCAATTGTTTTACGTTTAGGATTACGAATTGCATGTACAATCGAATGTACTCCTACAATGATATCTTGTTCCATTACAGGTCCTTTAAAAGCTCATTAACTTTCGAAATAAGTTGGTCTTGAGATACTTTTATTTTTTCACCAGTACGTCTAACTCTGATTTCTAGAAGACCATCTTCTTTGTGATCTCTTTCTCCAAGAACAACTTGAAGAGGTAACCCTAGAAGATCTGCATCCTTAAATTTGAATCCAGGTCCAGCCTTTCTATCATCATAAATAACTTCTAACCCTGCTGATATAAGCTCTTTATGAAGTTCATCAGCTTTGGCTTTGTATTCATCAGACTTAGTAATTGCAACGAAAGATAAATTATAAGGAGCAATTGCTGCTGGCCATATGATTCCATTTTCATCATGGTTTTGCTCAATCGCTGCTGCAACTAAACGAGTTACACCAATACCGTAACAACCCATTAAAGGTGTCGCAGCTTTTCCATTTTGATCGAGAATAGTTACCCCCATTCCCTTCGTATACTTGTCACCAAGTTGGAAAATGTGCCCTACTTCAATTCCTCTTTTAAGCTCAACTTGGTGTTTTCCATCAAGAGTATAATCACCAGAACAGGCAAGTCTAAGATCAGCAATCTTAATATCTTTAAGCTGCTCATTTGCGACAAAATTCTCTAAGTGCATATCAACTTTATTTGCACCTACGATGTAAGCCGCGTCTAAATCGATCTGTGCATCAAATACAATTTCTAAGTTATCGATCCCAACTGGACCAATGAAACCTTTCTCAAGACCTAATGTCTTTAGTTCATTATCAGTAGCAGCGATTAAGTCACGACCTGGATAAACTTTTTCTAGTTTTAGTTCGTTTAACTCATCATCACCTAATAGAAGTGCTAGTACAAAAATTTCATCTTCTTCATTCTTTGCTTTATAAACTAGAGACTTAATTGAATGAAATTCTTTCTTTCCTAAGAAATCACAAACGTCTTTTATCGTTGCTTTACCAGGTGTTGCAACTTCGGCCATATCACCTGTTCTAGCTGCACTTTCGACTTTTCTTAAAGTTTTTGCCGTTTCAATATTTGCTGCATATCCTGCTTCATTTGAATAAATAATTGCATCTTCACCTGCATCTGCGATCACTTGAAACTCGTGTGTTTTCGCTTCACCATCGGCCATGGCCCCACCATCTGCAACAACAGCGGAGAATTCAAGACCTAAACGATTGAAGACATTTTCATATGCTCGATAAAGGTTGTCATAGACTTCATCAAGACACTCTTTTGTCGCATGAAATGAATATGCATCCTTCATGATAAATTCGCGTCCACGCATCAGTCCAAAGCGAGGTCTAATCTCATCACGAAATTTTGTATTTATCTGATATACCGTTAAAGGTAGATCTTTGTATGATTTGATTGTTTTTCTAAAAACATCAGTGATGGCCTCTTCATTTGTCGGCGAAATACAAAGATCACGATCTGCCTTATCCTTAAACTTAAGCATCTCGCCACCCATCTTGTCCCAGCGCCCAGTTTCTTGCCAAAGCTCTCCTGGAGTTACAACAGACATTAGCATTTCATAACATCCGGCCTTATCCATTTCTTCGCGAACAATTTGTTCTACTTTGCGAATTGAACGATAACCCATTGGTAGATAATTATATAGTCCAGCTGCTGACTTATGAATTAAACCTGCTCTCATCATTAGCTGGTGTGATGCAATTGTTGCATCCGCTGGCACTTCTTTATAAGTTTGCCAAAATCCCTTTGATAGAATCATAGTATTCTCTCTCTTTTATAACGCGTGAAAATCCATACCATTGTACACGCTGTAATTCACACAATAAATGTTAAATATTTTTATATCGACTGATTAAAATGACGGCGCAAGGGCCATGGGCAGATCAAACGCTTGAACTGCTTCTTTCTCAAGTGATGTTGCCGATACAATTTCATATGCATCAGGTGTCTCAAGAAGCTTGCGGCAAAGAACGTTGTGAACGTGGTGTCCAGACATGTAAGTTGTGATTTTTCCGGCAATTTCATAACCTAGAAGGCTGATATCACCTACAGTATCAAGAATCTTATGTCTTACGAATTCATCATCAAAACGTAATCCATCTGGATTCATAACTTTAAAATCATCTAAAACAATTGCATTATCAAGAGATCCACCCTTAATTAGGCCTTTTCTCTTTAACATATCAACATCTCTTAATAGACCAAACGTACGCGCTCGACCAATTTCAGCGATGTAATTCTCGCAAGTAAATTCAAATACTTTACGTTGAGTTTTAATAATAGGGTGCTTAAAAACGATAGTAGAATCGATCACTAGCTTTTCACAAGGTTCAATTCTCGCCCATTTTTCGCCAACTTTTACTTCTACTGCTTTAGTAACTACTAGAAATTTCTTAGTTTTATGAAGTTGTTGGATTCCGGTCTCTTTAATAACATAAAGAAATGAAGCGCCTGAACCGTCCATAATTGGAACCTCTGGCCCATCAATTTCAATATAACAATTATTAATTCCGAAACCATAAAGAACTGATAGAAGGTGTTCAACAGTATGAACTGCACCTGGACCTGAGCCAATTGCTGTATTGTTCTCAGTAGCTCCTACAGTATCTGCAGTAGCCTTTAGCACTTGTGAATCTTTAATGTCAGTTCTCTTAAACTGGATACCAGAATCTGCTTCTGAAGGATGTAGAGTCATTGTCACCTTCTTTCCAGAATGGATCCCAATTCCTGTAATCATCACTTTTTTCGCTATAGTTCTTTGGTTTAACATTAAAAATCACCTAATTTTAAGTACTTTCTGTAATTTTAAACTGAGCAGCAATATATAGCAAGTATCGTCATACATGAGCAAAATATTACTGAATTTCCTGTCCTAGAGGCTTTTGTAACAAAATTTAACCAACCCTTCCACTCTTTTAATAATAACCGTAAAATAAATGCAGATGTTAAAACAACGTTAATTTAAATTCATGAATACGTTAAAGAAGGTTTATTGATGGAAAATTTATTTAATAATCTCGATCTAAATGAGGTGAATAAGTTCAATGCTGGCTGCTGTGTTGAGCACCTTGATATAAAAATTACTGAGGCAGGAAACGACTACTTAGTTGCGACGATGCCTGTAGATGAAAGAACAAGACAGCCATACGGCGTTCTTCATGGAGGAGCAAGTTGTGTCCTTGCGGAATCAGTTGGATCAATCGCTTCAAATATTATTTTAGATTCTTCAAAATTCTATGCTGCTGGTTTGGAGATAAATGCAAATCATGTGCGTCCAGTTCAATCAGGAATTGTTACTGCAAAAGCAACGGCCATCCATCTTGGAAAATCGACACACATCTGGGATATCCGCATCACAGACGAGAAAGACAAATTAGTTTGTATCTCTCGCCTGACGATGGCAGTTATTAAGAAATAAATTTTTATTTTTTAAGAAGTCGAGCTGGCATCTCAAAGGCTTCGTTAGTGAGTTTCTCACCAGTCTTTGGGTGCCTAACAGTTCTCAGTGCTACGAAGTGAAAAAGAAGTGGATTGATTGAGTAGATCTCATTTAAGATCTCTCTTTCTTCCTCTGTAATAAATCCTTTCTCTACAAGATCAGTCGTACGGTAAATCCAGTTAATTGCAGGAAGAGGATAATCTGATCCATACATTACACGTGAGTGAAATTGTTTATTTTCAATCATTTCAATTAGAGGCTCACTAAGTCTTTCATAAATGATAAGTGCCGATAGGTCTGTGAAGAGGTTTTTCTCATATTTCTTTTCTTTGAAAAGTCTCCAAAATAAATCAGAACACTCTGCTTGTACTCCACCATTATCTAGATCCTCACATTTTCCACGTGAAGCGGCGTGAGAGATAATTACATCAACACCAAGATCAAGTGCATGACGTAGGCGAAGTGGATTTCCTAACTCTTGAAACTTATCACCCTCTACAGCTTTCTCTTCACCGGCATGTGTAATAAGAGTCATATTATATTTCTTAAGCGCTTTATAAAATGGAATAACTTTTTTATTTGCAGGATCGATACCCATTGCATTTGGTAGCCATTTTACAAACTTCACACCACGAGCGGCCCATTTTTCTAACTCTTGAATTGCATCTTTACGGTAAGGATGTACTGAAGCAACCATTTTAAAATTCACAGGATGTTCTTGTGATAACTTCCAAATATATTCATTAGGCACATGAAATTCTGAATGCGTAAGATCTTTTGTACCATCTAACTTATAATGATAATCAAAAGCAAGTGCATAGGCTGGAATAAAGTGTGGCTGGTAAGTCATCAGTTCAACGAGACGGGCCACATATTGCTCATCTGCTTGCGACTTATCATCAACTCCAGAAGCGGAAATATAAACATTAAAACGATTGTATTTTGATAAGTGATTATACCAATCTTGCATATCTGGGTTTACCCAAATACCACTTCTACTATTCCCAAGACCCACGATATGTAAGTGAGTATCTCTTAATTTCTTTAGATCAATTCCATCGTAAGACTTTTCAACAAAGTCTTTTACATGTTTAGGAAGTTTTTCATATTCATTTGGTTTGTAATCAAAATCGCCACCAAGTTTTCCATAGAGGAGAGAACACGATGACAATAGCATTGCGAGAGTAATAAATAATAAATTTTTCATTAAAATAACCTTAGACCTTTTTTATAGTCGTATTTAACTTGTAGAAGCACACTGAAGTGATCATGATCATCACGGTCGTGATTTACCCCTAAGATAGTATCGTAAGTCCACTTATCTTTTTTAAACTGATTTAACATTCCAACATAAGCAGTATCTTGCTTACTTTTCTCTGACCAAGAACGAAAGTGAAGAACTCCAAATGTATATGTATCGCTATACTGGTAAGCGATGATATTTCTCATAACATTCACAATATCATTCGTATCTATTTCCATTGAATGAAGAGCATTTACAACAAGTCCTGAGTAGCCGCTGTACTTAAAAAACTCTCTCTGATAATCGTTTATTGTGACAAACTTTTTATAAGCTAGAACATTTTCTATTCTTAAATACGAACGTGTACCGTCTGCATCACATATCTGTGTTTCACAATCAAAAGTTGAAAGCTCCTTCGATGAACGCCAAACTTGTTCAGTTCCGGCAGTGAAGCCTAAAATTGAAACTGGAAAAAAATCGATACGGCCACCAACGGAATTGATCGAACCACTTGTATTGAAATAAGCAGACTCACGAATGAAGCCATAAATTTGTTCGTTATATCGCCACATCTCCTGACTGATTCCAGCGTCAACTCTCGCCGCTGCTCCTAGGATATAAGAACGATACCCAGCTGATGCGGATAAATCATATGTTGCTTGAATGTTAAACGTAATAAGACATAAACACAGAAATAAAAACTTATTCTTCATTAATCAACTCTTTTGCAATTTGTGAGATCTCACGACCTCTTGGCGTACGTATTAAAAAACCTTCTTTTAAAAGAAAGGGTTCATAAACATCTTCAATCGTAGAGCGGTCTTCAGCAAGAGTTGCACAAAGTGCTTCTATACCTACAGGACCTCCCCCATAATACTGTTGAATAACAGAAAGGATGCGTCTATCCATACGATCCAACCCGTGTTCATCAATTTCCATCATTTCTAGAGATTTTTTCACATCATTAATATTAACGTGAGAAGAATCACGAACAATAGCGAAGTCACGCACGCGACGAAGAACACGATTAGCGATTCTTGGAGTACCTCGAGCACATCTTGCCATTAAGTGCTCTGCATCTTCGTCTATTTGAATTCCGATTTTCTTAGCGTTATTAGAAATAATTTTTGCTAGTTCATCAGCTTTATAAAAATCAAAATGAAAATGTGCCATAAAACGATCACGAAGAGGATTTGACAATAACCCTGATCTTGTCGTGGCCCCAATTAATGTAAATGGAGCAATTTCAATTTGCATAGTTCTTGCAGCGGCACCATCACCAATAACAATATCGAGGCGATAATCTTCCATTGCTGAATAAAGAATTTCTTCAACAGAAATATGCATGCGATGAATTTCATCGATAAAAAGAACATCACGAGGCTCTAAATTCGTAAGAATCGCCGCAAGATCACCCTTCTTCTCAATGGCCGGTCCCGATATAACATGAAGCTGGCTTCCGAGCGCATTAGCAATTATCATGGCAAGAGATGTCTTTCCTAGTCCAGGAGGACCTGAAAGTAGTGCATGGTCCATAGACTGTTTTCTTTTAACAGCGGAAGTAACCATCACATCAATATTTTGTACGATTTTTTTCTGACCTATATATTCAGAAAAATCTTTCGGCCTTAAAACAATTTCTTTTCTTGTTTCTTCTTCATCAAGTGTTGGATCAAAAAAACGTCCTTCAGACATTTACACCTCTTTTAAAACAAGGTGAACTAATTGTTCGGCCCTTGTAATTTGGTTTTCATCTAAAATTCTTTTTGCAAGTGGCATCACTTTCTCTTCAGTAAAACCAAGTTCTTTACAGGCCATGATTGCATCATTCATTAGTGCCGAATCATGATTAACAACTTCTGATACACTTTCTTCAAATAGCTCAAGATTTAGAGGTGCTTGAGAGATTGATTGTGCTGTCTGATTCGCAGAAGCAGAAGCCTTAGAATACATTTTTATTTTTTGTGCTTTTCCACTTAAATCAAGAATGATCTGTGAAGCAGCTTTCGCTCCCACACCTGGTGCCTTTTGTAGTGTTTTCTTATTATCAAAAGTAATAGCATCAATTATGTTATCCACACCAATACTTGTCACAAGAGCAAATGCTCCTTTAGGACCAACACCTTTAACACTTAAAAGTAATTCAAATGTTTTCTTCTCTCTCAAAGATCGGAAACCAAAAAGTTCTTCACTTGCCTCTTTCACAATATGTGAGATGAAGATTGCAGCAACTGAGCCCTCTGGTAAAACATGTTGAAAATAAATTTGGTGACCTACCCCAGAAGGAGTAAAAAGAATTAATTCGTTTCCATCGCTGAAAACAACTTCGCCTTGTAATAGACCAATCATATAACCTACTTAGAAAATACTTCTTTTAATGTACGTGCTTTTGTACGAGTATGAGACGATTTTCCCTTTATTTTTGCCCTTTGTCCACGATTCAACGCGTGACAAAGCGCTATAGCAAGGGCATCCGACTCATCATGTGACTTGAAATCTAGCTTACCAAAAATCATATTTAGAGATCGATCAACACTTTCTTTTGAAGCAAGACCATGTCCAGTAACACTAGATTTTATTAAGTTCGGTGAATACTCTGTGATTTTACCTTGATACTTACCAGATAAACCTGCAATTAGTGCTCCCCTCGCTTGAGCAAGTTTTGATAATGCGGGAATACTTTTTACGTAAATCAAAGCCTCAACTGAAATCTCATCAGGTTTATACATTGAGACAATATCTTTAATTGAAGAAGAAATCGTTGCTAAACGATCAAGAAACTCCGGTATCTTATCAAATTTTAAAACACCCGAATCGACATATTTAAATTTTCGACCTTCAACTTCGATAACCGCCCAACCAGTGGTACGAGATCCCGGGTCAATTCCTAGAATATACATAGATTTAGTATAAACGAAAAATTCGAATTTACGAGCGATCTACGCCTTTTATCATGTGGCCAATATAAAAAACTGCAGATCCACCAATAAATTGATAGAGCTCAAGCATTTCATAGTCACCTTTTTGTAAACCTACAAAAAGACAAAGCCCAACTGACGCGAAACCGATTAATTGTAATGCAAGTCCTAACCAAAAAAACATATCAATTGAATACGACTTAATTCTGAAATTGCCAATACCAAGCTATAAAGATAATATGTGATAATGCAAAATGAGACAAAATTACTATATGCGCAACCCGTCATAGAAAGGCAGGTTGAACTTCTTAAAGAAGAGTGTGGCTCCCTAAAAAGTTTGGGTACGACACCTTGTTTAAAAGTAATTCTTGTAGGTAATAATCCAGCAAGCGTTATTTATACAAATAGTAAGAAGAAGTTTGCAGAAAAAATTGGTGCAAGTTGCGAAATCGTTAATCTAGAAGATTCGATTAGTGAGGAAGAATTCCTCAAAATCGTAAACCAATTTAATAAAGATCCATCAGTTCACGGGATCCTTATACAACTTCCATTACCAAAATCACTCTCTCAAGTAGATACAACAGACCTTGTTGTTCCTCATAAAGATGTTGATGGTTTTCACTACGAAAATGTTGCTAAGCTTTACCGTGGGCAACTTGGTGAAACATCAATGATTCCTTGTACGCCAAAAGGTATTGTTACAATGGCCAAGTACTACGGAATTGATTTTACAGGAAAGAATGTTGTTATCGTTGGTAGAAGTCTTATCGTTGGGAAACCACTTTCACTTCTCCTAACAAATTTAAATGCAACTGTTACACTTGCACACTCTAAAACTCAAAACTTAAAAGAGCTAACTCAGTCAGCCGATATTATTGTGACAGCAATTGGCTCACCAAAGCTCCTTACTAAAGAATATTTCAGAAATGATCAGACACAAGTTGTCTTCGATGTCGGTATTAATCGAAGTATTGATGGCAAACTTTGCGGTGACTGCGACTTTGACAATATAAAAGATCAACTTGCGGCAATTACTCCAGTTCCTAAAGGAATTGGCCCAATGACAATCTTCAGTGTCTCTCAAAATTTAATTAGCGCAGCTAAAAAATAAAAACCTAAGGAAATTTATGAAACAAACATCACTTACACAGGCGCATCGCGACCTTAAGGCAAAAATGGCAGACTTTGCAGGTTATGAAATGCCTATTCAGTACGCTGGAGTAAAAGCAGAAGTTGAAGCCGTAAGAAGCAACATCGGTGTTTTCGATGTTTCACATATGGGTGAATTCTTTGTAACTGGTCCAGATGCTGTAGCCTTCGTTGACTATGTTATCACTAACGATTTTACTAATGCGGAAACAGGAAAAGCTGTTTACTCGCCACTATGCCGTGAAAATGGAACAGTAATTGATGACCTTATTGCATATAAACTTGAAGAACAAAAAGTTTTAATTTGTGTAAATGCGGCCAATATTGAAAAAGATTGGAATTGGATATCTTCGAAAACGGAAGGTTTTGATATTGAACTAACAAATCAGTCTGATGACTATTCTCTTCTTGCGATTCAAGGTCCTAAAACTGAAGAAGTACTTTCTAAACTAGGTTTTGATTCTGTTAAAAATGCTGCTTACTACTCTGCTTATGAAAGTAATTGGAATGGTGCTGCGGTAATCATGGCAAGAACAGGATACACTGGTGAAGATGGATTCGAAGTATTTGGTTCACATGAAACAATACAGAAACTATGGTCGGATCTTTTAAGTGCACAAGTTACACCTTGTGGCCTAGCATCACGTGATGTTCTTAGACTTGAAGTTTGTTATCCACTATATGGCCATGAGCTTAATGACGAATTAACTCCACTCGATGCTGCTCTAAAGTGGACTGTTAAACTAAATAAAGAAAGATTTATTGGAAAGGAAGCACTATTAGAAGCCGCTGCAAACTATAGACTAGTTAAACTTTCTATTGATAAAGGTATTCCAAGAGAAGGTTACGAGATTCTAAATGACCAAGATCAAGTTATCGGTAAAGTAACAAGTGGTACGATGTCAGTAACTAACTCTCAAGGAATTTGCCTAGGGCTAGTTAAGCGTGATTTATTTCCTGAAAATAAGAAATTTAGAATACAAATTCGAAAGAATGTAATAGATTCAAACTATCATACAAAACCATTTGTTACCGGAGGGCACAAATAATGACTAATATTCCAACTGATCTTAAATATACAAAAGAGCACGAATGGGCAAAGATTGAAGGTGATATCGTAACTGTAGGTATTACAGATTTCGCTCAAAACTCTTTAGGTGATATTGTTTTTGTTGAGCTACCAGAAGTAGGTCAAGAGTTCTCAAAAGACGACACTTTTGGTGTTGTTGAATCAATTAAATCGGCAAGTGATCTTTATATTCCGGTTTCAGGTGTTATCACTGAAATCAATGAAGAACTACCAGATTCACCAGATAATTTAAACTCTGAACCATATGAATCTTGGATGATAAAAGTTAAAATTACAGATCAAGAAGAGCTTTCTGAGTTACTTTCTAACGAAGAATACGAAAGCCTTTGTCAAGAATAAACAAAATAAAATCTATTTCAAATTCTTACATATGCCCTCGAAATGAGGGCATTTTTTTATTTCAGTAACTTACAAATTTATATCTTAAAAATATTTTCAATTGACCAACTTTTTCCTTTACGAAGTCCTACGAAGGCTTCATACTCGCAATCTCCAATGTTCATCATTAAATAGAGACAGGTATTAAATGCATAATCAAGAATCTATTCAGCTAATCAATACTGCAATCATCAAGGGTAAAGAGAAAAAGATCGATACTACTTATGAGGATAGATTAAACCAAGCTTGTAATTCGTCTGCTATTGCTGCAATCTCAAATGCCATTCAACAACTAGCAGAGACAGATCGTATCTCATACGATCAAGCCGCTATTAAAATCGTTGAAACGATTAAAGAATTAGATCAGGTTTGGACTGACTACGTTCTCATGGAAGGTATTAACAACATTAAGAAGATGCTTAAAGGAAATACAAAGCACTAAGACTTAGTTCTTTGTAACTGCAAAACCCCAATCAATATTTGCGTGACCATTTTTAACTAAACCAGATGGTGGGTTAGGAAATGGCCCGGCCTTATTGAAAGCTTCTACAGCGGCGTCATCTAATTCTTTAACTCCAGAAGTACCATTTACAATAACGTTAATAATCTTACCGTCATTATCTAAAACGACACGTACATTTGTGAGAAATTTTTCACCAGCTGGTCCACGACGATTTTGACGATATAAGGACTCCATCTTTTCTCGCAGAGTAGCGCCCCAATGTTGCTCTAACTGTTGCTTAATTCTGAAGTAGAAACCGTAGTATTTATATTCAACTGTATTTAGTTTAGTGAAATCACCTAATTTAACATCTTCAAGGTGATCATTTGAACTAGCAATACCTCTGTGGTTCTTGCTACCTGTCTTAGTACCTTTAACTAGGTTTTGATCCTTTTGGAGGGGAGAATTTTGTGCGACTGCAAAGTCTTCAAAACTGATTCGACCAGATTTTGACTTTGTCATTTTACGTTGCTCTTTCTTCTTTGTCTTTGAACCCTGTTTCTTTTGATCAATTTTTGAGTTACCGACACCACCGATGTTAAATGCAGCAACTTCCTTCGCCTTCGTTTCACGATCGACTTTATTATTTGTTTCACTCAAGTATTTTGCATCATCTGCGAGTTCTTGATTTGTCTTGGCCGCTGTCACGATCTGACGAGGCTTATCTCTATTAAGTCTTAGACGGATTCGCTCAGGTTCTTTTTCTTCTTGTGGTTTAGTTAATGACAAAGAAATTGAAGTTAGCTTTGAAGGCATCAAAGAGATATGTACAACTAGCGATAGAGCTATTGCTAGATATATATATGTCTTGTGATTTTTATGAACTAATTCCAAAGTGTCTCCGAGAAACTAAGTATTCTTTAGCCTTCTCGGAGAAAATATCGAAAAATTTACTACATATTTTGATTAATTGTTAAAGAAATCGTCATCTTCAAGAATTGCACCTGTTTCTTGACTATTTTCCTCTTTTTTAAAGAAGTTATTCTTAGAATTAGAGCCAGGTTCAGTTCCTTCAACAAAACTTTCCAAAAACTTTGATCCAGAGCCATTTGCTAACTCACCTGTCTTCTTATCGATCGAAACATTCACAATTCCTGGAGGCATTTGGAAGTCTCTTTCACCGTAGATCTGAATAGAACGTTGCATATATGATTTCCAAATTGGCATCGAAGCTCTTGTTCCTGTTTCCGGCCATCCCATAGTTTGGTTATCATCCATCCCCGTCCAAACACCTGTTACGATATTTTGAGAAAATCCTAAGAACCAAGCGTCCACATAACTACTTGTTGTACCTGTTTTACCACCTAAGAATTGACTTACACTTAGAGCGCCTCGTCCTGTACCATTATGAACAACACCCTTTAAAAGGTTAGTCATAATAAATGCTAATCTTGGATCGTATACCTGTTCTTCATCTAAATTTAATAAATACGGATTGACTGCTTCTTTTTCAAACTCATTATGAGAATCACCTTCTTTCTCACGTACATTTTCAGTTTGATTTAGATTCTTTGACTCTTTAGCTAATTTTTCTAGCTCAAGTTTTGACTGAGTCGCAAAGTCATCTTGAAAGTAATACTCTTTTCCATTTCTATCTGTAATTGAAATAATTGATTTCGGCAGAACCTTCTTTCCTCCATTAGGGAAGATAGAGTATGCACGAATCATTTCTAGCAACGTTACACCAAAAGAGCCAAGAGAAATCGACATATCATTTGGCATATCTGCATGAAAATTGATTCGATCTAGATAGTTAAAAATCTTATCCATTCCAAGATCAAGAGCAATCTTAATTGTTGGAATATTTCGACTGTATTCAAGTGACTCTCTAAAAGTCATTGGACCTTTAAATTTACCATCATAATTTCTTGGTTTCCAATTAAGGGCCTGATTAGCTCCTCCAAGTGCTTCTGGAGTATCAAGAATGATTGTATTGGGTTGATAACCATTTTCTAAAGCAGCGGCAAACAGAAGCGGTTTAAAGGCAGAACCAGGTTGACGCTTAGATTGTAGTGCACGGTTAAATTCACTTTTATCGAAATCAACACCACCAACCATTGAAATCACTTCACCAGTAAATGGGTTCAAACTCATTAAAGCAGCTTGAACTTTAGGTTCTTGCTCAAGCGTACACTCTAAATACATTTGCTCTTCTAATGTTTTATAATCTTTTAGCTTTTTATAAGTATTGGCATATTGTGAATAGACATGTTCTGAAAACTTCGTGCTGAAATCTTTAATCTTTACATGAATAATATCCCCTTTCTTTAAAATATCATTAGGGTTCTTTATATATGGGAAATACTTACGTGCATCCGTATATTTTCTTTCGTGTGCCCAACGAAATGATTCATAAGGGATTACTCCAGTAATACCACCTACAGAAATAATAATATTTCTCATACGGCCATCAAGACGAAGCACTACTGCTTTATACAACTTATCCTTTTCAAGTTGACCTAATAACTGATCATCAGCATTATAACCAGGATAGAATCTCGAAGAGTAGAGCTTTGACATATGCTCTTGTGTGAACTCTTTAAGTACTGCGAGTTCATCTTCTTTTAATTGCAGTTCATATTCCCTTTCATTATTTTCAGAAAGTGTAAAATAATTAGACTTATCTTTGTAAAGCTCAACTCGAAACTCTTCAATATACTTATCAAGTTCTTCTAGTTCGATATGACCGATTGGTCCTTGGAAACCTTGGCGTTTATCAATTTCTTCAGCACCGATCTTGATATTTTCTTCAGCAGTCTTTTGAAGGTCATAATTAAGAGTTGTCTGAACAGTGAAGCCTTCAGTTAAAAACTTCTCTTCTCCAACAATATCAATTGCCTGTCTACGTACCCAGTCAGTGAAATATCCCGCAAGGAATGGACTATTTTTTCTAAGCTGATACTTGATTTTTTCTTTTAGGGCAGCTTGATATTCTTCTTTAGTAATTTTCTTATTCGCAAACATACGGCCAAGAACATATGCCTGTCTCGTTTTTGCATGTTGTGGATTACGATAAGGAGAATACTTACCAGGAGCAACAAGTAGCCCTGCAATTAGTGCTGACTCAGCAACGGTTGCTTCATTTAATTCCTTATTAAAGTAGCCACGAAATGCAGACTTTACTCCATAGTATCCACCACCAAGATAAACTTGGTTTAGATAAAGAAATAAAATCTCTTCCTTATTAAATCTCTTTTCAATTTTTTGAGCTAAAAGAAAGTCTTTAATCTTTCTTGTAATTGATCTTTCTGATGAAAGTAAAAGTGACTTAGCTACCTGTTGCGTAATTGTTGAACCACCCTGAACAACACGCCCCGCTTTCAAGTTAGCGACTAGAGCCCTTAGTACTCCAAAGTAATCAACACCATCATGATTGTAGAAATTTGAATCTTCCGCAGATAAGAAGGAATCAACAATTCGCGGAGGTATCTCATTAAACTCAACGACTTCTCTATTCTCTTTTCCAATGTCATATAAAACAACACCATCTTTTGAAAGAATTTTCGATTTGATTGGTGGATTATAATCTGCAAGACTACTAATTTTTGGTAACGTAAAAGAAAAGTATACTAGTATTGAAAAAACAAATAATCCTCCAAATAAAACCAAGAAGGACATTAATACTAATAATCTTTTTAAATGTTTCATAAATTCTCTTTTATAATTTCACACTTCTTCATTAAGCTAAAATTTTGCTTAGGCATATTGATTTGAATCATTTTACCATTTATCTGATTTTTCGAAACCGATAAGTTTTTCTCATATGAAAACACGAACACTCTCTGGGCAATTAAACGAGCGATATCTTCATTTGTTATTTCAATTTGAGCGGCCAGTATTTTCTTATTATTTTCAATATTATTTTTTAAGCCTTCGACAATATTACCCTTCGTCATAAAAGTGATGTTACCGTTCACTCCTACTGTTGTTAAGTAGTAGGCGATACTAGACTTCTTTATTGTCCTAGCATCTAGCTCTAAATTTTCTACAATTTCTTGTGCATTCGTACGTTCTTTCAATCTAAAGAACTTCCACTTAACAAGTTCAGGCTTCTTTGTTTGAGCTAACATTGCTGCTATTGCCGAAGAACTACCAATACCAGCAACAAAATTAATTTTCACATCATTTTTAAGCAGGCATGAAACATAGTCCATAACATCAGTATCAAAATCTGAACTTGCACCAATAATGATTCCTACTGTATTGATTTTTTCAGAAGTTTGTAACGCTTGTGTATTTGGATTGACCTGACCAGGCCCATACTCAGTATAAGATGACTGCTCATCGACAGAAGGAATTATATTTGTTTCCTCTGCATCGACTGAGATTGTGACCACTCTTTGTTCTTCTTCAGGTTGTTTTTGGCAAGTATTACTTAAGAAGACAAAAACAAAAAATATAAGAATGAAATTTAGCTTATTCAATTTCTTTTTCTTCTAACTTATCTGTTAATTCTAGAACTTTCTTTTCAACTTTTTCTAAGTAGCCCTTACTATCAGTATATAGCTTAACCCCTTCTTCAAAGTTTTTTAAACTATCGTCTAGAGTAAGTTCTCCCGACTCAAGTCCGTGAACTAGTTCTTCTAATCTCTTTAAATTTTGTTCAATATCAATTTTCTTGGCCATATCTCACCGTGTCATAAATTCAACATTAATAATTCCAATGTGAACTAATATTCCCATACTTTGCATATTCTTTAAATAAAAAGGTGTGATAATCACTACTTACATCATGGGTCATTTTTACCTATGTAGGTAATTTGGCACCCCGATTGGTATAGTTAAAGAAGAATTTGCCAGGAGGGCAGATGAAAGAATTATGGGTACCGCTATCCGGTGCAATCGCACAACAACAGAAAGTTGATACAATTGCCAATAATGTTGCAAACGCAAACACGCCTGGATTTAAAAAAGATCAACTCGCTTTCAAAGAATACTTAACAGCACTAGATAAAGGTGTTGAAGATATTGATTTACCTAATAAGGAATGGGCCCCTGAAGACTTCTATCGAAGCTATGGAGCAGAGCATGCCATGGTTAAGGTAGATGGGTCATTCACAAATTTTACGCAAGGTACATTATCTCCTACTAGCAATCCGTTAGATATTGGACTTCGTGGAAATGGATTTCTCGCCATTGAAACACCTAAAGGTGTGCGCTACACAAGGCGCGGAACTCTTTCACTACGTCAAGATGGTGTTATCACAACACAGCAAGGCTATCCTGTTTTAAACAGAGAAGATAACCAACCAATATCAGTTCCACCTGGAACGAGAAATATTACATTTGCTCTAGATGGTGCAGTCTACGCTAATAACAATCAAGTTGGTTCACTAAATATTGCTGAATTCAATGATATGCATGCACTAAGAAAAGAAGGCAATTCACTTTATATCAATAATAATGAAGGTAATCTGAAAGAACAGATTAATACATCAGTCCACCAAGGCTTTATTGAACAATCAAATGTAAATGCCGTGTCTGAGATGTCTGAGCTAATTAAAGCTCACCGTCATTTTGAATCAATACAAAAAGCAATTAAAACTTATGATCAAATTAGCTCTAAGTCAGTTAATGAAATGATCAAATTTTGAGGTAGTATGAAAAATATTGTTCTTTTTATTACATTCTTACTCATGGCCCGTTATTCATTTGGAATGATGAAGGCCCTTAATATTGCAGCAACAGGGATGGCCACTCAGGAGATGCACGTTAACACAATCTCTAACAACGTCGCTAACTTAAATACAATTGGGTACAAGAAGCAAAGAGCTGAATCTGAAGATCTTATGTATGAAACAATTACAGAAGCTGGATCACGTTCGGATGCAAACTCAAATTACACAGTAGGTGTACAAGTAGGTTCAGGATCGAAAATTAGTGGTGTCAGAAAAGTATTTTCGGCCGGAGCACCAAAAATCACAAATAACCCATTTGATCTAATGATCAATGGTGATGGCTTCTTTGGAATCATTAAACCAAATGGACAAATTGTTTATACAAGAGATGGTGCATTCAATGTAAATGCACAAGGACAACTTGTTTCTAAACAGGGTTACCAAGTATTTCCAGGAATTACATTTCCACCAGGTGTAGCATCTGTGAGTATCGGAAACGATGGAAACGTTGAAGCATACTTCAATGGTCAAGTTGAACCACAAGTTGTTGGTCAAATTCCAGTATTCACATTTGTAAATAACCCAGGCCTACACAATGATGGTGGGAACTTCTATCGTCAAACAACAGCAAGTGGACAACCAATTCAAGGAATTGCAGGAACAAATAATGCAGGTTCAATGCAACAAGGTGCACTTGAAATGGCAAATGTTAGTCTTATGAATGAAATGACAGATCTTATCAAGGCCCAAAGGGCATATGAAATGAACTCAAAAGTAATGGGAGTAGCAGATCAAATGCTACAAACAGTAAACAATATTACAAGATAATAGGAAGTTGAGAGAGAGTGTTTAAACTAATTCTTCTAACATTTATAACAAGCTTTTCTTATGCGAACTCTTGCGAGATTTCTCTGGCACAAAAGAATTATCGTGTCGAAAACTCTGAGATTCCATATGAATCACAAAATTGTAACCGTTCTCAACTAGAGATCTTAAACGAAATGCTTATCTCTGCTCGTGGAAACTTCTATTTGAATCACAGCAGAGACCTAAAGCAGAATGACATAAATCTACTGACAAAAGATTCCGTCATTATCGATTTGGAAGATATTGTAAAAACTCAGTTTACAATTCAAGACGATTGGAAAGTTAATTTCAAATCACGATCTCCTATTAAAACTCTTCAAACAGATAACCTTACAACAATTGAGCTCATGTGCAATGAGTGTAACAAGCTTGGTCATAATAAACTTAAAGTATCTGTTGATGGCGTAGCTAAGTGGTTTGAAATAATTGTTCAAAAGCCTATTAAAGCTATTGTTGCAAAAAATGAAATTGGTCTTAACTTTAAATCAATCAACACAAATAATGTTGAAGAGAAGACTATTTATACAACAGATGAAAAAGCTGTATTCAAAAACTTAGAAGAGATAGCATTTTATAAATCTAATAAAATTATCTCTCCGGGTGAAACAATTAATAAGAGAGACTTATCCCCTATTAACCTAGTCTCTTTTGGCGTTCCAGTGAAAGTCATACTTAACACCAATGGTATCAAACTGACAGGACAAGCTCTTCCAATGTCAACAGGCAAGCTACAAGATTTTATCAAAGTGAAAAACATAAAAACAAATAAAGTATTCACAGCGAAAGTAATTGGACTCAATGAAGTGAAGGTAGATTTATGAGAAAAATTTTATTTTTAACATTAGCACTATTAACAACATCTTGTGCTAACTACATTAACAAAATGTACAACGAGCTTGACGGGGTTAACCAAAGAGAGCTTGAACAAAAAAGAGCAAATGTTGATAATACATTTGACCAATATCGAAACTCTTACCCTGACAGAAGGAAGACTTCTTCAAATACGCCAAATATGACACCTCAGGTGCAAAGAAAGTACAACAACAATCAAATAGCAGCACAACCAAAAAGAGTAACCGCTAATAGCTTCCATGATCAAGGAAACACCGGTAGCCTTTGGGCCGGAAACGGAAATGAGAACTATCTATTTACTAAAAACAAGTGGAAGAGAAATGGTGATATTATTTTAGTAAATGTGCAAACTCGTCTTAAAAATGACATCACGATGGAACTAAAAAGAGCTTTCCCTCCAGTACCTTCTCTTGGTGGACAAACTCCAGAAAGTACAACACAGACTACAACACCAGGTCAGGCCCAAGCTAACACAACTGCTGAAGAGGGCGAAGACATGAGTGCATCTAACAAAGTTCACGACAAAATCTCAGGAGTAATTGTCGAAGAGATTAGCCGTGACCACTTACTTGTTCGCGGTCAAAAAAATGTTTTATTTAAAAATCGTAAACACCTTGTTGAGTTACAAGCATTAATATCGCGTAAAGATATTAATGAAGACGACACAATTGATTCAACAAAATTCTTAGAAAGCTCTGTAACGGTATTGAGGTAATTGATGTTTAAAAAGTTAATCTTTGGTCTTATTCTTCTATCTTTTGGAACACATATTGAAGCCAAAATGAGCCGTTTAAAAGATCTTGTCGATGTTAAAGGCGTCCGAAACAATCCGATCGTTGGTTACGGTTTAGTCGTAGGATTAAATGGAACCGGTGATGGTGGTGGTGAAGTAACTAATACATCTCTAAAGCGTATGTTCCAAAAACTTGGACTTAACCCACAAAATGAAATTAGTTCAAAGAATGTAGCTGCCGTAATTGTTACAGCTGAACTTCCGTCTTTTAGTAGAGTTGGTCAAAAAATGGATGTTAAAGTTTCATCTATTGGTGATGCTTCTTCATTAGCAGGTGGAACACTTCTTATTACTCCTCTTAAAGGTGGTGATGGAAACGTATATGCTGTAGCAAATGGATCAATTTCAATTGGTGGTTTAGAAAACGGTAAAAAATTTGCTACGACAGGACTTATTCCTCAAGGAGCAATTGTTGAGCGCGAGCTACAATTAGATTTTGATAAGAAGAAATCACTGCGATTAGCACTGAAAAGTCCAGACTTCACAACAGCTGCTAGAATTGAAAAAACAATTAATCAAGAGCTAGGTGGAAAATATGCCATAGCAAAGGACTCAAATACTGTTGATATTATTGTACCAATACAGTACCAAAGAAAAATTGTACAACTTCTAGCAATCATCGAAAACTTTAAAGTTCATACGGATCGCATTGCGAAGATTATCATCAACGAGAGAACAGGTACAATTGTAGCTGGTGGAGATATTGCAGTTAAAGCTGTTGCAATTTCTCATGGTGGTTTAAATATTCAAGTAAATGACAAAAAGAAAGATACGAGTGAAGGAAATGTACGACTAGTTGACAAGACTACTACACTAAATGATCTCGTTAAAAGCTTGAATGCATTAGGGGCCACACCTGAAGATCTGATTTCGATTTTTCAAGCACTTAAGAGAAACGGTGCCCTAGTTGGAGAAATTGAGCTAATTTAACTTTCAATGTCAAATAGCATTTTTTACCATTTTTTTAGGCTAGGTATAAAAAAACTAAAAAAAATGTTAAAATATTAATGATAATGGGCTTTTCAAGGATTGAGCGGCCAGAAACTCAGGATGAGTATTATGAATGAAATCAAAATTCATAGACCACAAATTCAAAACAGAAATGCACAAAATTCTGTTCGTCCTGTAAATTCTGAAAACTATATTCCTGAAGAGATCAAAGGTGCTGCCCAAGGGCTTGAAGCACAATTTAACGAGTTAATGGTTAAAGAAATGACTAAGTCACTTAACAGTGGCGTACAAAGTACAGCAGGTAATTTCTATAACGGTCTAATAACAAGTGAACGTGCTAAAGCACTTGTTAAAGAAGACAGCCAAATACAGAAGATGATTTTGAATGAGATTTATCCAAAGCATATGAGGAATGAACAGAATTATCAGAATTATTTGGACAATAAAAATAAGTATGCACAGAACCAAATTCGCATTGAAGAGGGACCAACTCAACCTTCTCAAGGAATAGCAATGAAGCAGGCAAAACAAATTGGAGTAAAGTATGAGTAGTGTAACAAATACGAGATCAAGTTTCTTTCCAAATGCTAAGACTACGGCCGATAGATCGCAAGAGATCCAAAAGCAAGCTCCAGTTCAAAGAAATACGATCGCTCAAAAAGCTTACATCGATAACCAAACAAGAAATGATGCCAGAGTTTCTATTCCAGATGCTGTAAAAGACTTTGCTCACATCAAGAAAGCTGTTGATGCAGCTCCCGAGATTGATAACTCTGCAAAAATTGCTGCACTTAAAGCGCAAATCCAAGGTGGTAACTACAAAATGGATTACGACAAAATGGCAGACAAAATTCTTGGGGAAGAGTTCGGAGTATAATGAAAACGCAACTAGCTACATATTACTTTCAAATCACAGATATCTGGAAGTCACAGTGTGAACTTCACTACAAGCTATTTGACTTAACTTGTGATGAGTACGCTCTCCTACTTGATAGCAAGATAGATGAACTAGAAGAAAAGGTTGCTGAAAAGTCAGGAATCATTTCAAAAATAGAAGTAAATGAAAAAGCAAGAAATCAAATTCTTGCAAATATTCAAAGGGATTATAAAGAATTAAAAATTAATTCGATTACAGATCTTATTGATTTTTTCTCAAAGTTTGAAGCTGAAAAAGAAGGAAAACATCTTTTTCGATTCAATGGTCTTTTGGTTGATATCATTGAAAAAATTCAAACTCAAAACAAGAAGAACCAATTATTTATTAACAAAGCGCTAAACTCTCTTCGCGAGATTAGAGAAAGTGCAATGGGTACTAAGACAGTATCTACATATAATGCCAAGGGTATCACTCAGCAAAGATCGCTTGAGCGAAATCCCTAATTGGAGCTTATTTGTCTACACGTCTGTTAAACATTGCGAATACAGGACTTAACGCCTCTAAAAAATCACTAGAGGTGACGTCGCATAATATTTCCAATGCAAATACAGAAGGCTACTCTCGTCAACGTGTTCACCAACAATCAAATATGCCACTGATCAAAGATGGTTTAATTACTGGTAGTGGTACAAGAATTAAAAGTATTAATCGTGTTCACGATAAATTCGTTGAAAGAAAATTACGAGATAGTCAAAGTAGTGAATCGTACTACAATAACAGAGCTGAACAAATGAGTCGCGTTGAAGATATCTTTAACGAAATCGATAATGAAGGATTAAATCAAATCCTTAACAATTTCTTCAACTCTTTTCGTGATCTTGCGAATCAACCAGAAAACGAAACAGTACGTTCCGTTGTACGTGACAAAGCTCAACTAATCGTAAAAGACTTTAGAAGAATTGCAGAGACTCTAGATGAAATCTCTAAGAGTATTGATGATAAAATTGCAATCTCTGTTAAGGATGCAAATCAACATATTGATTCGATTGCACTTCTAAACAGAAAAATTAGAGAACTTGAAGCAACGGGTGATGAAACTGGAGACCTTCGAGATCAGCGAGATGTATCTGTAAAAGAACTATCGAAAATTATTAAAATTCATACTTATCAAGATGAGCGTGGAAATTATAACGTACAATCTCCAGGGGTTGGTACACTTGTTACTGCTGCCCAAGCACAAAAACTTGGAACATATGTATTTGGTAAAGATGAGTCAACAAATGGCCAAGATGGTTCAATGGAAATCTTCTGGGAAAGCCGCTCAGGTCAACAGATCACAGAAAAGTTCCAAGGTGGATCTCTAGGTGCAGTTATTAAAGTTCGTAATAACGACATCAAGCAATTAAAAGAAAAACTAGATCAGACAGCTTATGATTTCATGAATTATGTTAATGCTATCCATAGAAGAGGATATGTGAATCGTGAAATTCAAACTGATGCTAATGGAAACCCAGCTGCAATGGATAATAAAGGTCCAACAACTGGTAATAACTTTTTCTCTACACCAATGAAAATAGAAGGTGCTGCACTTAACATTGATTTAAGTGATGCTATTAAATCAGATATATCTAATATCGCAACGGCACTATCACCAAATAGCCCCGGGGATAACCGTGTTGCCATTGCAATTTCTAAGCTACAACACGAAAGATTAATGGCCGGCGGAACAGCAACATTAGAAGAAGATTATCTTAAAACTGTTGGTAGTGTCGGACTTGAAACTGGTAAGGCAAAACTCGATGCTGAACAATCAGAGGGACTTCTTGCACAAGCGAATTCTATTCGCGAAAGAATTAGTGGTGTTTCAATCGATGAAGAAGCGGCAAATATGATTAAGTACCAGCACGCGTACGAAGCTGCTGCTAAAGTAATGAAAACTGCAAATGAAATGTTTGATACTGTTTTATCAATTAAGCAGTAATTAGGATTATTGAAAAATGACTAGAGTGTCAGAAAATTCAACGACTCTTTCAATTAGGCATACGCTTAACAAGCACAAGTCTAAGATGGAAGACCTGCAAATGAAGGGAACGACTCTTAAGAGTATGCGTAAACCTTCAGATAATCCTGCAGCAAATATTGAAGCACTTCAAATCTCAAGTGTTACTAAAGATAATTCTCAATTTAAGCGAAATGCAGACTTTGCACTTCTTCAATTAAATATCACAGAGAAAGCTCTCGAAAATTTAACAGATATTCTTGGAAAGGCCAAAGAGATTGCAATTGCACAGTCTTCAGATATTTATAATGAAGATGTGAGAAATAACGTTGCAAACGAAGTTCACCAACTTCGAAACCTTGCCCTATCGATTGCTAACAAACGAGTAGGACAGCGCTATATTTTCTCTGGCTTTAAAACTCTCGATACTCCATTTAATGAAAATGGTGAGTACAAGGGAGATAATGGTCATATCACTCTTGAAGTGGGTAAAGACTTTTTCGTTCAGGTTAACCTGCACGGCAAGGAAGTTTTTATGGCCGAATCAGAAACAGATTCACAAGTTAAGCATCCTCTGGAGAAATTTCCCGAGATGGCAGATTCACGAGAAAAAAGTAAAAATCGTGAAATTATGTCCGATGAAAATAACCGAGAGATTGCATCAGCACCAATCAGTGAAGATGCTGGAAAATATAAAGAATCGGCCAATATTTTTGGACTACTCGATTCTCTAGCTATCTCTCTAGAAAATAATGACCCTGATCAAATTCAAAATCTTTTAGAAAAATTTGATACAGCGGTAACACGTCTCGTTACATTGCGAACACGTGTAGGTTCAGTTGCAAGTTCAGTTATGGCCAACGTGAACTCGATTGAAGCAAATAATATCGACAATATGGAAAGAAAGAGCAAGCTCGTCGATGCAGATGTAACTGAGTTATTCTCAGACATCACGCGTCAACAAGAGATCTTAAAAACAGCGTACAAAACTTCCGAGGGGCTCTTAAACAAGAACCTATTGGACTTTCTACGCTAACACGCTGCTGCTACTTTTTTTTTATTTAGTTGATTTTTTACTTGATTTTTAAAGTTATGAATAATATATGAACCATTACCTGATGAATCAGGACGGTTCAAAATTGAGGATGTGAAATGCTGGTTTTAACAAGGAAGCTAGGGGAAAGTATAGCGATCGACGATCATATTAAGATTGTCGTTGTGCAAATTAAAGGCAAACAAGTTCGTCTTGGTATAAAGGCCCCAAAAGAAACGAAAATTCACCGCGAAGAAGTCTATAAAGCTATCCAGGAACAAAATTACGAAGCTTCCCAAGCTGGCCCAGAAAGTCTGAGTGACTTAACGGATGCGTTGCGCAACAAGAAATAAATTCCGCTTGCTCTTTTGCCCCTACGACTGCTAAAATCTGTTATCAAGTTCTTTAACTTGAATTCGGAGGAACGACAGTGAAAGTAAGCACAACACGATTTGGGGAATTAGAAGTAAACAATAAAGATATCATCAAGTTCGAAGAAGGTATTCTTGGTTTTGAAAACCTTAAGGATTTCTTTGTTGTTGATCCAGGCGATCAAACTCTAATCCTATGGCTACAATCAACTGATGACGGTGCAACAGCATTCCCAATCATTGAGCCAAAAATTTTTAAAGATGATTATTCAATAAGCCTACTACCGGCTGAGCTAAATAGCCTAAAACTAGAAAACCTTTCTAATGCAAGCGTTTATACAATCCTAACGATTCCTACGGATGTAACTCAAATGTCTGCAAACCTTAAGGCACCAATCATTATTAACAATGATTCACATAAAGCTCGTCAAATTGTTCTTCAAGACAACAAGCTTGAAGTTAAATTTGAAATGTACAATGCATTAAAAAAGTCGATCATGAATTTCCACTCTGATGATTCAGTTCGTACAAATGTAAGTGTTGCTACTGAGCCAACTGTTGTTGAGCAATCTTCTTCAACAGAAACTTCAGTTGATCACTCAGCAGAAGCTTAATTCAATTTCCCAAAAAGAAATCATATAAAAGAAAAGCACCAGTAATGGTGCTTTTTTTATTTTTAAATTTTAGATAATTTTAAAGAGTTGTTTCAGTTGCGTTCTTTGCAAAGTTTAAATACATTTGCGCTTCGCTATTAAGAGGATCAACAGAAATTACTTTTTCCCATTCACTTGTCGCACTTAGGATATCCCCTTTACCATAGTGTAGAACACCTAGAGCAATTCTACCTGGAAGATAGTCAGGTCTTTCATTCTTTAGATTTGATAGCTCTTCAAAAGATTTATTAACGAAGCCTTTCTTCGCATAAACCTTGGCCATCTTTACTCTAGCTTCTAGATTTGAAGGATCGAGCTTAAGAACCTTTCCATATTCAAATAATGCTTCATCGTAGCGATTATATGTTAAATATAGATCAGCAAGTTCATAGTGCTTAATAGCAAATTTCCTATCAATATGATTATCGTTAAGTTCAGCACTCTTCGAGTTTACTTTAACTTTCTGAGAAGCAATCTGAAAAATCTTACTCGCCTCTTCATATTGACCAATATCATTGTAGAGAACTGATAAACTTACTGCCGCATCTGTATGATCCGGTCTTACTTCTAAAACCTTTTTAAAAGCTTTAATCGCTTTTGATATCTCACCTGTTAAGTGAAAAATATTAGCGATATTAAAAAGTGCATCAGCATCTTTAGCATCAATTTCTAAAAGCTCGTTATAGATTGAAATCGCTTTATTATATTCACGATTTTCAAAAGCGACTTTTGCCTTCTTTGATAATTTTTCTTGTTCAAAAGATTTCATCATGGTGAAAGTCCCCTATTCTAAACACTTTTTAACATCTTTCTTTAAATTAGAAAGATCTTTGTCTTTGTATAAGTAGCGATAATTTTTAAAAACTAATTCACATAGGTCTGGTCTAATACCTTTTAGACCAATAGTGACAAGGCGATCACTTGCAAGTCTTTTCACTTCATCATCGTTAAACTGTGCAAGTAATTGTTCATAACGGAAAGAAGCCGATTGCCAGTCTTTAGTTTTGTAATAAAAATTAGCAATATATAATTCTTTGTCCTTAATCATTTTATAACATTCATCAATCTTTTCTCTGGCATCTTTTAGATATTCGGATTGTGGATATAGACTTCTTAATTCATTGAAGTACTTAATTGCTTGTTTCGCTGGAGTTAGGTCACGATCAAAAGTTGATGGCTTTTGCTTATAATATGCTTCGGCAATTTTGAAAGTCACATAATCCATTTTAGGGTGCTTAGGATGGAAATCCTTAAACAATAAGTAAGCGGCTGCAGCTTCTTCATAATTTTCTTGTTTATAAAGAATATCTGCCTGCATAAGTTCTGCAGAAGTTGCATAGTAACTATATGGGTATTGAGATTTGATTTTATTAAGTTTTTCTAGCGCCATGATATAGCGTTCAGATTTTACTAATCTCTCTGCTTCTTTGTAGAGAACCTCTGCTTCAGTACTTCCTTGCGGACGATTAACTGCGCATGATGTCATCAGTAGAATAAATATGATTGAAATGAGTTTGTGCACATTGCCCCCTATAGAGGCAATTCTAGCACTTTCTAGCAAGGCCCGTCAAAGCTAATAACGCTCTTCGTATACGTCCTTAAGCATCTGATTTATAAGTAATTTTACTGCTGCCGCAAGAGGTATTGAAATGATCATTCCTGTGATCCCTAATAACTGTGAACCAAGGATAACACTAACAACAACAAGTACTGGGTGTAGGTCTACAATCTTCGATACTAGAAGTGGAAATACAATCGCAATATCAATAACGTTAGCGACTAAATAAAGGATAAGGGCTCCACCAAAGTGAGTTCCCATTCCATATTCAGCTGCGATGAAAATAAATGCAGGAATAGCACCAAATACTGGCCCTAAATAAGGAATAATATTTGTTACCGCAGCCAGTAAGCCGAATAAAAGAGAAAATCTAATATCGAGAAAAAATAGGCCCGTAAAAATTATTATTCCAAGAATACTGGCCTCAATTACTTTTGCTAAAATATAATCACCAATCTGGCGATTAAATTGAAACGATAGGTGATAAAGTTTTTCAAAGTACTTGTTTGGCAAGAGTCTTGTTATACGCTCTCTAAAATTTCTCATATCCTTCAATGTGAAAAATAAAAATAAAGGAACGATGAAAATCAACTCTAAAGCCGAGCCTAGATACTTTGGAACAAGTAGAACAAAAGCACTGAATTCATCTTTTATAAAATTCATTGATTGAAGAAGATATCCACTACTTAAGTGGTAGCCTGTTCGCTCCGCTACAAATGCCTGTAGTTGCGAATAGAGTGACTTAAGAAAGCTTTCTACTTTTGGAATATATACTTCTAGATTATTAACTTCGCTAACCATTAAAGGTGTTACCTTTACAATTGGATAGATTGTTAAAAAAAGAAGTAAAATAACAACAAGTGCTGACGATGCAGTTCGATTAATTCCAAACCTTTCAAAAAACAACAGAAGTGGATTTAGAATTAAGGTAAGTACATAACAAACTAAAAGTGGCGTTGCGACTCGCGGAAATACAAAGAAAAGTATCATCGAAGAGATGACAAATAATCCAAAAATAATGGCCCTTAGGCGATCATTACTAGTCATTCTTAGCGATCTCTTCTTTTAAATTAACAACTTCATCTTTAAGATGAGAATTTTCAACTTTAAGTTTTCTAATCTCACGGGCCAGGATATGAAGCTTCTTAACAACAAGCTCACTCATTGCTTGTAAAAATTTTGAAGACAATGCAGGTCTCTCAGAAATCATTAATTGAACATCAGGTTTAAAAATTCCTAGTAGCTCTAATGGTTCTACCGCAGTGGCCGTAACAGATCTCTTATGGCCATCTTCAAGTAGGCCAATCTCACCCATGTAATCTTTACGATCAAGATTCGTTACATGAAATTTCTTTCCGTTTCTCTCAGTTGATAGCTCAACTCGCCCTGAAACAATAATATAAAAACCTATACCGAAGTCACCTTCCTTGAAGATAACTTCACCCTTTTCATATGTTCTTCTGTGAAAATATTTGGCCAACTGGAATAATTCAAACTCCCCTAAGCTTCTTAGGATAACAGTATCTCTTAATAAGTAAGGTATCGTTACCTTGTTACTTTTGATGAGAGGATTGATTGACCACAAAAACTTAATGAGATTAATATCGATGCGATCTTCTTTTGAATACTTTTCAGTCATATCCGGCCTTTAATAGAATTCAATATTTTCAGCTTTCACCCAGCCCTTAGCTTCGCTCGGCCAATAGATAAAAAACCAACTGTCATTTTTCTTTGAAGTGATGACTCTAAGTCCTTCCTTTGCAATTTGATTATGTTCAAATATTGAAGATGGCCCTTCATAGACATCAGTGTTCTTCATTACAATGGCATTTTTATAACTACCTTTCAAATACACATTGTTAAAAATTATTGGAGTTAATGCGATAAGAAAGCAGATAAAAATAATGGCCTTATGCAGCTTTGTCTTAAGATTCATTATTAAAGTAACAATCAAAAGAACCAACGATAAACTTACAAAATAAGTGCCAGGAATATCCATTGCTTTTGCAATGAAGTTACTATCCTGACTCACAAGGTCATATTGCGATTTAATATAATTGATATTATTAGTGACTAGTTTGTCTTGTTGACCTAGTTGATATGATTTTTCCAAGTTTAAACGGGCCGCACCAATATCTTCTAACTTGAGATATGCAGTGCCCAAATTATAGAAATATTGTGCGTCGACAAATAAATCTTTGTTCTTAATCAACAAATTCTTATAGCCCTCATAATCTTTATTTTTATAAAGGTCTTCTAATTCTTTTAGTGGATTTCCTGTGCTAGTATCTGACATAAACTTATTATCTAATTGGCTTGTAGCGTTTGCAAGTGAGTGATAATTCTACCACATAAAAAGAGGTTGGATATGGAATACGGCGTAAGAAATAACGAAATAAATGATCAGTTTGATAAACTATTTTCTTCAATTCTTAAAGAACAAAAAAACTTCATGGAAGTTCGTGGACCAGAAGAAGGTAAAAAGCACTTAGTTGAAGATACTTTAAAAATATATAATCAAGAAAGAGGGAAAGGTATTTACTTTAATTACGTTTCATCTGGACGTGGACATGGCCCTTTCTCAGAACTTATTGATGGTTCAGTTAAATATGATTTAATTGGTGGAATTGGACCAAATCTTCTTGGTCACTCTCACCCTATTTATATTAAAGCTCACCTAGAAGCAGCTCTTGGTGACACGGTAATGTGTGGAAACCTACAACCATATCCACAGGCCATTGAGTTAACAAGTAATCTACTTAAAGCTGTAGAAGGTAGTAAGTTAAAGCATTTTTGGTTTACTGGTTCTGGAAGTTTTGCAAACGATCTTGCTCTTAAACTAGTTTGGCAAAAGAAAGACCCTGCTTACAGAGTAATTGCTTTTACTAAAGCATTTGCAGGACGTTCTGTAGCAACACAAGATATCACTCATAATGCTAGTTACCGCCAAGGTATGCCAAAATCTCTTGATGTTGATCATGTTCCACACTTTGATCAAAACAACCCGGAAGAATCATTAAAAAATACTTTAGCTGCACTTGAAGAAGTAACAACAAAATACCCAAATCAACACTGTGCACTTATGTTAGAGATTATTCAGGGTGAAGGTGGATTTATCTTCGGTCCTAAAGAATATTATGAAGAGATTTTTAAATGGGCCAAAAAGAAAGGTATTTATATTTGGGTCGACGAAGTTCAAACTTTTGGGCGTACTCACGAGCTATTTGCTTTCCAAACAATGGGACTAGATCAATATGTTGATATTGTTTCTGTTGGTAAGGCCCTACAAGTATGTGGAGTACTTTTCAGTGAAGAACTAAACCCTAAACCAGGATTAATTGCTGGAACGTTTAACGGATCGGTTTCAGCGCTTTCAACTGGAAGTCGATTGATTAAATATTTAACTGAAGGAAATTTCTACGGTGAAAATGGAAGAATTAAAGAGCTTGAACATAAATTCATTTCTAAGCTTACTCACCTAATGAAAAATTCGTGCCAAGATAAAATTACTTATGTTGGTGGTATTGGAACAATGATCGCATTTGAAGTTGGTGACTCATCAACTGAAACAGTATCAAACTTTGTTAAAAAATTATTTGATAACGGAATTATTGCATTTATGGCAGGAAAAGAGCCGACTAGAGTTCGTTTACTACTGCCTCTAGCAATGACTGATGAACATATTGATGACATTATTACAATTATTGAATCAACCATACTTGAACAAATTAAATAGAAATAAATAGGAAGACTAGATGTTTAAGATTAGACCCGTAAGAGCAGATGACTTAGAAGACTTGTATGACCTTTCAGGTCTCTATACATTTATTAACCTTCCCCCAGACAAAGAAATTATCAGTTCAAAAATTGATAGTTCACTAAGATCTTTCAAACAAAAAAGCGATAATCTTTCTAAAGATCATTATATTTTTGTTCTGGAAGATCTTGAATCACAACGTGTAATTGGATGTTCTATGATTCACGCAAGACACGGTGATGAAGAAGAGCCACACTTCTACTTAAAAGTGGGACAAGAAAATAAGTTTTCAGAATCAATCAATACTGGCTTTATTCACGGTACCTTAAAGCTTGGATATGATACAGATGGGCCGACTGAAATTGGAGGCTTAATCCTAGATCCAACTTATCGTGGAAATCCTTTTAAACTAGGTAAAGTTCTTTCTTTCTGTCGCTTTCTTTATATGGGTCTTAATAGAGATCGATTTAAAGAAACAATACATTCGGAACTAATGCCACCGTTTGACGCTGACGGAAAGTCACCACTTTGGGAAGCGATTGGAAGACGCTTTCTAAACATGGAGTATCATGACGCTGATGTTCTTAGTAGAAAGAACAAAGAGTTTATTCTAAGCCTATTTCCTTCTGGAACAATCTACGAAACACTCTTACCTATTGAAGCAAGAGATGCTGTAGGTAAAGTTGGTGCAGACACTGAACCTGTTAAAAGAATGCTTGAATCAATAGGATTTAAATACACTCATGAAGTTGATCCATTCGATGGTGGCCCTCACTATCGTTGTCAACTCGATGACATCAAACCAGTAAAGACAATTCAACAAGCGCAAATCAAGAAAGGTAAAACAAGTTCACCTAAATTTTACTTAGTCCTTTTGGACAATGAAGAATTTGAAGTTGTTTGTCTAAAAGGTAGTTTAAATAATGATATACTAACTGTAGAAGAACCATCTTCATTTGGATTAGATGATGGTGCAGTTAAAACAATAATGGCGATCTAGGAGAAGAAATGTTTCAACTAAAAGGATCTTTTTATAATAACGAATTTGTTAAGTTTGATGACTCGGCAAATTTGAGAAATGACAGAACTATTTCACGTGAATGTCCAAGTGATACAACGAAAACACTTTGGAACTTAAACGTAAATTATGCACATATTGATGAGCTTATCGATTCTGCTCACAAAGGATTTCAAACTTGGAGAAATACTTCAATTGAAGAAAGAATTGAAGCTCTAAGAAGATATCAGGAAGTTCTTAAAACGAAACAAGAACAAATTGCGACAGCAATTGCACTTGAAGTAGGCAAGCCACTCTGGGAAGCAAGAACTGAAGCTGCTGCTTTAATTGCAAAAGTAGATGTTACGATATCAGCATCTCTTCCTAGAATCGAAACTAAAAATATGGAAGGAATTGCACCTGGTACAAATGCACATATTTACTTCAAGCCAGTTGGACCAAGCTTCATCATCGGTCCTTTTAACTTTCCATGTCACTTAGCAAACGGACAAATTACAGCAAACTTAATCTCTGGTAACTCAATTATTTTTAAGCCAAGTGAGAAGACATGCTACTCAGCACAATTAATGTTTGAGTGTCTTGCTGAAGCGAAGTTTCCAATGGGTGTCGTAAACCTTGTACAAGGTGACGGAGAAGTAGCCAGAAGAATTATCAAAGATAAAAGAATTAAGGGTATCTTCTTTACTGGTTCAAAAGAAGTTGGTCAAAAGATTCTTGAAACAACTCATACTGATCTTTCTAAGTTAGTGTCACTTGAGCTCGGTGGAAAAAATACATCTATTATCGATGAAACAGCTGACCTTGATTATGCTATTGAAGAGCTACTTACAGGATCATACTTAACAGCTGGACAGCGTTGTACTTCAACTGGACTAGTTGCAATTCATGATTCAATCAAAGATGAATTCATCTCTCGCTTTCATGATCTAGCAAAGAGAATTATTGTCGACCACCCAATTGACCACAAGGTTGAACCATTTATGGGCCCTCTAATCGATCAAGCTTCACTAGATCAGTATCTACTATTTATGGGCATGGCAAAAAGAGAAGGCTTACAAGAAGTAATGCGTGGAAAGCAATTAGAGAGAGAAACTCCAGGTTACTATGTTTCTCCTTCAATACACTATGCTGATAAGTTAATTCCAAAGAGTCACTTCCTTGCAAATGAGATCTTTGGTCCTAACGTTACATTTGTTGGTTATAGTGATTTTGATGAAGCGATTAATATTGCAAACTCAACAGAGTATGGACTGGCCGCTTCAGTATTCACGAAAGATCATGCACGTTTTAAACACGCTGTTAATAATATTGATGCTGGTTTAGTAAACCTTAATCGCGCAACAGTTGGAGCACACTCTAAACTTCCATTTGGTGGTGTAAAAAACTCTGGAAACTATCGTCCAGCAGCAGTTGCTACTGTTGATCACTGTGTATACCAACTTGCTACACTCGAGATTGATTCTCCAAGTGCAAGCGGGAATATTAAAGGCCTAGCTGATTAATAATGTTTCTTATTAACGAGGACGCCTGTCGAAGAATTCTTTGACAGGTCTCTTCGGTTCTTTCTTTCTTGCTCAAGATCGACTACCGAATTCTTTGCATATAAATCTAAAACTTCACGACTCTTTAATCTCGTATATACGGCCTTAAATTTCTCTTTCTGATCAAGAATAAAAGTACTCGTTTCAACAGGCTTAGCACCAGGATGCACTTTTCCTGCTTCAAATTTAACCTTAGTCACAAATTGATTAATAAACTGATCAACACGAGGACCAGTAACAATCTCTTCATCAGCTTGAATTGAAGGGGTATCAGAAGCTTCAAAGCGCTCAGGAAAGGGAATAACCTTAGCAAGGCCATGTGGTGAATAAGAAATTTTATCACCGCGATTATGACCTAGTAATAAATCCGTAAGTGCATCTTTTGCAGACGCATCACCAAGAGTCGTTAAATCAGAGACCTCCTCTGGTGTTAACACTCTTAATAAATTACGAATAAGGTTATTTTGAGTCATCATAGTCGTTATTTTACCTCAATATCTGAGTATGCTTGTCGGTTTTTGAAAAAAAAAATTTAGTAATTTTAATTGAGATTCAATAAATTCAAGCACTTACTAAAAACTAAATATTTTTCCCATAAAAGAAAATATTTACAATTTGAAAAAACGAGTTTATAAAATTAACTACTTAAGATTGCTGGGATGTGGCGCAGCGGTAGCGCAGTAGACTGTTAATCTATTGGTCGCGAGTTCGAATCTCGCCATCCCAGCCATTCTTTTGTATCCGCTTTAAATCCCCCAAATATTCATATTAAACGAATTAACATCATAAGAATTTATCTTATCTTGATATAGTGTTATATCTGTAATGAATTTTTACTTACGGATTTCTTATGAACACTTTTAATCATTTCATTGAAAACAACAATGCCTTTAAAGAATCATACCTAGAAGGTTTAGCACTATATCGTGAAGATGCTTCTGCGAACGAAGATGAAAATGAGCTTCTCTCACAAAGGTTTCAAAGCTTTTATAAAGAGGCCATCTTTTCGGATAAGCTTAATGACTACTCCAACCTTAATTTCTATTGGTTCAATCTAATAGAGGCACTTATTGAGATCATTTCTTATCATAGCGAATTTGAAGTTGGTGGTGAATTCGAAATGAGTGAATCTGAAGATGCAATTTTTAACTTCTGGCATGACAGTAACTTGGCCAAAGTTTTTTTAAATTCATTAAATGATTCAAAAGACCTGTTAGCTGAGTCCAAAAAACTAGTAACAATTTTAGAAGAGAATATTATTGCTTTCTTCAAGATTCACATTGATGAGAATATTGACAGCGAATTAACTTATTTGAATGTACCTGAACTAGGTGATGATAATTTATCAGCTTATCAAAATGGTCAAAGAATTATCTTTGATAATTTAGAAGATAAGGTTTTGGCAAAGCTGAATAGCTCATCACAAAAGAAGCCAGCAGTTATTTCTAAAATAGATGATTTAAATATAATTTTCTATTCCGAATTAGAAGAAACAGCTCAGGAGATGACGATAAAAATTGAAAAAGCTTATCGTCGCCTTCAAAAATACACACCAGAACTTTTTGAAGTATTCAAAGAGTTTACACAAAACATTATTCCAATTCGAGAAAAAGGAATAGTAAGCTACTCAATGCAAACTCTTCCTGGATACTCGTCAATTAACACATATGATCGTGATGATATGGACTTAATGGATGATCTACTTCATGAAAATGGTCACCACGTTTTAAACAGCTATCTTAATCAAGAGGAGCTTTTAGAAGAGCTTGAAGAAAAAATATACTACAGTCCATGGAGACGCGCCCTAAGGCCTATTAGGGGCATTTATCACGCTTATATGACGTTTTATTGGGCCCTTGAACTATTCTCATCACTTTCACGACTTGAAGAACATGATTTCTCTAATGCTGAGTTTAGCAAGATTCAAGAACGTGCTATTGAAGAATACTATATGCTTCAATTCTGTGAACTAGATCTAGAGAAAGCCTACAGAGAAGAGATCATCTCTCCTGAAGGATATGAAGTATATTTACAATTCAAATCAATGGTTAATTCTCACAGGGATCATATATTTGCTCTAGAGAAGAGCTTAAATTCTAGTGCTGTAGAAGAACTTAAAAATGAACTTCTAACAGCACGAAATGAATATTATTAATTATAATTTTGAAATTTTTGATTTTAGTGCCTGCATCTCATTTGCGGGCATTAACTCACCTTGAGAAGTTGCTATTGGCATCCCCTTCTCAATAACACTTAAACAATCATCATATTTTTTTTGTTTAAATAAAATCTTTGATTTAAGAAGATACGCAACTGAGTACTTAGGATTTTCATTTAAGACAATCTCAATATGCCCCATGGCCTTATCAAACTTATCATTACTAAAATGAATATCGGCTAGGCCATAGTTGGCAACGACATCATTTTCGTCAATGGCCAAAACTTTATTAAACATATCAAAACGTCGAGCTCTGTCTTCTTTTTCCGCACGCTCACGCTCTTCTTGTTCTTTTTTAAATTTAGCCTCATCACCAAATCGCTTGAATGAAGCAACTGTCGCAAGAGACTTCTCTTCTTCAGCTTCTTCAATCTTACCTAACTTCATCAGATAGAGAGACTTGTTTGTGTGGGCCATAACAGAATTTTCATCAACTTTTAGGAGTTGATCCATTACATCTATGGCCTTCTGATGATCACCACTATTACCTAAAATAACGCCCTTTGATTCATAGGCATCAGCATAATGAGGATTGAAGCTTATTACCATATCAAGTAATTCGATAGCTTTTTCGACTTCTTTCTTATGGTATAGACTTACCGCCTTATTAAAAAACACTTCACTTAAACCATCCGCAGATAAATTCTCTATCGGATATGTTTTGATCTTCATGTTAGAATCGATATCAAGATCATTGATTAAGAAATCACGAGGTGCTTTAACACTATAAAAGAACATACCTTGCTCTTCATATGAACTAAGAATTTTTAACTTTTTTCCTTCTGCACTTAACTCATCACCCTCAAGTTTGATTCTTGATTCAACTAAAACAGGAAAGCGAGCAGCTCCACGACGAGATTCTATTTTAGCAGCAGTTTCCTGTCCTAAAAAACAACCTTTCTTATAGCTTACAGCGTACTCATTCAATCTCGTTTCATTCACGAGATCCTTTTGAGTAATATTTAAGTTAAAAATAGGCCAAGCTGATAATGTAATAAGCTTATCTAAAAATTCTTTAGAAATAGTTGATTCAACTGCCTTATCAGTTAAACCAATATAAGCCTGTCCATCAAATATAGTTACTGGGACAAAGTCGTCTTTCTTATGTGTTGAAATAGTTGCGACTTTGTTTAATTCTTTAATTTCGATGTCTTCCATAATGATGAACTTCTCAAGCTCTTCTATCGTGGCCTGAGCAAGATCATTATTAACAACAAGGTAGTATCTATCTGCATTATTAATTAAATAGAAAAAAGAATACACTCGACCTGTACGATCTAAGCGACAGGCCAGAGATGCCCTATTTACAACTTCATTTAAGTCAACAGTTAACTGACGCTGAAGATAGTCCTTCGTCTCGTTACCAATAAATGCATAGACCTTATGATCTTCAAATGAAAATTGATTATCATAAAAAAAGAAATTACTTAAAACTTGAGCGGTCATTAACTAAACACTAAAGCTTTCACCACAACCACAAGTATTCTTTGCATTTGGGTTTTCAAAAACAAAACCTTTACCATTAAGGCCGTCTTTAAAATCTAAAGTAATACCACTTAAGTAGATCGATGACTTTGGATCCACGAGAATCCTTACACCATCTAGTTCAATAATATTGTCTGACTCTTTAGGAGCATCAAAATCAATATTATAAGAAAGACCTGAACAACCTCCACCAATAACTCCAAGGCGTAAGCCGAAGTCTTGAGTCGATCGATCCTCACTTTCGAAAATATTTTTTATTTGTGCAACTGCTTTTGGCGTCACATTTAATAACTCGTTCATATAAACCTCTAATATTACGTAGGTAATAATGACCAATAACTGAATTATATCACAATGATGATATACTTTATATAGGAGCAAGAAACAATGTCTATCTCATTGATTATTAAGAGCGGTGAAAATAAAGCAAAGGTTCTAATTAAACCTAAATTAAGCTTTGGACGCTCTAAGTCGTCTGTTGATATTTCAATCGATGACTCTAAAATTTCATCAAAACATCTAGAAATTACTTATCATAATAAGGAAATAATTGTTAAGGATCTAGGATCGACAAACGGTACCTATATTAACAATAAAAAATTAATAGATGAGCAGCGTCTCTATATTTATGAAACGGTACGTATTGGAAATTGCATCATCTGTATTGATCTAAACGACTTAACTGATATTGAGTATAAATTTCTAACAAAGCCAGTAGACGCTAATGAGATCTCTCATAATAGTACTCAAACATCTACTGTGCTATCTGATCAAACCGGATTTTTGGCCCTAAACCAATTATCACTTGAAAAACAGAAGTTAAGAGCCGAAATTAATAAGAAACAGCCTATTCAAAAAGTTAGAAAGAAAGTCGCAAAAAAGAAAAAACCTGAGCCAGAAGACAAAACTGTCATGACTAAGATTTTAAAATTCTTCAAGTAAGCCTTCTTAATCTTTTTTTGGTACCCAAGGAATATCTTGAATATTTTCATGCTTATTTAAAAATCTAGCAACGATAAAGAAATAATCCGATAGTCGATTTAAATACTCTAAATCAATTGGATCTACATCCCCAAGCTCCACGGCTTCTCTTTCAACTTGGCGTGTTTTTGTGCGACAAATATGAACGTTAGAGGCAGCAACGCTTCCACCAGGAAGTATGAAATATTTTAAAGGATCTACTACAGAATCAAAATAATCGATTTCTCCTTCTAAATGAAGGATGTCTTCAATACTTAATTTCGGTAATTTAAAATTATCTCGGTCCTCTCTAAGCGTTGCGAAGTTAGAACCGAGAACAAAAAGATTTTCTTGAATTGATTTAAAAGTATTTTTTACTCTCGAAACATCGATGTAACAGAGCGATAGACCTACATAGCTATTAAGCTCATCAAGATTTCCATAAAGATTTATACGAGCACTTGCTTTAGATACTCGTTGGCCTCCAACAAGACTAGTCTCACCTTTATCACCTGTACGAGTGTAGATCTTCGACTTCTTCATTACATATTCCTTCTGTACTTCCCACCAATTTCATAAAGAAGATTAGTGATTTGTCCAAGAGAACAATAATTAACTGTTTCAATAAGTTCAGCAAAAATATTTCCACCAGATAAAGCAACTGCTCTTAGTTTATTTAGTGCTTCATCAGATTTATCAGCATTTCTAGATTTGAAATCATTTAAACGTGAAATCTGACCTTTCTTTTCTTCGTCGCTACAACGTGAAAGTTCAATTTCTTGGTTTAACTGCTCATCAATATTGTCTGCAATATAAGTATTAACACCAATGATTGGAAGTTCACCAGTATCTTTTAGTGTCTCATAGTATAGAGACTCTTCTTGAATTTTTGATCTTTGATACATACTTTCCATTGCACCAAGAACACCACCCTTATCAGAAATTCTTTCAAATTCTGCTAAGATAGCTTCTTCAACAAGATCGGCTAACTCTTCAATTACGTAAGCTCCCTGCATAGGGTTGTCAGATTTATTTAAACCAAACTCGCGGTTAATAATCATCTGAATTGCCATTGCACGTCTTACAGACTCTTCAGTTGGAGTCGTAATCGCTTCATCATAAGCATTTGTATGAAGAGAGTTACAATTATCAGAAAGTGCAAGGTAAGCTTGTAGAGTCGTTCTAATATCATTGAAATCAATTTCTTGAGCGTGTAAAGAACGCCCTGAAGTTTGAATGTGATATTTAAATTTTTGAGACTTGTCATTTGCACCATATTTATCACGCATTGTGATCGCCCAAATCTTTCTAGCAACACGTCCGATCACTGAGTATTCAGGATCAAGACCATTAGAGAAGAAGAAAGATAAGTTTTGAGAGAACTCATCAATATTTAATCCACGAGCTAAGTAGTACTCAACAAAAGTGAAACCATTAGCAAGAGTGAAAGCAACTTGAGTAATAGGGTTCGCGCCAGCTTCTGCAATATGGTATCCCGAAATTGAAACCGTATAGTAATTTTTAATTTTCTGCTGACAGAAATACTCTTGAACATCTCCCATCATCTTAAGTGCAAACTCAAGAGAGAAGATACATGTGTTCTGTGCCTGATCTTCTTTTAGGATATCTGCTTGTACAGTACCTCTAATTTGTTGAAGAATTGCTAGGCGTTTTTCATTATCGTAATAATCCTCACCTTTTAACTTTTGTCTTAAAGCAGTGTTTAAGTAGAAAGCTAACATAATTGGTGCAGGGCCATTAATTGTCATTGATACAGATGTATATGGATCAGATAGATCAAAGCCATCAAATAGTAATTCCATATCTTCAACTGTCGCAATCGAAACTCCGGCTTCACCAATTTTACCAAAGATATCTGGACGAAGATCTGGATCTTCTCCGTAAAGAGTTACAGAGTCAAAAGCAGTTGAAAGACGTTTCGCTTTGTCATCTTTTGAAAGGTAGTGAAAACGCTTATTCGTTCTTGCTGGGCCACCTTCTCCTGCAAACATTCTCTTTGGATCTTCATCAGTACGCTTAAATGGGAAAATCCCTGCGCCGAATGGAAAGAAGCCTGGCATATTTACATCTCTAATGAAACGGTACTGATCAACTTTAGAAGAGAATCTTGGAGTTCCTACTTTTTGAATTTCTAATCCAGAAAGTGAAGTATATTTAGTTGCAACTTTAAACTCTCGATCACGTACGTGATAAGTGAAAGTTCCGTCTTGGTATTGCTTTAAAACTGATTGAAATTGTTCAATCTCTTTTTCAACATCTTCACCAAGCTCTGCTTTAAGCTCAGCAAGCTTTGCATCAACTTCGTTACTTGGAACAATTTTACTTGTGATCTCAAGTGCTTCGATGTCACGAAGTTTTTCCATTCTAATTTCAGTTTCGTTATTATAGTCACGAGAAGCCTTAGCAATCTCTCTTAGGTATAATGATCTCTCTGCAGGAATAATTCTCGTCTTATCATTACTTGCACGATTTGCGATGATTCCTTCTAGAGGTGATTGATCAAAGTCAAATGTTTGAGCAATAGCCTGAAATAAAGCATTTACACCAACATCATTAAACTTAGATGCCATTGTTCCAAAAATTGGAAGCTCTTCATCCGTCGGAGAACCTGGATGACCAGCAAACAGTTGATGATTGCGGCGATATTGCTTTCTAATATCTCTCATTGAATCTTCTGAACGAGGCTTTTCAAACTTGTTTAGAACTACAAAGTCAGCCTGTTCAAGCATCTCAATTTTTTCAAGTTGAGTTGCAGCACCATACTCAGGAGTCATTACATATACACACTTATCTGAGATCTTTGTAATCTCATCAGAAGCCTGACCAATACCTGAAGTTTCAACGATAATTAAATCGAAATCTTGTTCCTTTAAAAAGTTAACAGTCTTTTTAATTTGAGGAGAAAGCTCTGTACCAGAGTCACGAGTTGCCAGTGATCTAATATAGAAGTTTTCAAAATTAGCAGAACCAAGTCTAATACGGTCACCTAAAAGAGCACCTTGAGTTTTCTTCTTAGTTGGGTCAACTGAAATAAGTGCAACTTTCTTTTCTGGATAAAAGCGGTGAAATCTTAAAAGTGTTTCATCAATTAAAGATGACTTACCAGCACCACCTGTCCCCGTGATACCAAGAACTGGAATATTTTTATTTGAAGAAGGAATTTCAATATCGGCTCCATCTTCAATAGCAGTAATTACTTTTGCTAATTGAGTCTTTGGTAGATCCTTTGCTTTTGCATCAAGAGTGAAGCCATCAAGTGTTGAGTGAGTAGCTCTCTCAATCATATCGTCAATAATTCCCTCAAGACCTAATTTCATCCCGTCTTCAGGAGAATAGATTCTTGTGATACCTTTTTCGTGCAGGGCCTTAATTTCTTTTGGAGTGATTACACCACCACCGCCGCCAAAAATACGAACGTTAGTTGCCCCAGCTTCATCTAAAAGCTCACGTACATAAGCAAAGTATTCATTATGCCCACCTTGATAAGAACTCAAGGCAACAGCATTTGCGTCTTCGTGTAAAACAGCATCAACAACCTCTTGTGCAGAACGGTTGTGTCCAAGGTGAATAACTTCCACACCTTTTGACTGAAGAAGCCTTCTCATAATATTTATTGATACATCATGGCCATCAAATAAACTGGCCGCTGTGACAAATCTTAATTTTCTCACTCTAAACCTCTGAAATCACGTCAGGTAAAAACAATTATTTACCCAAGCTTTTTATCATTCAATATTGCTAAAGGACTATACCTAATGTATTTTAATCAGGCAAAAATCCCTTTTATGATGCGTTGAAATACGTTAAAATACTGCTAATTAACTTAGTATTAGGAATTGCTAATGAGCGAAGATGTTAAATTTTTAGTGGAGAATCCTTACCACTCGGCACGCTTTAAGCCAGCGAGAAAAGGTAAGAAGGGCCCTAAGCTACTAGCTGTTGTTCACCAGTCAGGATGTACAGGATGTGAAATCTGTATCCAAGGTTGTCCAGTAGACTCAATTGAACTAGTACCTGGTCCAAATCCAAATAACCCACAATTCAATCAAACAGTTGAAATCGACCTAGCTAGATGTATTGGTTGTCAAAACTGCTCTCAAGACTGTCCTTGGGAAACGATTACAATGTATGAGCACAATGATGCTTTTGCAATTTGGGGACGTGAAACTCTTAAGTCAGAACTCTATGTTTCAGAAGAGTCTCTTAACGAGCTACACAGCGAATTTGGAATTACAAAAGAAAAACCAAGTGAAGAAACAAATACAGAAGAAGAGAGTGCTTAAGCCTAGGCTTTAGCACTCTTTTTATTTCCACGAACTTCAGTTAAAAAATAATCAACAATATATATACCTGCTGCTACAGATATTGAAGCATCTGCCACGTTGAAAGCAGCAAAGTGCCATCCCTTATAATAGAAATCAAACATATCGACGACGTAATCTAATGAGATACGATCAATAAGATTTCCAACAGCTCCAGCGAAGATCATTGAATAAGCTAAACAAAGCATATAACTTTTCTTTCTTGAGTCCCAGATTAAATAGACAAACCAAAGACATGCAATTACCGGCAGGATTTTAAAAAGAATCATTCTAACTACGTCAGGAAACTCACTCCCCATTCCAAAAGCTACACCAGGATTCTTCACATAAGTAAGATTAAAGAAGCCAGGAATAACTGTTAATGTTTCCCCAAGCTTAAAACTAGATTGAATTGCTCCCTTAGAAAATTGATCCAAGAAAAGAATTCCAACAATAAGTAATGTCATTTGCCAAATTCGATTCATTTATAAAATTCCTTAGGGTTAATCTCGTACTTTTCAATCTTTCTAAGAAGTGTCTTCTTAGGAATATTTGCTTTCAATGCTGTTTGATTAATCTTTCCATTATTAATTTTTAAAGCCTGGATGATAAATTCTTTTTCAAAAATATCTTTAGCTTGTGAAAAATTAAGCCTTAGCTCACCGTCAACTTCATTAGTTGCAAAAACAAATTGATAACCTTGTGCACTTGCAATTAATTGTTCATCTTGTCCCGCATCTGTAAGAACAGAGTCCTTAATTTCATCGTAATCAATAATAGCTTGAGATTCTTCGACAAGATTTTCAACTGTAACTGATTTTCTTATCTTATCTGGTAAAGAGCTGGCTTTGATAATATCACCACTTTCAATAATGAAAGCATGCTCGATAACATTTCTAAGCTCACGAATATTACCTGGCCAATCATGACCTTGCATAATCTTCATTGCTTCTTCATCAAGTCCACTAATTTCTAGATTATGAACATTATTAAAATACTTAACGTAGTATTCAACAAGATGAGGAATATCTGAGTTTCTCTCTCTTAACGGAGGAAGATATACAGGAAGAACATTTAAACGGTAGAATAAGTCTTCTCTAAATGTTCCTTCTTCAATCATCTTTTCAAATGGTTTGTGTGAAGCTGCAATTACACGAACATCAGCTTTAATCTCTCTATTTGAACCGACAGGAGTGAAGGTACCTTCTTGAAGAACGCGCAGTAGTTTAACTTGCATCGTTGGTGAAACATCACCGATCTCATCTAAGAAAAGAGTTCCACCATCAGCAAATTGAAACTTACCGATTTTTCTTTCGTTAGCACCAGTAAATGCACCTTTTTCGTGACCAAATAATTCTGACTCTATTAAGTTTTCAGGAATAGCTGCCAAGTTAATCGTTACAAATTTTTCATCTTTTCTTGGACCATTATAGTGAATTGCACGAGCAACAAGCTCTTTACCTGTACCAGACTCACCTCGAATTAAAACCGGAGTGTTTACTTGCGCAAGCTTTCCAATAACATTGAAAACCTTCTGCATAACATCTGATTCACCAACAAATTTATTTTTTGTATCACCAAGTGATAAAACTGGAGCCGAGAAACCAACTGTTTCAACAAGTGATCTTGCTTTAAGGGCACGCTTAATCAATGAAACAAGATTGTCTGAGCTGATCGGCTTTTCAAGGTAATTATAAGCGCCTTCTTTTACGACCTTTACCGCATCAGTAACATTTGAATACGCAGTTAAGATAATAACAATTACTGAAGGATCATGTTTCTTAATCTCTGTTAACGCTTCAATACCATCCATTTCAGGCATGTTCACGTCCATAACAACTAGATCATACTTAGTCTTATAAACAGCACTTAACGCCTCTTTCCCGTTGTCGGCAACATCAACTGCAAAGTGATGAAATTCCAACGCCTCTCTTACTGAGGTTTGTAAAACTTTATCATCATCGACAACTAAAACCTTATGCATATGCACTCCATTTATTTATTCAAAAATTTAATTAGAAAACTTGTTCCTTCTCCAAGTGATGAAGTTACAGAAATCTCACCACCATGAAGTTCTACGAAATATTTTACCAGATAAAGACCTAGACCGCTCCCCTTAATAATATGGGACGCATCATTTTTAACCCGATAAAACTTCTCAAATATATTATCGACATCGTCTTGGCCCATACCAACACCATTGTCTGAAATTTCAATATAGACCCAAGTATCATCGTCCCAAGTCTTTATATTAATTGTCTTACCTTCACCAGCATATTTAATCGAGTTTTCAACAATATTAGAAACAATACGATTAACGAGACTAACATCAATCTCAATTGGAAATAGTGGTCCGAGCTCTGTCTCAATTGACATCTCTTTTGAACGCGCCAGGTACATTAAGCTATTTACGCAATCTTCAATAATTTTATTAACATCCTTACTTTGTAGATTAAGAGAGATATTTCGAGACTCAACTTTTGTAAGGTCTAAAATTGAAGTGATAAAATTATTAAGTTCTTTTGTTGAATCAATAATAGTTTTTAGTCCATCGTGCATGTAGGTTTCACCACCACGATTTCTTTGCAGCATATTATCAGCAACACCTGCAATTTTGGCTACCGGTGTCTTCAGGTCATGACTCATTAACGAAATAAAGTTTTGCTTTAAGTTTTCAACTCTCTTAAGTAGCTTTGTTTCTTCTTGAATCTTATAACGACGTTGATACTCACCAATCGCCCTAAATGGTACCCAAATATAGTAAACGACAAACACTGTTAATAAGATATGCGTAATATAAAGCCAAAGTCCAAAGAGTAAAAAGATTAAATATGAAAAGAGAACTGTTCCAACAATAATCCCAAACGTAATAAGAAGTCCTTTAGCTGGCTGAATTCTAGATATAACAATTGAAAGAATGACACCAATTAACATCGAAAGAATTTTAGTCACCCAAAGAGGTATTGAATAAATTAATTGATTCTCCATTAATGCTTTTGTCATATTGGCATGGATTTCTAATTTCGAAGTTCTCTTCTGATCTTTATCAAATGGAGTCTTTGCATAATGTCTCAAATTCGAAATATAGGCAGGGCCAATTAAAACAACTTTTCCATTAAAGTAGCCACTTGGAATATTTCCAACAACAACTCTGTGAACAGGTAGTTTTTCTAAGTGCTCTAGTGTTCGTAATGGATAACGAAATAAGCTGAAGCTAGCATCAGCTTCTGGCATATAGTAAGCACTCTTAAGCTTATTTAAAACAAGTGGTTCTTCATTATTAATTATTCGCCATTCATTAGCAGTCCAAAAATCAAGAGTCTCTTCACCTGAAATATTGAGAACCATTCTTCTAACGACATCATCTTTAGCAAAGAGCTTACTATCAATATTCACAACTGCTGGAGAATATCCTAAGTCTCTTAATTCTTGTGGAGGAAGACGCTCTCCCCAAGAATCTAATTCTGTCCCATAACGATAAAGTCCACCTTGCTTCATATAATCTTTAATTTCATCATGAAGCAATTGAAGAGACGCTGCCTCTCTTTCATTTAATGGAGCAGAGAGATCTCCAAAGAAATTTATAATTGCTGGTTTATCCTTTAAGACTTTCCTAAAAAGCTTTAGATAAGTTGTATAGGTATAAGGATAACTCTCGCCAAGAAACTCATCACTCTCTTCATCAATCTTAATGAGAACGATATTATCATCGTGAACGAGAGTCATATCTAGCTTTAGTCTTAGATCATAAAAGATTGCTTCAATAGATTGAAACTTATACTGAAATAAAACAGACAAGAAGACGACTGTAAAAAGCGCTGGGTAATATTTTGTAAAATCTAATTCTCTGAAGTACTTAAAAAAGTTCTTCATAGTAACTCACTTTGATGAAATCGCTCATCCATAGCATCTGGAGTACGTAGAATTGACCACATTGTTGTTGAAGCGACATTAAAATGCACAACATTAATCATCGCATTCTCAAGGTAAATTACCTTCTGAGCAACTCCTCTCATATCGACACTCTCATTCTTTTTAAAGTGATATTCTTTAAAACTATTTGAAAGGCGATTAAATAATCTTCGAGGTACCACAAACATATAACGGAAAACGGCTTCAGCTCTTGCCAACTTGAACACCCAATTAAAAATCGTACGCCAAAACAAAAGAACCACTAAGATGTGAGTTAGTATCTTTGCATTAATTGTCTCATTGAAACTAAGTTCAGCCTCAAGGTACTTATCCATTTCAGATGGCGATAAATTCTTTATGATAGCTGAGTTGATGATCACATAACCAGAACCAAGCAAGCTTCCCATCATAAAGAAAGGAGCATTTTTACTCTCAAAAAACTTCAATCTTCCCTTATTGCCTCTAAAGTGAAGTCCATTTATTTTATTAAAAATGGCCACATGTTCTTTGTTATCTAATCTTATTGGGTTTAGCTTAGACAGCACAATGGAAGGTATGATGTAAGTAAACGAAATTACATAGATTAATGTCGCCAATGCTACCGAACTCGAAATGTGGAGATTTGTACTGAAGACAATGAATCCACCGGCCAGGAAAAATACCTGAATAAAGACGATAAAAAGACTTAATAAATATGAAATTAATACACTAAACAAAATTTTGTCCCTATTTTTTTTACAAGATATTCTCTAATTATAGACCCAAATCCAAAATACGGCTATAAGTCATCTGAATCACAGATAGACAAAAGCAGATATATATGAAGCGATTGATATATAATTTCGCAGCGCACCTATTGTGGATTCCGTAATTGTGATACACAAGGCATTAACGTTTTAAATATAAGCAGAAGGGGTATTTTGAATGCATACTAAGCTACTTTTTGGTACAGCAGGTGTTCCTAATTCTACAGTTAAAAAGAACAATCCAGTAGAAGGTGTTAAAAGAATTCACGAACTTGGACTTGATTGTATGCAACTCGAGTTTGCACACGGCGTAAGAATGAAGGAAGAAGTTTCTTCAAATCTAAGAAAAGTATCATATGAGCTAGGCGTTCCATTAACTTCTCACGGCCCATACTATATCAACCTAAATGCTAGAGAGCAGGATAAAATTGATTCTTCTGTTGAAAGAATCATCCAAACAGCTAAGATTTCTGACCTTTGTGGTGCAGAATCAATGACTTTCCACGCAGCTTTCTACATGAAAGATTCTCCATATGATGTTTTCGACCTAGTTGAAAAGTCGATGAATGTAATCGAAGAAAGATTAAGCAGACTTGATATTGAGATTGAGCTTCGTCCAGAGCTTACAGGAAAGACTTCACAGTTTGGTTCTTTAGAAGAGCTTATCAGCCTAACTAAGAACGTAGACTCTTGTCGCCCATGTATGGACTTCTCTCACTTATATGCACGTACTAACCAGTACAACTCTGAAGAAGAGTTTGATGAAGTAATCAATAAACTTAAAGAAGAACTTGGTGAAGATTCAGTTAAAAATATGCACATCCATATTTCAGGTATTAGCACTAACTCTAAAGGTGATCTTAAACACCTTAACCTAGAGAAATCTGACTTTAACTGGAAAGATCTTCTAAAGTCTCTTAAGAAGAATGGTTGTGGTGGATACATGATCTGTAACTCACCAAACCTAGAAGACGATGCATTAATGCTTAAAAATTACTACAATTCACTATAAAAAAAAAGCGGCTTTTAAGCCGCTTTTTTTATCTCTTCAAAATCTTTAGTTTCGATATAAATATTTTCATCCATCATATAAACAACTAAGTCATCATGTGTTTGAAGAACTTCTTTTAGGCCATCATTAAGGGCTTTATCATAAAGTTTAAGTTCAAGAAAACTGCTTATTTTCAAGTCATTAATAAATGAAAGTCCTTGTGGAAAATCTATGAAAGTACCACCGATCCAGAGACGATAAGACTTTATTTCTGAAATATAATTTAGTTGATGAGCATTAGAGTTGGCACTTTCAGTTAAGTTGAAAGTTTCACCAACCAGTTTATCGAAAGAAAGATCTAATATTTTGCTACTTTTCACGACTTACTTATCGGTAAGTTCGAAGATATCTTAACGAGCGTCTGTTTCTTTAAACTCGTAAAAAGACTTCACATCACTGATATCTGAAATCAACCACTTATCATCCTTCTTAATAATAAGAGCAATCTTCTTAACAGAGATCGAAACATCTTGTTTTGTCTTACCATCCGTGGCCTCATCATCATAGGCCACTGAATAAGTGATTGAACACTCATCCCCCGAGCAGTTCTTATAGACAATCGAAAGTCTAGATTTCTTGAAATTAGACATTTCATTGAGCTTCTTCGCGTCCTCAGTTAGTGCCTGAGTATATTCTTCAAGTAATGTACCAGTAAGGTAATCTTTAAGCTCATCAACTTTAATTTCATCATTCAGTCTTTTCTCGATAAATGCAGTTAGCACTCCTTCAGGAGACTTATTTGAGTTACATGAAATAAAAAGTAATGCAATGATTAGATACTTAAACATTTAGAGTTCCTTCCTAGATTATAATGAAACAATTCCTCTTCGTTTCAGAATATTATAAAGTGTAATCCAGTTGTAATTATTATTTTCTGACTTTGATAATAATTTTAATCCATAGCCGTTAGGGTAAACGAGCTCAACACAAAAGTTATCAACAAATTTTCTACCTTCATATTCTAACTCAAATTCTAACTTTTCACCCTTAGATATTTTTTCACTTGTGTAGATTACAATTCCTTTATCATCACAGTTAGAAATTTTAACAGGTAAACAAGAGCCTGACGAAAGATATACATTTCCTTCAAGAGAACAAAAGCCGTCGAAATTAAAATTTTCTTTTGTAAAAATTGGTTTGAAGATTGCTTGTCCAAGCTCTTCCTTCAAAAGAAGAATCATATTATATGAAACTAATAAAAAGATTACCGCCATCAAAAGTATAATCTTGTCGTACTCCACTAGGAATAATGAAAATACCTTATAAAAGATATTTAAAACAAAGACCGACAGAACCACTACAGTAAGTTCTCCCATGTAGAGAATCTTAAAAATTAAAAATATAGCTAAGGCAGTTGTAATTTTATAGGTCGTAACAATTCCGATAAAACGATTCAAGTCAATTGCTGAAACATCTGCATCAAGTGAATAACACGTATGTAGGAAAAACAGCGAAAATACCACAAACAGAATATTTAGCAATTTGAATGTCAGAGTGTCAGAATTGTGCACTTATTACCTTAAATTTTAAAATTTGTTATAATTAATATATGGATTATTATCTCGAAATTTCTTCACGTTGTATAGAGTGTGATAACTGCAGGCTTATCTGTCCAGAAAAGGCAATTTTTATGGATAAAGGTAAGTACACAATAGAACCTTGGGCCTGTACGTTGTGTAACGCATGTATACTTGTTTGCCCTGTCGACTGTATAAAAGAAGTTACTCAGAAAGAATAATCTTTTTCCTTATAAGTAATAATTCTCGAATCGAAATCAAATCGAACACCAAGCCAATCCATTATCGATGTCGATCTAAAATCAGTTCCTTCAAGTTCCTCGATAGAGGCAACAAATTTTTTAACCACAGCTGGAAGCTTTTCAAGGTCTGAAATTACATCAATATACTTGTCCAGTGTACCCAAGTCGAGAAACACTGGGTTTTTAGGAAGGCTCATATGGACTGTTTTATTATTATAGTCCGCTACCGTTTTGAAGAAAGATGATTCACCTTCAACCAGTGGAATCTTTCTTAAATCTAATATACCAACACCTGAGTAAGTTAAATAATTACGATCAGCATCATGAGGTGAAATACTTGTAAGCTTTCCATCAATAACTTTAGTCTCGTTGTAAGAAGCATCTTTATCAACTTCAATTGCATATAAGTGAGCAATCGCATTAGCAGATAACATTCGTTCAACATCATTTTGAATCTGCTCAAAATCAAAAAAATAAAATTGATCAGAATTAATAATGAATATAACCTCATCATCAATATGCTTCTTCAAATTATGAATACAGCCACCGCTACCTAAGATATCTGGTTCATGTAGTAAGACAACATCCTTATCTTTTGCCCAAACTAGCATTTCGTCATGACAATGGTGAGAATTTATATAGATATTATTACAACCTAACATTTTTGCATAAGCTACTTGTAAATCCAGCAGACGTAGATTGAAAAATGGCCATAAAGGTTTAGGTATTATTTTTCCTAGATTTCCCATGCGTGTGCCAAAACCAGCACTAGCAATAAAGCAAGTTTTAATCATTCAAACCTCGCTCTAAAATTTTTGCGAAATCATTAAACTTTTCAATTGTACTCGTTTTACAAGTATTAATGAGCTTCTCTAAGTTTACAGGGATGAATTGTAGGTAATTATCTTTCTTTTTATCGATATTTAAATAGGCGAAACTTCCAAGGGCCTTAAAAGTTCTTTGAATTTGCACAATATGATAATCATTTTTGTACTTATTATAAAAGTCATTATCATAACTTAATAATAACTTCTCTTTCTCGGCGTCAGAGAAATTAATATAACAGTCGTCCACAAGTGAAACTAAATCATACATTTTTGGGCCAACCCTCATGTCTTGATAGTCAATATGGAATAGAACACCATCCTTAACATAAAGATTATTTGAGTGATAATCGCGATGACAAACAACTTCCTTATGAGATTCATAATAGTTAATGATGTATTCTCTCACTTCTTTAAGAAGTAAACTTTCATCATTATTTAGTTCAACTCCTAAATGTTGCTGTAGAAAATAATTGCATGCTAAATCAAATTCGAAACCAATTTTTTCACGATCAAAGTCTCTTCCCATGCAAAACTCAAGTGGCATATTTTGATATTTTTTAATATCGCCTACAGCTTCTACATGCTTAGAAAGTCCTGAAGAAAGATAAAAATCTTTTAACGAAATACTTCCAATATCTTCTAGAATAAGGATTGAAAACTCAGGATCGTAGAATAGAATCTTAGGTGTTTTAATATCACTTAAAATATTATTTGTGACAGTGTTGAAGTCACAACTTTGTTGGCCATTTGAAATCTCAACACACACTACATATGTATTATTCTCGTGATTTAAACGATAGTACTCACGGCTAGAAGCATCACCTGACAATTTCTGCAGTTTACTATCTTCAGTATAATAACCAACATTTTCTAACTTATTTACAATTGATTCTTTATTCATCCTATTTACTCTTTAGATACTTTCTTTGAAATAATAGAATAGACGAGATGAGTTTTTTTCAAAAATTAAATTCTCATCCTCTCCACTATTAACCATATAATTTTTAAGTAAAAATTCTTCTTTCGAAAGCTCATGTGAGTGTACACCTTGCACACTAAAACTAATCGATTGACGGTTTAGAGTCTGGAGCCAAAGAAGTCGTGCCTCTGGATCGTATCCAGATTTGATCAATACTTCGTAGACCAAATTATTTAAGTCTCTTTTAGCATTCAAGTCTAAATTATTAATACGAATCATATCATCGATAGTGTAAGAATTTAGTGGAATCAGTTTTTTCTTCTCATAGATGCCAATTTTACTTCTTATCAATTCTCCTAAGAGAACGGCCACGAAAATATTCTCACTATTCATATAATTTTTAAGTAAACCACGAGACATAAAAACGTTATTTTTTGGAAGGGAGAAGTAGAAATTCCTATTGTCATCAACAATATAAAAATTGATACCAAAATCGTCTTTTTGAAAGAGCCCTTGATTATTTAAATAAAGTTCTTTTGCAATTGTATTCAAGTATCGTAATGATCTTCTATTTGGCTTTCTTACCTTATTATTTTTGATGAAAAGTTCTGCTATTCCTTCAAGGTGCGTCAGATAATCTTGAGATGTAAACGTATCCTGATAGTTGTATGGATAATCATTATCTTTTTTATAAAGATAAGTACAAGACGTGAAACTAAATAGTGTTAGTAGAATTAAAATTTTCATCTTCTATTAGGTAAAAAATAAAAAAGCTCTCGTTATGAGAGCTTTATATAATTAATCTATTATACATGAATTACATAGACTCGGAAGCAACATCTCTTTCCTCAGGAACATAATAAAGTGTAAAACCTGCAAAGATTAGATTTGGATCTTTAATCATATCTCTATTATTATCCCAGATTGATCTCCACTTGGCCGGTGTTCCATACTTATCTTGAGAAATAACACCAAGTGTTTCTCCTCTTCTAATTAAGTGAGGTAGTCCAACTGGATTCCAATTAAATTGTCCACTTTGATATTTGATTTTATCTCCTGCTTGAAGACCATCGGCTAAAGCTTCTTGATTCATCGCTTGGATATCACGCCACTTTCTATAGTCACCATATAGCTTAAAAGCAATCCACATTAGTGTTTCACCTTTTTGAACTTCATAGTAATCAGATGCAGTTACAATAACATCTTTTTCTAAAGCTACATTTTCTTCAAGAAGAATTTCATCTGTTGGTGATGGTGCTTCACTTCCAAGAACAGCAACTGATTCATCGGTCGGTTGCATTGTTGCTTCTTCTAGTTGATTTAGATCTTCATTCGCATCAACAACGAAGTCAGAATCATCAATTGAAATCTCTTCAGATTGTTCAGCCGCTGCTACTTCCCCTTCTTTCTTTTCATTGTTTGAACATGAAGTGAAAGTTAGTGCCGAAACTAATAATAATAAGAATATCTTCTTCATGGTATATTACCCCTTTTAAATAGTAACAATTATATGTAATTCCCTTCGGTTACTTTTAAATAGATATTTAAATTTTAACCGCCTAGACTAATTTCTTCATGCGATGTACAATTTTTCCGTATGAAGAATATAATGATCCTATTCTTACTATTTTTATCAACTACTGCTCTTTCTCAAAGTGCGGTTAATGATTTCTCAAATGCAGCTAATTTTGAACTAGCTAATGAAAAGCTATTGAAAATTTCTGGAACCAAAAGAATTATTCTTGTCAGTAATAGTCAAGATAGCTTCGCAAAAGGTGACTACATTACTATCTTAATAAATAAGGTACCTGTTGCACGTGGAGTTGTTCCGAAACAAGAAGAGAATCAAGCAGCTGTTAAAGTCACAAAAGTGTACGATGAAGAATTATTTAAAAATTTCTTTGTAAACCAAGATGTTCAAATCTTACGTGGCGATGACTCAGCTTACGGTAAGCCCGCTGACAATCAAGATGATCAATTTAAAATCACTGATTCAGAATCTCTTTATGATGATACGACATTACTAGAGGAAGACTTGTATGGTGATGAAAGTCAACAAACAGGTGTCATTAAAAATGATAATATCGCCTCTGTTGGTATCGGTCTTGTGGATGGATTTAACACTGCCGGAAAGCAAGATACAAATACTCAATATAATGCCGCATGGTCTTTTCAAGTTGAAAAAAATATTTGGATCGAAGGCTTTATTGGTCGTCATCTTATTCGTGCTTTCCCTGCAGATGATATAGATACAGCAGTAAATCAGTATATCTTCAGAGCAAAGTACTCATTTGAAGGTCCTTTATACACAGTATTTATGCCATATGTTGGATATAAATTTGCAACTGCTGATAGTCCTGGTGCTGGTGACGTTTCTAAAGTTGGTTCAGACCAAGCCCAAAGAGAACTTGACCTCGTTGCAAGTGTTGAGCAAGATGAGTTTGTTTTTGGTGCAACAGGATTTAAAAGATTAGTACCTGGATGGTTTTTAAGGGTTGATATTGGAACAGATGTAATGGGAGTAGGTCTTGCACTTGAGTTCTAAGTTTTTATTATTTTTTACTACTTTTGCACTAACTTCTTGTGGTGTAAAAACTGCTCCCAAGCCAAAGAATGATAACTTTCCTTCATTCATTGAGCAAAATAAAAAAGTACTAAGACCTAAGTCACAGCTTAAATCTAAAAGCTCAGATGAAGATTCAAAAAAAGAATCTAAAAAGTCTTCGAACTAATGAAAATAATCTTCAGTCTCGGCTCAAATTTAAATAATAAAGAAGAGATTCTTCTTAGCGCAACTAAAGAAATCGAATTGGCCCTAGATGCCAAATCATTTATTAGTAGGATTTTCGAAACCCCACCATACGGGCCACAAGATCAGCCAAATTTTTATAATATTGCTCTTGAAATTGAGACATCCCAAAACATAGAGCCAGAAGCTCTTTTGCACATAGCAAAAGAAATCGAAAATAAACTTGGTCGCAAACGACGCTATCACTGGGGCCCTAGAGAGATTGATATCGATATTATTTTTATTGATAAATTAAAATATGAATCAAAGAACTTAATTATACCCCATAAAGAATTTAGAAATAGAAGCTTTGTGCTCGAGCCCTTGAAGGATTTACCGAGCTATAGCGAATACAAATCATATTTTGAAATTGCTGAATTGAAGCATAATGATGCAACACCACTCAAATAGTACCAAGGTGTTTTATTACACTATCTTAAGCCTTTATTACCTATTTACTAAATACTGAAAAACTATCTATAATAATGTCACATTATCTTTAGAACAATAGGTTCCATCATGATCAACTTTGAATTAACTTCCGAGCAAAAAGAAATTCGTGAACTTGCAATGAAATTTGCAAAAAATGAGATGATGCCTAAAGCTGGCGAATATGATGAAAAGGCACAGATGCCTTTGGACATTCTTCGCAAAGCTTGGGAGCTTGGTTTAGTTAATACTTGTATTCCAGCTGAATATGGTGGTGCAGGTTTTTCTACTATTGATTCAATGATCATTACTGAAGCTCTTGCCTATGGCTGTCTAGGAATGAATACCGCAATCATGGCAAATGATCTTGCACTTCTACCAATTGTTATTGGTGGGAATGAAGAACAAAAAAAGAGATTTTTAACTCCTTTTACTGAAGATTATAAAATTGCAGCTTTCTGCTTAACAGAACCAGGCTATGGGTCAGATGCAGCGGGTATCAAAACAACTATAAAAGAAAGTGGAGATCACTACTTATTAAATGGAAATAAGATGTGGATCACAAATGCAGGATATGCAGATCTTTTTGTTGTCTATGCAACAACTGATACAACACTTAAGCACAAAGGTATTACGGCACTTGTTATTGATGGAAAGTCCGAGGGAATTGAGCTTGGTGAAAAAGAAAATAAAATGGGACATCGTTGTTCTGATACTAGAGCAGTGACTTTTACAAACGTAAAAGTTCCAAAAGAGAATATTTTAGGTGGTCTTGGTCAAGGTTGGCCAATTGCAATGGCAACATTAAATCACTCTAGACCTATGGTTGCGAGTTCCGCAGTAGGTGGAGCTCAATGTGCTATGGATCATGCGGTTAAGTATGCTGGGGAGAGAGTACAATTTGGTGTTCCACTATCTCGTCATCAGGCCATTCAAATGATGATCGCCGACATGGGAATTGAAATTGAAGCAGCTCGACTACTTGTTCAAAAGGCTGCGTGGTCAATTGATAATGGAAAACCAAATCCAGAACTTTCATCATACTCAAAAGCTAAAGCCGCTGATATGTTTATGAAAGTAGCAACTGATGCTGTACAAGTATTTGGTGGCTACGGTTATAGTAAAGAATATCCAGTTGAAAAAATAATGAGAGACGCCAAACTCATTCAAATATATGAAGGCACTTCACAAATACAAAGATTAGTTATTGCTAAAGAAATTTTTACAAGGAGCTAAAATTGAACATTTTTGTATGTATTAAACAAGTTCCAGACACGGAAACTAAAATTACTCCAAATGGTGATGGATCTTATATCGAAACAAGTTCTATCAAGTGGATCATGAATCCATATGATGAATTTGCAGTAGAGCAAGCTCTATTAACTAAAGCTGCAAACAGTGGTTCTACTGTTACTGTAGTAAGAGTTGGTGGTGTTAAAGACACTGAAGCTCTAAGAACTGCCCTAGCAATGGGTGCTGACGATGCAATCCTAGTTGAAGCTGATGACAACTTAGATTCATATATGACAGCTAAAGCACTTAAAGGTGCTATTGAAAAATCTGGAAAAACTCCAGATGTTATCTTCACTGGAAAACAAGCAATTGATGACGACTGTCTTCAAGTTCCACAACTTCTAGCTCAAATGCTAGGAATGCCTTCAGTAACTGTTGTAGACGGTTGTGAAGAAGCAGGTGGTTCATATACTCTTAAAAGAGAAGTTGAAGGTGGAGCACTAGAAGTTTACGAAGTAACTGCTCCAGTATTAATTGCGGCCAACAAAGGTCTAAACAGCCCACGTTATGCTTCTCTTCCAGGGATTATGAAAGCTAAGAGAAAGCCTCTTGCTCAACATTCACTTTCAGATGTAGGTGTATCTGCTGACGATCGTCGTGTTAAGTATTCTGGTTTCCAACTTCCACCAGAAAAACCAGCTGGGAAGAAGTTTGATGCAATGGACGAAGCTGCTCAAGCAGGTGTTGTAGCTGAAGTTGTTAAGCTTTTAAGAGAAGAAGCTAAAGTTATCTAAGGAGATTATTAAAATGGCAAAGATATTAGTATTTTCTGAAACAAGTGGTGAAACAGTTAAGTCTGTTACATTTGAAATCTTAGGAAAACTTGCTGGTCACACTGTTGACGTAGCAATCGTTGGTGACATGGGTGCTAATGCAACTGCAGATCTTGCAAAGTATGGTGCTGCTAATGTTCACAACCTAAAAGGTGCAAACCTAGATAAGTATTCTCCAGAAGGATACGCTAATGCACTTAAAGAATTTATCGGTTCAAACTACGATTACGTATTTGCTGGTGCAACTTCTCTAGCAAAAGACCTTATGCCAAGACTAGCTGGTATGTTTGATGCAGGTATGGCATCAGAAGTTACAAATTTTGTAATGGAAGGTGACAACTTTGCAGGAACAAGACCACTATTTGCTGGTAAAGTTCTAGCTAAAGTAGAACTAGACGGACCTAAGCCAGGTTTCGTAACTGTAAGACCTAACGCTCTTGGTATGCCAGAAGCTCCAACTGCTGGTGCAGGTGCTGCAAATGAAGTTGCTGCTAACGCTGGTGACATCAAAGCTGCAATCAAAGAAATCGTTAAGGGTGCTTCTGAGAAGCTAGACCTGACAGAAGCAAATGTCATCGTATCTGGTGGTCGTGCTATGAAATCTGCAGAAAACTTCAAGATCCTTGAAGAACTAGCAGAAGTTCTTGGTGCAACAGTTGGTGCTTCACGTGCTGCTGTAGACTCAGGATATGCTCCACACGCAATGCAAGTTGGTCAAACTGGTAAAACAGTTGCTCCATCTCTTTACATCGCTTGTGGTATTTCAGGTGCTATTCAGCACTTAGCTGGGATGAGAACATCTAAGGTTATCGTTGCAATCAACACTGACCCAGATGCGCCAATCTTTACTAAAGCTGACTACGGAATTGTTGGAGATCTTTTCCAAATCGTTCCAATTCTTAAAGAAGAACTTAAAAAAGTTCTTTAAGCATCCGCAGCATTGTTTGCCCAAAGGCAAACTATTGGCTGCGGTGCTAGGCCTCAGTGCAATGAAATGAATTACATATTCAACAAGCCGGGTTCAAGCCCGGCTTTGTTGTCTCTAGGCCTATGGGAAAGTTTGTGCAATAATCAATCTACTCCCTGCGGTGCTAGCTCCCCATGCAAGGAGCACATTCTGATCGAGAGCGAGGGTTCAGTCTGCTTCGGCTCCTGCCTCTAGCAGACATACAGGTCATCGTAACCATAAAGCCCGAGCGGTTCGTCTCAGGAGCAAAAAAACTTCGCATATATAATACATAAAAAAGGCCCTCAATTTTGAGGGCCTTTGTTTTTCTTCTCTTCTCTCTTTATATTTATGGATTAGAATCCGTAACCTTGTCTGTCTAATTCTTCTTGTCTTTCGTATTCAAGTTCTTTTTGCTCTTCAAATCTTTCAGCTGGATCGTCTACAAGAACTTCTTCTTCGTATCTTTCTTCTTCAACTTCTTCCACATTTTGTTTTTCATTATTTTCAGCGCTAACATTACCTTGAGCTAAGTTAATATCGTTTTCAAATGACCCTTCTTCTGTCAGAGATCTTTCAAAACGTGACTCTTCTTTTGCTCTTTCCATGCTTTCGAATTCAGCATTTACTCTTTCTAGCTCATCGTAAGTTACAAAGTTAATTAACCCACCAGCATATGGACCAGTTGTAAATCTTAGACGGTATCCATTTTCACCATTTCTAGCAAATACTCCGTGTGAAAGTTGTCCCTGAAGTTCAACTTCAAATGCACTTCCATCTTTAAGTTTAATATCACCAAGTACTTCATTAATATCTTTATCGAATACGTTGAAGTAAAGACCTTGAACACCATTTGGTCCAACTGTAACACTTCCTTCAATCTTATCTTCACCACGAATTAGCTCGTTATTTAATTGAGGAAGAACTACTCTTTCGATAATAAATTCTTTTCTCTCATTTTCATTAATCATTGCTGCTTCTTCTAAAGCTTCATCAACAATAACATCTTGAGTAGCTACTTCATTATTTGCTTCTAAAACTCTTCTTGCTTCAATTAATTCAAATCCATCTTCATAAGCTCTAAAGATTGAGATATTTTTATTATTCTCGTGTAGGAAAGAAACATCAAAAGTGTACTCATTATTATCGTTAAGTTGAACTAGACCAGTTCCAATTAACTTCATATCAACTACTCTTTTAGAGTTTGCTTTCTTCTCATTAAAAATTTCATTTCCTTCGTGATTCTCTACTCTTACAATTTCCCATTTACCGTCGATAATTTGTGCATACTCTGCAACAGGTAAGTATTGTACAGATACTTTTTCACGATCAGATGAAGCTACGATACGATCAACGCTCTCATCAACTCTCTTTTCAAAAGAAATATCTTTCTGTTGCATAAATGAGTTATCAGTTACTGAAATCCCTTGATAGATACCACCGAATACAAGGAATGATCCTGATAGTACTGATGCGATAATGAATTTCTTGTAAATAGCTGTTGCTTTCATACAGTGCTCCTAAAACCTATATGCATATATAGAAGCAACACTCATGCCAAATTGAACAAATACGTATATTTGCTAACTTACTGAAAACGCGTTCGTATTTAATGGAATTTATTGAATTGTTTAGGTATTAGACTGTTAAACTTTTAACACTGTAGAAAAAGTAAACACACCCCAGGGGTGTGCCTACTCTAATATGAATAAGAATTAATCAACTTGGAAAGTCTTCTTCTCATAGTCACTATGAGAAGCTCTAAAGCGCTTTAGAGCGACTACAATAAGCTCTTCAAGCTCAATCCCAGTATTCTGAGACATTAACTCAAAAGAGGTAACAACGTTTTCTTCGATCATAACTTTAAGCTCTTTAAGGTTGCCTTGGTTATGCGTTTGATCTTTCATTTAAAACTCCTACTTTACGACCTTCAAGGCGCCCATTTTTCTTAGATTTACTAATGCTTGGGTGACTTCAAAATCAAATAATTCGCAATTGCTATAAATATCTTTAACCTTGCTGTATTCAGCTATAGTTTTTAATAGTAAAAATTCATTTGCACCAGTCTTTTTTCCATTTTTTATGAACACAGGATTGATCAAAATGTGAATATTTTCTGGTGGACGAAGGGACTTAGCCTTTAAATGCTGAGAATAAGCATTTTCAATATTCGACTTTAACTCACTAAATTTTAGTTTGAATTCGTAGTCACTCTCAGAAACAACTTCTGGCTCGGCCACAAGAGTGAACTCCTCGATATGATCCATTTCAAAAATTACTAACGAGTATAAGGCTTTAAGGCCTGTCTTCTTAGAAAACTGGGCCGCAACAACAATTCCCTCGCTAATATATATAACGCCTAGGAACTGACGATCGGCCCTTTTAAGAATATTGATTCTGCCTGTGAAATTAAAAGAGCATTGCTCCTCTATTTTCTGTATGATGGACATTTTCTACCTTTTGAAAATTTTTGAGAAAAAACCTTTCCCCTCACCATCATTATTTTCTATTTCAATGATCTTTTTTGCAATACCGGAATATGCTTTCCATACTGGTCTACTTTCGTATGAATTATTAGACATGTAAGGCACACCATTATCGCAAGATTCACGTAAAGCAATTTCAATAGGGATTTCACCTAAGAATGGATAACCAAGCTCATTTGCGATATCAGCTCCACCCTTTTCACCGAAAATATAGTATTTCTTCTCAGGCATATCATCTGGTGCGAAGTAGCTCATATTTTCAATAAGTCCTAAAACAGGAATATTGACCTGTTCAAACATATTGAAGCCTTTTCTAGAATCAAGTAGAGCAACATCCTGTGGTGTTGATACACCAACAATCCCACTTAGATTTAAAGTTTGAGCAATTGATAACTGAACATCACCAGTTCCTGGAGGCAGATCTAATACTAGGTAATCAAGCTCACCCCAATCAACATCAAAAAGAAATTGATTTAGAACCCCACCGAGCATAGGCCCACGCCAGATTACAGCGTCTTTTTCTTCAATGAATAAACCGAAGCTAATGAATTTAATTCCATGTGCTTCTATAGGGGCAATTTTCTTATCATCAGTTGCAAGAGGCTTCGCATCTCTTTGACCCAGAAGCATCGGAATAGATGGCCCATAAATATCGGCATCTAGTAGACCTACTTTCTTTCCTTGGTTTTTAAGAGATAGAGCTAAGTTTACAGAAACTGTACTTTTCCCAACACCACCCTTTCCAGATGAAACAGCGATAATCTTCTTCACGCCCGGAATATCACGTTTTTGAGGTGCAGCCTTAGCGTGACCGACTTCTAACTTCGCACCTTGTTGTTGGGGCTTTTGCTGTTGCTGAGCTGGCATTTCTTGAGTAGAAATAGTTTTAATGAAGAGATCATCTTCACTAACAATAGCTGAAAGAGAATTAACAATTGAATCCTCAATATCTCGTTTTTGTGCAGGAGTAATGCCATCACGATTATAAACAATCGTAAGCTTCTTATCTTCGATTGCAATATCCTTGAAACGATTCTCATCTAATAGGGATTTTCCAGTGTTTGGGTTATTAACCTCAACTAATTTACTTTTAACTATTTCAATATTTAGCATACTAATTCTCTCAGTTTTTTATCGTTTTATGCGTGAATTCTATTAAATATTGGGCACTTATTCAATGAGTAAAGCAAATTTTTGCCCTACAACAAAATTCATAAGATGTTATAATTACTAAAGAAACTAAATTAAAGTTTGGAGAAATTGTGTCTAAGCCATATAAGCGTTCCATAATCATAGTCGACTCTAAATTTCAGCTGAGATTCAGTGCATTAATTTGTATTGTAATTCTAGTACTAAGTGCATTCTATCCACTTGTTATTTACCAAGTGCTAACTAATATTTCAGAAAAATTTCCACAATCTGCTGAGCATATTGCAACAATGAAGAGTGATCTTTTAAACTTTCTCATTTTATGCCAAGCATTTTTTGGGATCCTCATCTTTGTAGTTTGTATTTTCTTTACTCACAAAGTTGCAGGCCCACTTTATAAATTAAAACAATATCTTGCTGGACTAAGACACACAGGGTTTGAAAGAAAGCTTTCATTTAGAGAAGGTGATTACTTTCAAGATGTCGCAGATGAAGTTAATTTAACAGTTGAGTACTTCCAAACTCATTTTAAGGAAGACACTGTTTATATTGATGAAATCTGTAACTATTTAAAGAACCTACAACAAGTTGTACCTGACGATAAAAAATTAATCTTAAGTGATGTAGTCACTAAGTTAAAAAGTATGGAAGGTCGTTTCAATGAGTTTATTGGGTAAGAAGTTTATTCTTTTATCGTTAACGGCAAGCTTGTCATTTACAAGCTTTGCTAAAGATTCTCGTTCTCTTAAAGACAAAGAGCTTACAGCTGCACGTCACATCTCAGAAATTGAACGCATTTTAAAAAGAAAGAAATTACCTAATCATAAAATCAATAATGCAATTAAGGCCATTAAAGATGGTGGTATCTTTAAAAATTATCTCACTCACTTGGAGTTTTTAAGTGATCTAAAAACATCACTAAAAAAAGATAAGTATTTTTCATGTAATATTAAAAGTCACAGAACAAATCGCGTTGAGGATGAATTTGTTTCAAATATTAGAAATTACTGTTTTCACACTGTTAATTATTTAATTAACGATAAGTATTACAATGATATTATTGCTGATGATGAAAACTTCTCTAAGGCCATTCAATATCTTGCAACATCTCGAAACTCACTTTTCATTAGTAAACTAGAAGAAGTTGATAAAGAATCTAAAATTTATCAACATATTAAAAAACAGCTTATCGAAATAACTTTGATCAATGGGCTAAAGATTGATTCTAAGCTTTATTCACATATAGATTTTGATAAAGATATCACTCTTTTATTCCAAAATAATCTACATAGAATTAAGAAGAACAAATTAACCATTACGAACGAATTTATAAAACAATATCGCCAATTAAAAAATCTAGTAAAAAATAATGAGAAAAAGAAAGCAAATATCAATGAACAACTTTCAAAGTTTTTAACTTTTGAAAAAGCCAATGAAGACTATATTTATAAAAAGTCTTCATGGAAACGTGTTCGCTATATTGGAAAACTTCTTTTAAATAATGATGATATTGCCAATGCCAATCGTTACTTTGCACGCTCATATGAGATTAGTTATGATGATGAATCAAAAAATGAATCACTCTTCCTTCTACTTTGGAATTCAATAAAAAATGAAAACTATAAGGAAAGTATCGTAACAGTACAAAACTATAAATTAATAGATGAGTTTTCTAATCTATACACTAAGACAAAATTTTGGATTGCTTATAGTTATATGAAAGATGGGAATGAATCCCTTGCAAAACACTTATTCAAATTAATGATTAATGGAAACCCATTAAGCTTCTATTCAATTATTGCCCAGGACTATCTTCCTGAGTTTGATAAGAATTATGTTAAATCACTTTATTTCCATAAGAATACAGTTAATCTTCCCAAACTAGAATTAGCGGACTTCACCCAGGCCAAACAAAGAAATATTAAAGAATCAAATATTTGGCATGAGTTAAAATTTGTCGGAAAGGTTGATAAGTTAATTTATGAATTTATCCGTTTCAATCCTGAAACTGATATTATCAATAGGGCCAAGTTAGACTCTCTTCCATTAGAAGAACAACGTGTGGCTATATTTAATTACTTTCTTCATCATTTCAAAGAAAGTGGCGATTTTTTATCGAGTTTCAAACTCGTCTCAAGGACAATTGACTTAAATCTCATAAGGCCTTCAAAAATTGATATTACGACTCTCTTTCCGGTTCTACATCTTGATAAGATTAAAGATGTAAATGCTGAAATTGACCCGCTTCTAGTTTTATCGATTATCAGACAAGAAAGCGCATTCAATCCGAACGCACGTTCAGCAGTAGGCGCACTAGGACTAATGCAACTTATGCCAGCTACGGCAAGACAGATGACTAATTTTAGAAAAACAGACGAGATCTTAATTCCACATAGAAATATCGATGCTGGTGTACGCTACTTTAAGTCTCTACTTAATAAGTTTGATGGAAATATAATCTATGCATTATCTTCATATAATGCAGGTCCACACAAGGTAACAAAGTGGGCAAAGAATCTTATGGATGTAGAAGATCCTATTTTTCAAATTGAACAAATTCCATATAAAGAAACTCGTTTATACGTAAAGCTTATTTACCGAAATTTCTTTTTCTATAATCTAATGAAGGATAATTATATTTTAGAAAAGAGTGTAGCTTCTACTTTTAATGCCTTTCCTAAGAAGGAAGCGAAACGTGAAATATCATCTCAATTATAGAAATAAAAAAGGCTTCCTATTGGAAGCCTTTTTTGTAAATTATTCTCAAATAAGTTTACGCTGAGGAAACATAAATAAGCTAAAGCTCATTTAGTTTATTACAGTCATCATTACAAGCGACTGCGCTAGCACCGCAGCCAATAGATTGCCTTTGGGCAATCAATGCTGCGGGTGCTTAAACATTAAAACGGAAGTGAATAATATCACCGTCTTTTACGATGTACTCTTTACCTTCCATACGAAGCTTTCCGGCTTCCTTAACCTTCGCCTCTGATCCATTAGCAATTAAGTCATCATAGTGATAAATCTCTGCCTTAATGAATCCTCTTTCAAAGTCTGAGTGAATTACACCTGCAGCTTCAGGAGCTTTAGCTCCTTCTTTGAAAGTCCAAGCACGAACTTCTTTAACACCGGCCGTAAAATATGTACGAAGACCAAGCATATTATATGCTTCATGAGTAAGCGTTTCTAAACCAGAAATTTCAATTCCAGCAGCTTCCATAAAGTCTTTCTTATCTGCTTCATCTTCTAGTGCCGCAATTTCAGACTCTAGCTTTCCACAAATCTTAATTGCACGAGAACCTTCTTTCTGTGCAAATTCTTTTACTGCTTTTACATAGTCATTATCTTCATCAACACTCTCTTCATCTACGTTACATAGATAAAGAGTTGGCTTAAGAGTAATTAGGTTAAGATCACGAGTTAACTCGATATCTTCCTTATCCATCTCAAGAGTACGTGCAGCAAAACCTTGCTCTAAATGAGCAGTAAGTTTTTCTAGAACAGGTACAAGCATCTTTGCTTTTGATGCAATTTCTTTATTTTGGTTTTTCATTAACTTAGGAAGGTTTGCTTGCTTTCTTTGAACAACTTCAAGGTCAGCTAGAGCAAGTTCCATATTAATTGTTTCAATATCATCAACTGGATTAACTTCACCGTGAACGTGGATAACATTAGTGTCATCAAAACAACGTACAACGTGAACAATTGCATTTACTTGACGAATATTTCCAAGGAATTGGTTACCAAGACCTTCACCTTTTGAAGCACCCTTTACAAGACCTGCAATATCAACAAATTCAACAATAGTTGGAATAACTTTTTGTGGCCCAATGATTTCCGCAATTTTTTGCATACGAATATCACCAACGTTTACAATCCCAATATTTGGTTCGATTGTACAAAATGGAAAGTTAGCTGCTTCAGCTGGAGCCGAAGTTAGAGCCTGAAAAATCGTTGATTTACCAACGTTTGGAAGTCCTACAATCCCACAATTTAGGGCCATTATTTTCTCCTGATATCTATTTACTTAAATCTAGTAATTGTTTCTTTTTATATCTTTGAATCGCTGTTTTAAAGCCACTTTTTACATAACATTCAACGGCTTTTGAAGCTTTTTCTAAGTAATCGTCAATAAAGTCAGCCTCCGAACCAAAATAGCGGCCCAAAACCCAATCAGATACACTTCCATGTTGTGGACGTCCAATCCCCATACGTAAGCGCTTAAAATTGTTATGACCTAATTGTCCTGCAATTGACTTAAGACCATTGTGACCCGCAAGGCCACCACCATCTTTAAAGGCAACAGTTCCCCACGGTAAATCTAATTCATCGTGAATAACTAAAATATTTTCTGGTTCGATTTTGAAGTATTGAGCAAAAGGAATAACACTCTCACCACTTAGATTCATATAAGTTTGAGGCATTAACACGTAGAACTTATCTTCATCCGTTTCAAACGAAGACCAAATTCCTTTAAATTTCTCTTTAAAAGGCAAGTCCTTGATTGGCTTGATAAAATTCATTACGTCCCAGCCAATATTATGTCTGGTACCTTTATATTCTGAACCTGGATTTCCAAGTCCAACAATTAAATAATTCATAGGTTACCCGTTTATAAAAATAATGAACTAACTGAGTCGTTATTAAACGTGCGATGAATCGACTTGGCCAATATTTCAGCGGCCGAGACAGAAATTATTTTTCCACTCTCACGCGCCTCTTTACTCAGAGGAATTGTATTTGTCACAAGAACCTTATTTAAAGATTCTGCTTTATTGATGCGCTCAATAGCAGGCCCAGAAAATACAGGGTGCGTAGCACATGCCACAACACTTCTTGCACCATTATCTTTTAGAGCATTACAAGCTTCGATAAGTGTTCCTGCAGTATCAATCATATCATCTAAGATGATACAGTCCTTACCGTTTACATCACCCACAATATTCATGGCCTTTGCAACGTTCTTTCCCGTACGACGCTTATCGATCATAGCGATATCGCACTTACACTTTTTAGCGTAATGGCGAGCACGCTCAACTCCACCAGCATCTGGTGAAACAAAGATCGTATTTTCTGTCACAAGTTCTCTTTTAATATGACTAAGAAGAACAGGAGAAGCAAAAATATTATCGAATGGAATATTAAAGAAACCTTGAACCTGTCCAGAGTGAAGGTCCATTGTAATAACACGACTAGCGCCTGCAACTGTAATAAGATCGGCAACCAGCTTTGCTGAAATAGGAGTTCTCGGCGATGCCTTTCTATCCTGACGACAGTATCCGTAATGAGGAATAACTGCTGTAATCGAAGACGCTGACGCTCTCTTAAGAGCATCGATCATAATCAGAAGCTCCATTAAATTATCATTTACCGGCGCACATGTTGATTGAATAATGAAGACATCAGCACCACGAACGTTTTGTTCGATTTCACAAAATGTTTCACCATTGGCAAATTTAATAACTTGGGGGTCAACTAACGGAACATCTAAGATTTTCGAGATATCGGAAGAAAGCTTTGGATTTGACGTGCCTGATACGAGAACGATCCTTTTCATGATCTTATTCCTTTCTCTGATCCGTGAGAAAATGGCTGGGGTAGAAGGACTCGAACCTTCGAATGGCAGAATCAAAATCTGCTGACTTAGCCACTTGTCGATACCCCAGCAATGTAGATTTGTATGTAATATATAAGCTAGTTTCTTATTTTTGACAAGAAATTTTTAAATTTGCCTACTTATTCGCATGCCAAAGACGCAATTCGTTGGCCTGAATACAGAATAATCTCCTGATAAAGTCTGAAAGCTGTCGTACTTCCGTATAATCTTAAACCTTTCTTATTTGTACGAACACCTTCATAACCGACCCAGATCGTAAAAAGATCATGTCCATCATAACCGACAAAGAGATTATCAAAACCATTATTAGATGTTCCTGTTTTCCCGAAGAAATGTTGTTGCTTAAGCGCTGGCTTTACCATTCTTCTAATTGTCGTTTGATTTGGATCTGCAAGGGACTCGTACACTCCGGCCCCTACTCGACATTGCGCAAGCATAAAGTCTTCATATAATTGATAGAGCTCATCAACTGATAATTCAATGGCACCAAGAAGCTGGGCAGGATATTGGGCCAACGGTGTTTTAAGATGTTTAATCTTATCCTTCAATATAACTTCAACTTTTTCAAAACCAATATCATGGGCCAATCTAACAACTGGATTATTTAAGGACTCTTGTAAAGCTTGAGAAATAGGATACTCACTCGCAGAAGGTGTATGAGATTCCGAGGGTGTCCACTTTCCACTAACAAGATCTAAAGTTATCGGCTCCGTTGAAACTAAATCATCTATTTTATGGCCCTGCTCAAGGTATATTTGAAACAGGATTGGCTTTAGTGTTGAACCTACACCATGACGTTCCTCTTTGAAGGCCTTATCAACATTTCTTTCAAATTTAGAATAGTAGAAACTTTTATGCTTTGGATTTCCAAAAGCAATTTTAACCGCCAAGTTCTCTTCGATCCCTTTCAGATCTCTTAAAAGATTTTTAGAAGCTAAGACTGTTTTAAAAAATCGAAATTCACTAAGCATTGGATCTTTATTAACTCGAGTCGATGTCAAATATATCGCTTCATAAAATGAGTCATCTTGAAAAACAGATAATTGTTTTTTCCAATTTTCCCACTTCTCATCAGACCACTGATAATCTGTGTTTTGATCAAAAAGATCTAAGCTTTGTAATTTATTAAAAATAAAATCAGCACGCCCTCTAAGACGATCTGTACGATAGATAGGATGATAATAACTTGGCCCTTTTAACATTGAGACCAATATAGCTGATTCATAAGGATCTAACTCAGAAATAGGTTTATTAAAATATAAAACAGCTGCTGTGTTCACACCTTTTATTCTAATTCCACCAAGACTTCCCCAATACACTTCGTTGAAATAAGCTTCTAGTATTGCTGACTTATCGAATTTAAAATCAATATAAACGGCCAGGATAGCTTCTTTAATCTTTCTGCTAAATGACTTCTCATTTGTAAAATAGATATTCTTTACTAGTTGTTGTGTCAGTGTTGATCCACCTTGTACAAGAGCACCAGCTTTAATATCTGCAATTATCGCACGAATGATAGAAATATAATCAATACCTATGTGATCAAGAAAACGAAAATCTTCAATACCAATAAGACCTTTAGATAAGATAATAGGAATATTATAAAAGTTAATTTTATATTGAAGACAGCGGTTGTAATTACAATCATTACTTCTAATAGAATTTAACTCGAAGCTTTCTTTCACACTTAGAATTGACCTCTTTTCATCGTCAAACTTCTCAAAAAAGACAGAGTTAAATCTCTCATCACGTGAATTGGCCTTAAAAAATAAGAAGTCACGTTTCTTAACAAAACTTCCCTCTTCAAAAAGAATAGTTTTCGAATTCGTATCAGGTGTTTTAGGAGTAATAATTCTAGTTAAGTCTGCGTCATTGATTGTATTTATGGAATAAATGACACACAAGCCAAATAATCCAACCATCAAGAATAATAATATCTTTATTCGTTTATTAAGCACCTTTGAATACACCTATTTTTTTGACGTTATATAAAGTCATCTTATATTATTTCAGTACAATTTTGTTAAATTATAAAAGGAATAACAACTTATGTTAAACAACTTAAATAAGGCCGCAATTCTTGCCACTTTAGCTACTTCTACTCTGGCACTACCAATTGACTGGCATGGTGAACTACAAACAGACCTACATTCTTTAGGTGATTATAATCGTTCAGTTCAGCAAGGTGCTGGACCACTTGATAATGGTGACCAAGCATTTGATATGACAGATGCTGATCCTGACTCATCGAACTTTCAAACTTATATTTTTAAGCTTCAGCCAACAATCATTGTAAATGACTCAACAACGATTAATGCTGAACTAACTTCAGGTTATGGATACGGTGGAAATTTTGGTGATTCTTCAAATGATGGAAGAACAAAGACTCAAGATCCATTAAACTCATATGCAAATGCTCGCTACTCTTTCAATACAGTAACAAGTAATCCTGTGAACCTAACTCAGGCCAATGCAGTATTTTATTCTGATACAGCAACTTATACAGTAGGTCGCCAAAAGTTTAACTGGGGTATGGGTGCAATTTATAATGATGGAAATGCTCCAGGATCAAGATTTGCTTCAATGAGAGATGGGATTACAATTGATTTCAAGATCGGTAACTTTAAGTTCTCTCCTTACTACTCAAAAATCAAAGCAAATAACCTTACAAAAACTGGTCGTGTTAAAGAGATGGGGATTTCATTACTATATGAAAACCTAGATAAAGAATTCACTTTCGGAGCTCTTTACAACAAGAATACTTCTGGAGCTGCATCTGGAATTGAAACTGATGTAGATGGTGACACTTTTGCTACAAACCTTGGTGCAACTAGTGTGACAATGATCGACCTTTACCTTAAGAAGACTTTCGGCAAATACACTGTTGAAGCAGAAATTCCATTAATGACTGGTGATATGGGTGAAATCTACCCTGGTGTTACTGATACTGAAGTTGATGCAAAAGCATTCCTACTTAATAACACTTATAAGTTAAACACAAATCACTCATTTCATCTTGATTTTGGTATGGTTTCAGGTTCAGATGCAGATAACCAAACTTATGGAGCAATGTATCTTAACCCTAACTTTCAAATTGCAAATATCATGTTTCGCTATAACTTAGCGGCCATTGCAAATACTGATCTAAACGTATTTAATTCGGGTATTGCAAATACTTCTTATGCAAAATTTGCTCACAGATATGATTCAGGAACTTGGTCTTGGACTAACTCTGTTGTTTGGGCAAAGGCCGATAAAGTTGCTGAAGCTGGTTCAGATGCAATTAACCATGAGAAGAACAAGAGATTTACTGCGGCAGCAGATCAAGCAGATGATCTAGGATTTGAAATTGATTCAAACTTCTCTTACAAGTGGAATACTTCAGTAACACTAAATGCAAACCTAGGTTATTTCTTCGTTGGCGACTACTACGCATTCTCAAATACTGCGACTCCTAACGAAACAAATGATACTTACCTAATTTATCTTGGTGCAGATATTAAGTTTTAAGAAATAAAAAAGGCTTCCGATTGGAAGCCTTTTTTTTTATCGATATGGATTAGTCCATGTTGAACTGCTAGGTGTTCTTTGTTGTGGTTGCATTAAGTTAAAATTATTATTCCAACCATTATTATTGTTAAAGTTTCCACCAGCGGCCCCATTGAAATCAAAATTCAATCCAGGAATACCAGAAGAATAAGAAGTGTCAGCTCCTGTCCATAAATCAAACGGACTACTCGCTGTTGCTCCTGCTAATTGGTTTTGCATAGCATTTAACTTGTAATTACTATAAAGACCATTAAAGCGACTTAGTATGCTTTTCTGCTCATTATAGGCAGCTCCGTATTTTGCATTATAAGATTGGTTATAATCTTGATAAGAGTTTTGCTTCCATGAACTATACTGGTTATAGATGTATGGAAGATAAGTACTTCTAACAGTCATACAATCTTCATAGCTACCACCTGATGTACAATAACTACTAGCAAGATCTTGAGCATACTGTTGGATGTAATCATCATAAGCATTTAGCTTAGTCATATAATTTTGACGATCTTTAGAAGCTCTTTGTTGAATACCTTTAAGAATTTGCTGACGTCTCTTAATTGGAGAATTGTCACCGGCCCTGATTAGAGCTTCGTCACCCCAATCAGCAAGCGTACCTTGCTTAAGACGAGCAATACTTCTCTCACTATTATTTTCAGCTTCTTCAACATTTCTTTTATTAGTCCCTTCAAGTTTTACATGTGAAAACTCTTGAGCAAGAATAATTCCAGATAAAATCTTTCTACCTGAAGTTTGCATATTGCCTTCACGAAGTGCTTCAACAACTTTCTTATATTCAGCACCATTTTCATTTTGACGATTAAACTTAGCAATAACGTCATTAATCTTTTCAATTGATTCATTAATTTGATCTTTACGTCTTTCATCTGCCTCGCTATCACCTAGCTCTGCATATTCTTCCATTAAATGCTTTAATTCTTCTTTCATAGCTGGAAGTAATTCTTTAGAAAACTTATTCATGTGATTTGCGTATTCCTGAAGAAGCTTCTTTCTCGCTTCTTTGCTTACACCAAACTTATCACCTTCTTTAACATCTTCAACAGAAGGAGAAATATCACTTTCAATTTGCTCCATTCTTGAAACCATTTGTTCAACTTCTTCATTGATAAGTTGATGTTGAATACCAGAAAGAATTCTAGTTAGATCATCATAGTTTCCACCTGAGTCACTTCTAAGCTTCTTAAGACTTTTCGAAATATCAGTAAGATTTTTTCCGTTACAAGCAGCAATAGCCTCTTCACGAAGTTCATATTCATTAGTTTTATTTGCCATTACTTTTTGTTCAGCAGGCTTTGCATAATCCATACAATTGAATGACGGATCACTAAAAGATGTATGTTGCGCAACATTTGCTAATCCAAACGGCATATCATTTTTATAATCGAAATCTTTATTCGTAGAGGCGATAACTAATTCAGAATTTCTATTAGTATCAATATCAGGAAGATCTGTATCAAGTGTTACAGGTGATGCAAGATAACCTTTTTCTCTTAGTTTATCGACAGTATAAAATGAAGAGTCTCCACCAGCTAAGTGGGCCATACATTTTTCATATTCTTTTTCGATTGATTGAGTACCAGCAGGATATTGGCTAGAATCAATTTTCACATTGAACTTCAAGTAAACATTATTATCAACAGGGTTTGTAATAGCTTGCGCACTTATGTCTTTAATACACGCTGAAACTCTAGTTGGTAGATTTACCAATATTTTTCCATTTGCAATTGTATAACTTGGAGTATCTCCTAAAAGGAGTGTTTTCATAAACCCATATGAAACCGCATCATCTCTACGACATTCAATCGTAGTTGACTGACTCGATGATGAAACTGTAACTGTTCCGGCCGTTGATTGATTTGTACTACGAGTTCCACTTGAACCCATTCCTGAAAATACTACCTTGGCCTGTGTAGAAGCCAGAGCTAGTGTACAAATTAAAAACTTTAATTGATTTGCCTTTTTCATATATTACCCTACTTAAAGTATCGCTTAAGTCATATCGGATAATTTTATAAATACTTAAAGGCTATTAGTTACTTGTCTGTAATTACAGATACTTAACTAGAATAATAAATTAATATTTTCCTGAATTTCTTGTCCCTCGATATTAACTTGAGTACCTTGTCTTTGTTGATTTCGCTCAAGATACTTTACGTATTCACGATTTCGATCGGCAATCGTCTTATTTGTCGAGTTTAGAAGATAGTATGTTGGTATTTCTATTTCGTAACGGTAATCAGATGTCGTAACTTCAATGTACTTTGGTAAAGTATACTGACCATTGTAAGTAACAAAACTTTTTGGAACAATTGAATAACTTCCATTATCTGTATTTAGATCTAAATAAATTAATTGATGGTTTTCATTTTTAAACTCACCTTTGATATTATCAAGCTGAATTGCCCAAACAAATTCTCTATTGCGTTTAACAAGTTTTAAATTATTACTTCCCTTATATAAAGAAGAGTTCATGATACTTTTTAACTGTGCTTGTTTTTGATCATTATCAGACTCAAGTGGTGACACAGGGGCTTCGCCAACAGACTCTTCATACTCTTTGGCTTTTTTCTCATAGTCTTTCTTTTTAACAAGAAACGTTTTGTAATCTTCAATTAAAGAAGCCTTTTCCTTATTAATCAAATCAGAGTTAGATTTATAACTTGGCTCGATTGCCTTAAAAACTTTATTAAAACCAAATGAACTATTGAATGTGTAGCTAAGGATTGAACTTTGAAGAATATCTTTTGTCGTGTCTTTACCAAACAGACTATCAAGATTTTCATATGCAGTTACATTAGAAACCCCCGATACTTGATAAGAAGAATCATCATATCTAATAACTAATGATTTCTTATAATCTTTTTCGTTTTCTGCAGTAATAAACATGTATTTAAAATAATTCGTAACCACATTTTCACTCGTTGCAAATTCTTCATCTGCTGCGACTCGTTTTACAACAACGTGAGCAACAACTAGTTCTTTATCTAATTCCTTATTTGAAGAGTTTCTCATTAATCCTTCTAAAGATGGAATTGCTGCGAAAACATTTAAACTTAATACAGTTGCCAATATAGTTATTACTTTCATAAATCTCCTAAATTACCACCTTATAATACCAAAAAATATTCTCGTCGTAACAACTAAAACATTGAGTATTTTAGTCAATCACTAATAAATGACGAATTTCGAAAATATGATTATAATTAGACTATAAATAAGGATATTACATGACTAAAATACTTTCATTAATTGTAACTTTATTAGTAATTCAATTTAATACATCTGCAAAAATAATGGACTATAAAACAACACGATTAAAGTCCACAGGTGGAGCTGGTGTTGCTTCTTTATTAATGGATGAAGCTACAGTATTAAATCCTGCACCAATAGCCTTTTTCAATATGTCTTCATTATATCTTGAACAAACAAAAGCAGATAATACCGATATGAACGACTCGCCTCTAGGAGACTCAACTAATTACGCAGTTATTGCTTCTGATAGTTCAAAAGCTCTAAAGGGCTCAATCTCTTATGTAAAAGCAAAGAGTGGAGATGAAAACTATAAACAACTCTCGACTTCTTTCGCCTCTACTATCGGTCGAAAGTCTGCACTAGGTTTCACATACCAGGATATGAAACGTGAAGATGTATATCTAGGAGTGAAGGAAAAGATTGAGTATCAACAATTAAATATTGGTGTTTTCCACGCTATTACACAAAACTTTTCACTTGGACTTGTAGCAATGGATCCATTTGAAAAATCTCCAAATAACACGAAAGCAGTGCTTGGTATGCAATACCAGTTTCAACAATACATCTCACTTATGCTTGATGCTGGTGCAAACTATAATGAGGAGATCTCAGAGCATTCTCTTTGGCGCGCGGCAATTCAATTCAAAGTACTTAGTGACTTTTACTTACGTGCAGGAATGTATGACGATAAAATTGCAATGGAGTCTGGATCAGGTTTTGGCTTAAGCTGGATTCAACCAAAACTTACACTAAATTTCGCGATTAGAAATATTAGTTTAGAAGATTCAATTGAGCTAAAACAAGTAGCACAAGACATCAAAGAAACATCTTTTTCCGTATCATATCGCTTCTAGGGGTAAAATAATGGCAACAAAGAAGCCCCAAAACAAACCTAAAGATGGTGATGAAGAGCTTAATGAAGGTGTTAAGAATGCTTATACTGAGCGTTTGAAAACTTTAAAACAAGCTCTCGACTTTGTTGCAAAAAATGATATTCCACACAGTGTAGAGAAATTTAATCATTATCTTGGGATTTTAGCAGCATATAATCGAACAACTGAAAGGCATCTAACTCCAAAGATGTTTGATCCTCAAAAGGATATTTCTGAACTACTTTTGATAAGCCAAGCATATTGGAATCTTGCTAAGTCATATGATAAAAGCCCGAAACTTCGCGGTGAATCTCTTCGATGTCTACAGCAATTTATTGCATTTTCTATTGGATACAAATATCAACATGCAAATGCTCAAATCGTTAGGAAATTTTTAAGATCAGGACAGGCCCATAATAAGAAGGCCTTTCAACAGGCATATGATAAGATTAATGTACGTTCAAAAAATTGTTATTTAGCTACTCATGCATATCCACATAATGAAGATCTACTTGATACACTTAGAGGATTGAAGCCAGGAATAGCAAGTTATAAACTTGGACAAGTATTCATTAATCGTTACTATGAAATATCACCACATATAGTTAGCTTATTTCAAAAGAATAAAACTTTAGATTTCACTTTTAATAAGTTATTAATTAAACCTCTAATTTATTTAATTTATAAAATCGTAAAATGAGCGTAGTAAGAAACTTAATTACAAGAGAATGGCTAAAATTTTTTGCTGCTTCGGCAGTTGTTCTTCTCCTATTGCTTTCTTTGGGAAATTTAATTACTGGATTTTTACGCGAAAATATTACAGCTAAAGAAGTACTACTAAGTTATTTCATCCAACTTCCTAGTTTTCTCATAAAGGTAATTCCAATTTCATGTCTGATAGGAAGTTTATTTTCAATCAATAAACTAAAAAGTAGAAATGAACTGGTTGCAATTTTTGCTGGTGGATACTCTCGTCAGAATTACTTGAAAGATATACTGCTAACATCGATCTATATTGCAATTTTTCAATTTATTCTAAGTGCTTACATTAGTCCTTATATTAACTCGAGAAGATTTAGTATCTTAGACAGTCCAGATGAAAAATTTAGAGTTTTCAAAAAGAAAGGACTTTCATCATCAACAATTAAATCAGGAAAGATTTGGTACAAGTCACCTAAATACTACTTTGCATTTTCAAGCTTTGATAAGAAAACCAATACTTTAAACGAGGTAACGATTTATCACTATAGTGAAAATCGTGAACTTACGAAAATTGATACTTATAAAATGTTAAGTTATGACTCTCGAACTGAGAGATGGTGGCCAACAAATGGAACTAGTTTTGACGAGCTTGAAACGCCATCATTTCCAAAAATTGGAATCGAAGAATTACCAATCACCTTGAATGAAAGTATTGAAGAGTTCGCTAAAATTGAAGCAGATATCTCAACACTCACATTTTTAAGACTTTATGATTATATTTCTCAGCTAAATAATAATGGAATCAATGTAAACGAATATCTTGTTATGTTCTACATGCATATTTCGGAAGGACTAATTTGCATTATCTTTGCCTTAATTGCGGCCACGAGTATATTCAATCCAAATAGACGTAATAGTTCGTTTGGTCGAAGCGTTGCATTTATTTTTGCGTTCACAATTATGTATTGGCTAGTGCAATCATATTTTATTGAGCTAGGTAAAAACTTGAAAATTAGTCCGTTCTTAGCAACATTCTCTGTTCCCTTTATATTCACCTTAGTCATCGGACTTATCTTCTTTAAAAACAGACGTTTAACGTAAATGAAAAATAGAGGAAAGCTGGACTTGTGCGCCGCACACATGCTATAAGAATTCCATGAATAAATCAGAAGAATTTTTAAAAGATTACACTCTAGAAGGTGAAAAACTAGAGATTTATACTTACCCTGCGCCTGTTCTTAAGAAGGTGGCATCTCCAGTTGAAAAGTTTGACGACGAGCTAAAGAAGCTTTGTAAGGATATGCTTTTTACAATGTACCATGCCCCTGGAATTGGTTTAGCTGCACCACAAATTGGTGTTTCAGATCGCATCTTTGTCATGGATATTGATTTTCATAGCAAAGAAATTACTCGTGCTGATGGTACGAAAGATCAAGAATTATCAAACTTCAATCCGAGAATTTTTATCAATCCTAAAATTGAAAAACTTCAGGGTGAAATTCTTTATGAAGAAGGATGCCTTTCAGTTCCTGGGATTTATGAAGAAGTAAAACGTTCAGAACAAATTCGAGTAACTTATCAAGATATCGAAGGTAATGAGCAAGTTCTAGAAGTTGATGGACTGCTATCAGTATGTATTCAACACGAAAATGATCACCTCGATGGAATTGTTTTTCTTGAAAGGCTTTCAACTCTTAAAAGAAACTTCTTAACGAAGAGATATATGAAAAGGGTTAAGGGTAGATAGTGAAAAAACTTAAGGCAGTTTTCTTTGGTACACCAGACTTCTCATGCCCAAGTTTAGAACTTCTGGCCAATCATCCACAAATTGATCTGAAACTTGTCATTAGTATGCCAGATAGACCTGCAGGAAGAGGACAAAAACTTCAATCCCCTCCTGTTATTACTTATTGTAAAGAAAATAGAATCAATTTCTATCAAACAGAAAATATAAACAAGGATGAAGAGCTTCTTAAACTTTTAGATGAAGTTGATGCAGACTTTTATCTCGTATTAGCTTTTGCCCAATTCCTTGGATCAAAAGTTTTAAATAAACCTAAAATTGGTTGTTTCAATATCCACACTTCTCTCCTACCAAAATATAGAGGAGCAGCTCCTATTCAATATGCGCTTTTAAACGGTGATACTGAAACAGGTGTTTCAATTCAAAGAATGGTTAAGAAAATGGATGCGGGCGATATTGTCAAAGAATCAAAAATCAATATTGCTTTTGAAGAGACTGGTGGACAACTTTATACTCGTCTAAAGTTTGCAGCATCATTAACACTTAACGACTTCATCGTAGATATGTTAGATGACAAAGTGACTTCATATGAGCAAGATGAAGCAAAAGTAAGCTTTGCACCTACTCTAAAAAAAGAAGACGGCCATATTAAATTTAATGAATGTGACTTTAATACAATTCACAATCAAGTAAGAGCACTTAAACCTTGGCCAGGTACTTACTGCTTCTTGAATGAAAAACGTCTAAAAGTCATTGAAATTTCTAAATATGATAATTTGGGACTTCAAGCTGGTGAAGTTAAAGTTGCAGACAACAAGATCTTAGTTGGATGTAAAGACGCAACAATCAGACTAGATGTAATTCAACTTGAAGGTAAGAAAGCATGCCGTGATACAGATGCTGTCAACGGACTTACTAACAAATACGATAGTTTCAAAATTTCTTAACGATATTTGCTAAGGAGATTTAGATGCAAACAATCATCTCACCAAGCATTTTAGCAGCTGATTTTACAAACCTAATATCTGATATCTCAGTAATAGAAGATGTTAAGGATCTTTGGCTGCATTTAGATGTAATGGATGGTCACTTTGTACCAAATTTAACATTTGGAATTCCAGTGATTAAACAAATTAAGAAAATTACAAATATCCCGCTCGATGTACATTTAATGGTAACAAATCCAGCATTTCATTTTGAAGCGTTAAAAGATTCAGGCATTGAGAATATAACTTATCACTACGAAATCGAATGTGATCATTTTGAAATGATCAAAAAATATCGCGATAACTACAAGAGTATTGGTCTTTCCCTAAAACCAGCAACAGATATTGAGTCAATTCCTTTAGAACTGCTGAAGGAAATTGATTTATTACTTGTTATGTCAGTAGAGCCAGGATTTGGTGGCCAAAGCTTTATGCCAAACTCACTTGATAAAATTGCGTACCTTAAAAGAATGAAAGAAGAACATAACCTGAAATTACAAATCCAAGTCGATGGTGGAATCAACCAAGACACTGCAAAGCTTTGTCTTGATAAAGGTGCCCACAACCTCGTTGCTGGATCATATATTTTTGGCAAAGAAAAAAACCAATATCAAACACAAATAGAATCATTAAGATAAGAGACAGGAATAAAAAGATGAAAGAAATTATTATTGATGGACACAGCTTAAGCGTAGACGATATTTACGAAGTATCATTTGCAAAAAAAGATACTGTTAAAGTTAAACTAAGTGATATAGCTCGTGAAAATATGGTTAAGTCAAAAGCCTACGTACAAAATATTGTCGATAAAGCAAAGCCTGTTTATGGAATTAACACTGGTTTTGGTGCTTTATCAGATAAGTATATTGAAAAGGAAGACCTAGCTCAACTTCAAGTAAACTTAATTCGCTCACACTGTACTGGTGTAGGAAAACCTTTTTCAAAAGAAATCACAAAAGCAATCATGCTTCTTAGAGCAAATTGTCTTGCATCAGGTTTTTCTGGTGTCTCAATTGAAGCTGTCGATATGTTAATCGCATTTTTAAATAATGACATTATTCCAGTTGTTCCAGAAAAAGGTTCAGTTGGTGCATCAGGTGACCTTGCTCCATTATCACATATTGCACTTGCATTAATTGGAGAAGGAGAAGTTATATACGGTGGCAAAGAAGTTCGCTCAGACTTTGCTATTAGAGATATTGGGAAAGAGCCTGTAGTTCTTGGACCAAAAGATGGCCTTGCTCTTATAAATGGTACAGCTGTTATGGCGGCACTTGGTGCGCTAGCAATTAAGAAAACTGAAAACCTTGTTCGTATTGCTGATATTTGTGCAGCAACAACTCTTGATGGTGTTCGTGGAACACTTAGAGCATATGACCATAAAATTCATGGTTTAAAACCACACCCAGGTCAGCTTGCAAGTGCCATTAACGTAAATAATATTATCGCTGGAAGTGAAATTCTAGATTCACACGTTGATTGTGGAAAGGTTCAAGATCCATATTCTCTAAGATGTGTACCTCAGGTCCACGGTGCTTCTAGACAAACTCTTTCTCATGCAAAAGAAGTTTTAGGAATTGAACTTAATGCTGTTACAGATAATCCACTTATCTTTCTAGGTGAAGATGAAGTTATTTCAGGTGGAAACTTTCATGGTGAAGCAATCGCAATGGCCATGGATTATCTAGCAATTGGTGTAGCAGAACTTTGTAATATCAGTGAAAGACGTGTTGAGAAAATGATGAACCCAACTTTCTCTGATCTACCAGCTTTCTTAACTCCTGAATCAGGACTTAATAGTGGGTTAATGATTGCTCACGTTACAGCAGCAGCATTAACATCAGAAAATAAATACCTATGTCATCCTGCAAGTGTGGACTCTGTTCCAACTTCAACAGATAAAGAAGATCATGTTTCAATGGGTGTAACTTCAGGACGTAAGCTTCATGAAGTTATTGAGAATGCTACGAAATGTTTAGCAATTGAACTACTTTGTAACTCGCAAGCTATTGAATTTCATCGCCCTCTTAAATCTTCACCTGCAATTGAAGAGTTAATTTCACATATCAGAAAGTCTGTTGATAAAATTGTTGAAGATAGAGTTTTCTATCGCGATATCAATAATATCGAAGCGCTTATTGCAAATGGTGAATTACTACGTGCAGTTGAGAAGCATACAGGAAAATTACAATAATGATCATCTACAAGAATATTAACGAAATCCTAACTCTTGAAGCGGCCCAAAAAAAAGACGGCCGCAATCTTCTAGCTGAAGATATCTCAATACTTCAGCATGGTACAATTGTATTTGAAGAAGATGAAATCGTATGGGTTGGAGATAGCGAAAATATTCCTGTAGAGTATCTAAAGAAAGCGAAGACAGTAAAAGACCTTGAAGGTTATGTTGTTACTCCCGAGATAGTCGATTCACATACTCATTTAATTTTTGGTGGTAATCGTGCCAATGAATACCAAATGAGACTTAATGGTGCTGACTACGAAGAAATTGCTAAGGCCGGTGGTGGTATTGTTGCGACTTCAAATGGGACAAATAATACAAGTGATGAGCAACTTCTTGATAGTTGTCGAGAAAGAATCAAACGAATCGCTAGTTACGGTGTAGGTACAATTGAAGTAAAATCTGGTTATTCACTTTCATTTGAAGGTGAATTAAGAATGACTAAGTTAATTGCAAAACTAAAAGAAGAATTTTCACCTGATATACAAATCTTTAATACATTCATGCCTGCACATGCTCTTCCTAAGAGTTACGATTCAACACAAAAATACATGGATGAAATCGTAATTCCTTTACTTCATGAAGTAGCACCTCTTAATATTATTGATTGTGTTGATATCTTTCATGAGCAAGGCTATTTCGATTCTGAAGATGTGAAAAAACTTGCACTTGTTGCACAAGAGTACGGAATACCATTAAAGACTCATGCCGATGAATTTAATGATAATAAAGGGGCTATACTTGCTTGCGAACTAGGTGCTCTGAGTACGGATCACCTTCTATGTACAACCGAAGATGGAATTAAAAAATTAGCTGAATCAAAAACAGTTGCAACAGTACTTCCTGGAACAGGAATTTTCTTAGGAAAACCTAAAGCTGATGCAAAGCAATTAGCAGATGGTGGGTGTAAGTTGGCAATTGCATCTGATTATAATCCAGGATCTTGCCATTGCGATAACCTACTACTATTAGCTTCAATTTGTGCACCAATGTACAAAATTAACATGACTCAAATGTGGGCCGGAATTACTTTAAATGCTGCAGCTGCAGTTGGAAAGTATGATCAAGGTGCAATCATAAAAAGATTTAAGCCTCGTTTTAGTATATTTAAAACAAATACGATTTCTGAAATTACTTATAATTGGGGACGAAATCTAGCGGTAGATAAGAATTCTATTTAAGCCATTCGCGAATTTTTTCTTTGAATTCTTCCGAATTGAAGTCTTTAGAACCCTTTGCAACTTCAACGACACGGCCATCTTTGTAAACAATAGAAACAGGGATGGCAGATACCATAAATGCATCTGTTAACTTACCTTGACCATCTTTTACAACATCAAAGTTAACTTTATACTTTTTAACGACATCTTTAATTTTCTTAAGCTGCTTTTGACCTTCGTCTGAATTAATTGCAATGATCTTTAGCTTAGGGTCTTTGATCTCAGAACGTAGGCTAACTAAACTTGGAAATTCTTCAAGACATGGAGTACACCAACTTGCCCAAAAGTTCAGGATAACAACACCTTTAGAAAGTTCTTCTTTCTTAAAAGTTTTGCCTTCAGTTGATTTTAGATCTGGTCGAACGAGCATCGATTCATAATGTTGAATCTTTTTAACATCCACACCTGCAACTTTAGCAGTCGTAAAACTGTCATCAGTTACAAATAACGATCCTAAAACCAGTACACAAGCTACCAGAATGATCTTATATGGAAATTTTTTTCTTTGTATACTCAACTCTTAACCCCAGTTAGAATGGTATTATACACTTAATTAGGTAAGATTGCACTATGCAAAAAACACAAGACAAAGAGCTAGAGAAAAATATTCTTAATCAAGCTGGGCAAACCTTTGTCGAGTTCATCTTTTTACTTGTTATCTTAATCGGTCTATCGGTTTCACTTCTAAAGGGTAGTAACTCATTTTTAGCAAAACAATGGGAAATTGCTGTTAACAGCATCGTGCGTAATTACCCAGGCCACAACCCCGGTGTAAAATTAACTGAATAGCTTTTTACTATTATTTAACTCTTTATACTGGAGTAAAAATGTATATTTTATCATTAGACCAAGGTACTACTGGTACCACTGCTACTATTATCGACGCCAAAACTTTCAAATTTGTTGATAAAGAAAATCAAGAATTTAAACAGTACTTTCCTAACACTGGTTGGGTTGAACACGATCTTGATGAAATCTGGAAGAGCGTTAAGAGTACAGTTCAAACTGTTCTTAAAAGAAATAATATTGATCCAAATAACATTGCTTCTATTGGAATTACAAATCAACGTGAAACAACATGTGCATTCAATCGAAAAGGTGAAGCACTTGCAAAGGCCATTGTCTGGCAAGATCGTCGTACCGCAGATTTTTGCGATTCTATGAAGACACACGAAGACAGTTTTAAGAAAATCACTGGCCTGCCTCTCGACCCATATTTTTCTGGTACTAAGATTCATTGGTTATTAAATAATAATCAATACGTAAAAGAAGCACATAAGAATCACGACCTTCGTTTTGGGACTATTGATACTTTCTTACTTTACCGTTTAACTAATGGTGACTCATTTAAAACAGATGTATCTAACGCTTCTAGAACTCTTCTGATGTCTTTAGATACATGTGACTGGGATACTAACCTTTGTGAAATTTTAGGCGTTGCTAAAAATGACTTACCAGAAATATGTGAATCAATATGTGATTTTGGAACAACAAAAGGTTTAGATTTTCTGCCAGATGGTATTTCAATAAATGGAATATTAGGTGATCAACAAGCTGCTTTATTTGGACAAGCATGTTTCACAAAAGGAACAGGAAAATGTACATATGGTACAGGTGCCTTCATGCTAGTTAACACTGGGGAAGAAAAGAAGTACTCTGAACATGGCCTATTAACTACTGTTGCCTATAAGTATCAAGGTAAGACATATTACGCTCTTGAAGGTTCATGTTATATAGCTGGAGCCTGTGTACAATGGTTACGTGACAATCTCCAAATTATCGATAATGCAGCTCAGACAGAAGATAAGGCGAATGCAGTCAAAGACTTAAATCAAATCAGAGATCTCATTCTTCTTCCATTTTTCACAGGAATTGGATCTCCATACTGGAAACCACATGCAAAAGCTGCATTAATTGGAATGACTCGTGCAACTGACACTAACGATATCTGTCGAGCGGCCCTTGAAGGAATCGCTTTAAGTATCAATGATCTTATCAAAGCAATGAAAAGCGACATGGGTAGTAACCTCGAAGAATTTAAGGTTGATGGCGGTGCCGTAGCAAATAATCTTCTAATGCAAATCCAAGCCGATATTTCAGGAGTAAATGTTACAAGACCAAAAGTTATTGAAACAACTTCTTACGGAGCGGCCCTCGCGGCTGCAATTGGTGCAGGTCTTATGACAATCGATGATGTTAGTAAACAATGGGAAAAAGAATCATTCTTCGAATCTTCTTCAGCTAACAGCGAATACTTCGACTACAAGAAGAAACTTTGGGATAAATATATTCAAATTAATTTTTAAAATACTAGGGGCTAGTCCCCTAGTACTTTAAATATATCTGTAACTTTTCTTACGGGAATAATTTTCAATTTTGATTTTTGAGCAAAGTCTTTTGCTACTTTCGGTGAAGCAACCAACGTTTTATAATTAAGTTGTTCCATTTCTTTAATTCGCATTTCCATATGAGGAACAGTCCTAACTTCACCAGTAAGACCAACCTCCCCTAAAAAGACAGTATCTTTTGGAATTGGTTTTGATTTATAAGAACTTAGTAATGCTGCGATAATACTTAAGTCTGACTCACGTGTTGTAAGCTTCATGCTACCGACAACATTCACATAGATATCATTCATTCCCATTGGAATATTTGCATATTTTTCAATAATTGCAACCATCATTGCTACTCGATTATTATCTAGTCCCTGTGTCGTACGACGGCCACTACCAAATTTATTTTCTGCAACTAAGGCTTGAACTTCTACAAATAAAGGTCTTGTTCCTTCTTTGATACAAGTTAAACTTTTTCCAAAACTATCCTCAAGATCATCATCCAAGAAAAACTGTGATGGGTTTTTTACTTCATTAAGCCCATCTTCTTGCATTTCAAAAATACCTACTTCATTTGTATTTCCAAAACGATTCTTGATTGCTCTAAGCATTCTATAATGACCAAATTGATCACCTTCAAAATAGATAACTGTATCCACCATGTGCTCAAGAATCTTTGGCCCTGCAATAGCACCGTCTTTAGTAATATGACCTACAATAAAACAAGTTATCCCTGTAGCTTTGACATGATTCATTAACTCATAGGTAACTTCTCGAATTTGAGAAACAGTACCTGGAGGCGATTGTAGCTCACTAGAAGTAGTCGTTTGGATTGAATCAAGAACCATAAAACGTGGTTTAATTTTTTTAATTTGATTTAAAATATTTTGCCAGTTTGTTTCATTATAAATATAAAACGAATCATTTTTAAGGCCCATGCGTTTAGCACGTCCAGCAACCTGTCCTTCACTTTCTTCACCACTCACATAAAGAAAGCTCTGATCACTTTGTTGTCCTGAAAGCTTAGATAACATTTCAGTCAGTAAAGTCGATTTCCCAATACCAGGCTCTCCACCAATGAGAATAAGTGATCCTGGAACGAGTCCTCCACCGACAACTCTATCAAATTCACCAATACCAGTACTAACTCGATTATAAGTTTCAACTTCAATTTCTTTGAGTTTCTTTGGTGCTGTTTCACCTACGGCTTTTACTTTTATACTCTCTTGTACTGGAGTAAATGTTTCTTCGACAAAACTATTCCACTCACCACAGTCAGTACAACGACCCATCCACTTTGCAGTTTGAAATCCACAATTCGAACATTCAAAAACTTTTTTACTTTTCTTGGCCATTAGCTAATCATTCCCATTACTTCATCTTCAGTTTTAATTGAAATACCTAAATCTAATGCCTTCTTATACTTAGAAGATTTAGCTTCTGTTTCATTTGTAAGAAGAATATCTGTATTCTTACTAACTGAACCAACTGGTGTACCACCAGCTGCTTTAATATCTTTTTCGATATCGCTACGTTTACGTGATAGAGAACCAGTAATACAAATTTTTAAACCAGCCAATCCTGTACCAACTTCTTCTTCAATTACTTCAAATGTGAAACCTAATTCTTGCAAATTATTAATTAAATCTCTCTTCTCTTGTAGTGAGTTTACAAAAGTTGTTGCAGATTTTTCTGCAAACCCTTCTAAAGTTGCAAGTTCATCTGCATTCATATTTAAAAGTTTTTCAATTGAATCAAACCCACCATGTACAACTTTTTCACACTTATTATAGGCTCCGCCAGTAATACCGAGAGCTGATATAAATGTAATCAAATCAGCTTTCTTTGATCCTTCAATACTTGTTAGAAGTTTAGTTGCTAACTTATCTTTTACTTTATCCAAAGTTAAAAGTTGATCCATCTCTAACTTATAGAGATCTTCGATTGTCATAACTAATTTCTTACGAATCATCTCTTCAAGACGCTTTGAGCTTAAATCATCGATTCCAATTTTTTGAATAAAATTTAAGATCGCTTCTTTTACTTGAGCGGGACATGCAGAATTCTTACAAAACAAGCGAATATCTTCGATAATTACTTTTGACTCACAACTAGGACAACATTCTGGAATAGTGAAATCATTTTCAGATTCTTCGATAGTTTGTAAAAACTTTGGAATTACCTCTCCACTCCTAATAATTTCAATTTTATCTCCGGCCTTTAAATTATGTTGTTTTACCATTCCATAATTATGTAATGTCACACGGGATACAACCGCCCCACTAATTGAAACAGGTTCAACTTCACCAACAGGTGTTAAGATTCCATTTCTAGAAACTTGCCACGTTATCGACTTAAGAATTGTTTGTACTGTTTCCCCTTCAAATTTAAATGCCATTTTATAGCGAGGGTGATGAGCAGTTTCTCCAAGTTCATCATGAAGTTTAATTTCATTATATACAAAGACTAGTCCATCAATAAGATATTCACCATTGGCCATGAAATCTTTTGCGTCTTCAATTGCAGACTCGTAATCTTTCTTTGTATGCATCAGTGTATATTCTAGAATATCGAAATCTTCTTTTTTAAGAGTCTCGTACTTTTGACTTTCTTTATCGAAATCTATGCCGATTAAATCAAATGCTTTAAAATTTATAAAAGAACAAAGACTAATATTTTCTTTACGTCCAACAAGCCCAGCTACGATATTGCGTTGAGAAGATGGCCTTTCTAATCCCTGAGCAACCATCGTTTCAGAAAGGTGAAAAAATGATTCTTCATCACAATACATCTCACCTCTAATTTCTATTCTTTCTTTAATAGAGATGGATCCAGGAACACCCTTCATCCATTGAACTTTTTGAGTGATATTCTCACCATAAGTTCCATCACCTCTAGTCTTTGCTAAAACTAGATGACCATCTTCATAGATAAGCGAACAAGAAACACCATCAACCTTATAGATTCCTAAAACTTCGTATTCCTTTGCCCAAGAAATCAGTTCTTCCATCTTATAAGTCTTACCAAGTGATAACATTTTCTTATCATGTTTCACTTTATCAAGTGACGTTATAGTTGAGCCTACTAAATTAAGTACAGAGTTCTCGGGATCAAGTTCTCTTAACTCATCTTCTAATTTGTCATATTCACTATCAGAAATTTCTGGTTTACCAGCATAGTATAATGCCTTATGGATCTTTATTTGATCTGCTAATTCTTTTATACGCTTCATTTTATTCTCGTCTAATTTTAGAAAGTCTTTTTAGAACGCAAACTTCACTCCGCCCTTTAAGGCCGTGTTTTTAACAGTTACTTTCGTACCATCGCTTGCAAATTCAGCTTTATCACTTAGGTAGTCAATTCCACCATAGAGATTAATATTTGGTCCGTACTTATACTCGACACCTGCAGCTACGTGAAAGTTACTCGTATCTTTTGCACTACCAAAGATCGAAACATCTTCTTCGTATCCAGGATCAAGCATGAAATCGAATTGAAAATATACACGTACACCGCGAATAAGAGGCATACTTGCTCTTGCACCAACTAATAGGCCACTAAAATTAATTTCTGTGAAACCATCTGCAACTTGATTATCAAAACCATGAGTATATGATCCATAACCAAAAAAGACATCGACTTGTGGCCCATAGAAAAAGCCCATCGGAAGGTATTTATATCCAAATAGAAGTCTAAAACGAGAAGAATCCATTGAATTAGAATCTGAAACAAGATTTCCAGCATCCTTAGAATACTTTCCAAAACCTTTTTCTAACTCTAAGCCCACCCAGTAATTTCTCGTTACCCAAAGTTCACCGTCAAAGGCAATTGCAAAGTCCACACCATTAATTGATTTTGTACCATTTGAAATTGATGAGTTATTATTTGAGCCTGTCCCAATTTTTAGAGCAAGACCAAATTCCCCTAATCTTCCAAAAGAAGAAGTACGATCATTTCCTTCGACTGGATCATACTTTAAGTCTCTTTTTTCAGAATCTTTTGTATTCTTAGAAATTAATACCCAATCTTCAGCTTGAATTAAGCTTTTATCTTCATAACGTAAAACTTTTACTTGTGATAAAGATTCACCTACGTGAATAATTCTTCCAGTTGCTATTGTTTTCGTTTCCCAATCAACAACCTCTTGTAAAAGAGGGTGCTTGCGACGGCGCATTGGACGAACAACTTTTACTTCATAATCAGTAAAAATTCCTGCATCTTTACCGAGATCAATTGAAAATTGCTGACCTAAAACACCTAAGACTCGGGCATCATATGGGATTTGTTTTTCATATTGATCAAGCCAATTATTTGCAGTTTGTGCAATTAGTCCTGGATCATCACTATTAAGCTCAATCTTTTCATTGAAGTAGATATCTTTTCCATTGGCCCCAAAGATTTGCATATTTACTGCAACACCTTTTGGAAGACTTTCTATTTTAACCTTGATTAATGAACCTGCATTTGTTTTTTCAGAAACAAGTTTTAAAACCTTTGGGTTCTCTAAAGCTGCATCAAGATTTTTTTTATAATTTGATAAGATATTTATAATTTCAGAGTTGTACTGGTAGTAACACCAACGAGAAGATTTCAAATAACCTTCTATTTTAGCAAAGACTTCATAACCAAGAGCGCCACCGACAGAATCTCTAACAGGTAGGATCATACAACGACGAGCACTTGGAGCAGCTAAAGTATCAACTGCTAAAATGAGAAGTAAACTAGTTATAAGTAATTTGATTGTTTTCATTGAGACGACCTTCGTAGAGATCTACGAGCATTTTATATTCATTATTTTCTTGCTTGGTTTTAATTAATTCTTTTTTAAGAAGTTCATGTTCTTCTTGTAAACGCTTTAGGTATACGATGGCGTTCGATGCACTTAGTGAATCGTTATATTCCCACTCGTTCATTTGAATCAGATATTTACCCTGATCAAATTTCCAAATTAATTTATCTCTTTTTATGTAGCGACGAATTGTTGATATTGAGATTCCCTTCAACAATGAATAGTCATTTATGTCCATCCAAATCATTTCTTAATTTTAACCAACTTGACGTGCTTTGCCAAAAATTATCAATACATAAATTCGTATTTCGAGTATAATTTTTTTATGAACAGAGTTGATATAGAAAACTTCAGGAATAAAAAGACTGCCTTAGTTCTCTCTGGCGGTGTCGTAAAGGCTGCCGCATGGCACCTTGGAGTAAGCTGGGCCCTTCACGATCTTGGTTTCACATTTAAGCACAATCATTCGGATGTAAATCCAGATTACGAAATATCAACATATGTTGGCTCAAGTGCAGGTGCTCTAATTAGTCTCTTCTTAGCCTCGGGTCACTCACCACTTGAAGTTATTGAAGCTTTTATTCAAAAAAACAAAACAGGTTTGAAACCAATTACATATAAGGACATGCTCTCTTTAAAGAGACCTAGTCTAAAGCCTCACCATCCGAATCTCTACGATCCACTGGATGGTTTTCCACTTGTTATCAAAAGTCTTTTGAAACCAATCATGACAGTCTCAGGACTATTTTCCACAACAGGACTGCACGACTACATAATTGAAAACGTAATAAAATCGAACAATTTCGATGACTATGATGCGGATCTTTTTATCATTGCAACACAATTAGATAATTCGCGAAAGACAATATTTTCTCGCTATAATTACCCTAATCCTAGCCATGATCCGACGGCACACTACTATACTGATATACCAATTGCTGAGGCTGCAACTGCTTCAATGAGTGTACCGCCATTCTATACGCCTTATCCAATTCATAACACTGTTACAGATACGACAGATTTCTATATTGATGGTGAAATTCGTGAAACACTTTCAACTCACGTTGCCGTTGATAATAGTTGTGAATATATCATTTCAAGCTGGACCCATACGCCTTATCACTATCAAGATGAAATTGGCTCCCTTGCTAACTATGGCCTTCCTGCCATTTGTACGCAGGCTATTTACTTAATGATTCAAAAGAAAATTGTTGATTCAAGAGCAAGACGTATAGCCGCACAGGATATTATTGATACTGTAAATCAGTATATGCTCAATGAAAAATTTAGTAATGAACAACGTCGTCATATAACATCAATTATTGAGCGAAAACTAAACTTTAATCCTGATGTAAAACTCATCGATATCTTTCCTAAGCATGATGACTACAACCTCTTCTTCGCTGATATCTTCAGCTTAAATCCAAAGAAGATGACTAAGATGCTTGAAGCTGGCTACAAGCGAACGATGGAAATATTTAATAATAAAGAATACGAATCTTAAAAATTCAATGAAATAAAAAAAGGCCCACTAATGTGGGCCTTCATATTTAAAATCTTTTATTAATTAAAGATCAAGTGGTAGTGAAACACCAACTAAGATTTCTTTTCCATCAAAGTCTGGGAAACCACCAGCACCATCGTAACTCATAGCACGGTACTCTAAGTTAAGTGAAACAAATGGAAGCATTGTAAAACCAACACCAACAGCAATTCCCGAACCATCAAAGCTTGCTCCTGATGCTTCAATATCAGAAGAGAAGTAATAACTTGCATATCCTCTTAAAAGAATTGGAAGATCAACAGCAACGAAAACACCTAGATTAGTAGTATCAGCATCAACATCACCTGTTGCACCATCAATAGTATATGAACCCATATTGTAATCAAGTCCAAAACTTACCAGCATAGGAAGTGAATAACCTAGGCGGCCACCAATATTGGTACCAGTTGTATCTTCACCATCAGTATCACCTAGAATATTATACGCTAGGTACGGCTCAACATAAATTCCAGCTTGCGCTTGGAAACCAGCAATCATAATCATCATTGCAACTAAAATCTTTTTCATACAATCTCCTCATAAGATAAATCTAGTAATATTCTCTCAAACTAGATATTTTCAATAATATATAAACCTTCAGTACAGAAACTTTGCGTGTATTGAATACTTCCTTCCCCAGAATCTATTTTCGTATTCAAAATTCCATAATCATGAGAAATAATAAAAACCTTCTCCGTTAAGCCTGTAATTTCAGCACTAACTGTTCCATCTTTATCCATATAATAAAAATCATATGATCCTGATGGACTTATCGAAGAAATATAAGCTTCAAAACTGACGAGTGGCTTATTCAAATTAACTTGAATAACACAAGCTCCATTATCCGCCCGGTTTTGAAATAGCTCCTTCAAATAATCGATATATTCAATAGAAGGTATCACCACCTTCTTAATGTCATTAAAGCCAACAAAGACCGAAGTTTCTTTGCCAACTTCAATATAGTGTTTAAAACTAGCGTCCCGCAATGGGGTAAGAATTTTATAGCGATTTAGTCCTACCTTAGAAGCAGTGATCTCACGATTAAAATAGCGAATATCGCTATCGTTCAAGTTCATTGATTGTAAGGTCTTGGCCGCCAAATTTTCTTCATAAACAGAAAAATTAATGGCCTTTGCATCTAATAAATATGGCGCTTCGTAAGTAATTTCATCTTGAACAAGATGAATAATTTTTTGCGCAACTTTGCCTTTGAAATCCATATACTTAATTAAGTGATTACCCAATTCAACATCAAGATAGAGTTCATAAACAAATGAATCCCCAGGATCAACTTCTTTGAAATTTCGATCGAGATATACTTTTTTCTTAAAGGATCCCATAAAGGTGGAAGTATCTATTTTATCACCTAAATCAACTAGAATATGTGCACCACTATGCTCTTTTACTTTGTTTCTCTCTAAGATCTTACGTAGATAATCAGAATTGATTACAGGGATATCGAAGGTCGTTTCGCTTCGAGCACTAAGTTCAAAATTTGTTCTAATTATATCTCTGGCGGCAATAGAGCCCCTAAATGTAGAAAAACTATCGTCACTAGATATCGGAATTAGAACTTCTCCAGTTCCAGAATCAGTAAATAATTCATTTAAATTATATGTAGGCACTAAATCAAAATCTGTAAGATTATTTTTCGAAATACCCTTCTCGCCAAACTCACGCAACTTAACTTTAAAATTAGAAACCGCTTTCTTTTTACGAGCAGCTGACTGAATAAAGCTTGAGAAATCAATTACAGGCTTATAATTCTTTGGCCCTAAAGCCTGTTTAGATACACCTTTAACTATTGGTGCTTTAAACTGTGGAGTTTTTGCAGTTGCATCTTTCTTAGCGTCTTGAGCACCATAGGAAAAAAAGACGAGATCATCACTCTCTTTAATATTGCCACTTACCTTAGCGCCTTTTTGTACTCCTGAGCTTGCTAATACAATCTCATCTGTTTCCACCTCACCCTGATAAGCAATAGGAGGAACAAATTTTTTGTGAAGTTCAAATGTTTCTCTAAGGTCAAATTTCTTTGGCTTAAGAGTAACTATATCTCCGCCTGTTAATGCATAAGCATTAGCTACTAATAAAGAAATAAAGATACAAATAAACCTAATAATCATTAGCTCTATTTTCGCATCATTAGGTTATTTAGAACTTAGGTGGCAGATTTTGCCGAGTGAAGTAGAAAAAGAAAGGCCCTGTTTCCAGGGCCTAATCTATTATTTCGAAATTTGCTTAACTAGTTGTAACCTAAGTTGCGCTCTATCAAGCTTACGACGGAATTTAACTAGATCTTCATCAGTTAAAGTACCTTTCAGCTTCTCACGAGCGTAAATTAGTGCATTTGTAGCTCTTTCCTCATCAATTTGACAATCTTCTTCAGAAGTCATTGATAGGATAGTAATTTGGTCGTTTAAAACCTTTACGATACCGTTAGTAACAGTGAAAAATCTTTCCGAATCATCACCATGTACAGCAACGCTACCAGTAGCTAGCTTCTCAACAATGTGAGTGTGACCTGCAAGAACTTCGATTTCACCCTTTAGAGTAGGAACGAAAACAGAGTCTGCTGGTACGTTCTTCGCAACAACTGAGCTAGGCGTTAGAATATTTACAACAAAGTTACTCATCATTTAATCCTTTGCGTAGTTCCATGGGTTACCCCATGGAACTTGCTACTTATTAAGCATCCTTCTTAAGTTGTTCCCACTTTTCATATACCATGTTTAGGTTACCAACAAGGTAGAAAGCTTGCTCAGGAACTTCATCACACTCACCAGCTAGGATAGCTTTGAATGCTTTGATCGTATCGTTGATATCAACGAATTGACCTGGGATACCTGTAAACTGCTCAGCAACGAAGAATGGTTGAGAAAGGAATTTCTCAATCTTTCTTGCACGACCAACTAGAATTTTATCTTCTTCAGAAAGTTCGTCCATACCAAGAATCGCGATGATATCTTGAAGCTCTTTATATCTTTGAAGGATCTGTTGAACTGAACGAGCAGTATCATAGTGATCGTCACCAAGGATAGCTGGAGATAGAATTGTTGAAGATGATGTTAGTGGGTCTACCGCTGGGTAGATACCTTTTTCAGCAATTGAACGTGAAAGTTCAGTAGTCGCATCTAAGTGAGCGAATGTAGTTGCTGGAGCCGGGTCAGTATAGTCATCGGCAGGTACGTATACAGCTTGGATAGAAGTAATCGAACCATCTTTAGTTGAAGTAATACGCTCCTGCATAGCACCCATCTCAGTACCAAGAGTTGGTTGGTAACCTACGGCAGATGGAATACGTCCAAGTAGTGCAGATACCTCTGAACCAGCTTGAGTAAAACGGAAGATATTATCAACGAAGAATAGTACGTCTTGTTTTTCTTCATCACGGAAATATTCCGCTAGAGAAAGACCTGTAAGAGCAACACGAGCACGTGCACCTGGTGGCTCGTTCATCTGACCGTATACCAGTGCAGTTTTATCGATAACCCCAGACTCTTTCATTTCTTCGTAAAGGTCGTTTCCTTCACGAGTTCTTTCACCAACACCAGCGAATACAGAGAAACCACCGTGTTGAGTAGCAATGTTGTTGATAAGTTCCATAATAAGAACTGTTTTACCAACACCAGCACCACCGAATAGACCAATCTTTCCACCTTTTAAGTATGGAGCAAGAAGGTCAATAACTTTAATACCAGTAAAGAATGGCTCAAGTTTTGTTGATTGATTTTCAAATGATGGAGCTTCTCTGTGGATTGAGTAAGATTTTTTATTACCTAATTCACCAGCTTCATCAATCGCTTCACCAACTACGTTGATGATACGACCAAGACATTCACGACCTACAGGTGCTTGAATTGGAGCACCAGTGTCAGATACAACTAAACCTCTTGATAGACCTTCAGTTTGGTCCATAGCGATCGTTCTAACAACGTTATCACCTAGGTGAGTTGCAACTTCAAGAACAAGGTTATTTTCTTTGTCGTTGATTGTTGAGTTTGTAACTAAAAGGGCGTTATAGATTTCCGGTAAATTTCCATCAGCAAATTCAACGTCTACAACAGGACCCATAACTTGACGAATAACACCTTTTGCTTGTGACATTCTACGCTCCTTAACCATTGAGGGACTCAGCACCAGATACAACTTCAATAAGTTCAGTTGTAATCGCCGCTTGTCTCAATTTATTCATTTTAATAGTTAGTGTTCTAATTGCATCTTTACAGTTTCCAACGGCACTATCCATTGCTGACATACGTGATCCGTGCTCTGCTGCTGTAGCATCTAATACTGCAGTCCACATTGCACTCGTGTACGCCTCTGGGATTAGGCCATCTAAAATACTTTCCGCACCAGGGTTGTATCTGAAATCAAACGGATACTTTTCCTTTAGCTCATCTCTTTCAGATGAATCAAGAGTCATTGGAAGTACTTGTTTAACTGTTGGCTCGATTTGTATTGCAGAATGGAAAATGTTGTAAGCAACACTTACCTTTCCTACTTCACCAGTTGCAAAAAGTTCTGAAAGCTTATTAGCAATCGTTTGAACTTCATGAAATTGTGGTTCAGTTCTTTCAAAACCGTATGATTCACCAGCGTTAACAAGTTTCACAACAAGTTCTTTTACCTTAGTACCAATAAAGTGCACTTCAAGGTTGTTAGTGTCTTCATGGTTTGCAATATAAGCCTTAACAGCTTTTGCAAGACCAGAGTTATAACCACCACAAAGACCTTTATTCGAAGAGATTACAAGAAGTACTTCTTTCTTAGATTCGTTATTATTTAAGAAAGAGTGATTGTAACCTTCTACTAAAGCAGAAATTGTTTTAATTGAATCTTCTAATTCATTTGCATAAGGACGCGCATTCAGAATAGCATTCTGAGCCTTGTTTAGCTTTGCAGCTGAAACAAGTTTCATAGCTTCCGTAATCTTTAAAGTACCCTTAGTACTTTTGATTTTCTTTTTAAGATCCTTAATATTTGCCATTATGGCTCCTCAATTAATTAGTAGTTCTTACTTGCAATAAATTCTTTAATTGCAGTTGCTAATTTACCATCATTCTCACCAGAGATTTGTTTCTCTGATCTTAGTGAACTCATAAGATCTGAGTGAGAAGTATTTAGGTGATCTAGAAGATCTTTTTCAGCATCTCTTACTCTATCAACAGGTACTGAATCGAACATACCTTTTGTACCAGCGTATACAGATACAGTTTGGTCGATTACATCAAATGGAGAATATTGTGCTTGCTTAAGTAGCTCAACAAGTCTCTCACCTTTTGAAAGTTGTTTTTGAGTAGCTTCGTCTAGATCTGAACCGAAAGCCGCGAAAGCTTGAAGTTCACGGTACTGAGCAAGATCAAGTCTTAATGTACCAGCAACTTTTTTCATTGCTTTAATCTGAGCAGAACCACCAACACGTGATACCGAAATACCAACGTTAACAGCTGGACGGATACCTGAGTTGAAAAGGTCACCTTCTAGGAAGATCTGACCATCTGTAATCGAGATTACGTTTGTTGGAATATATGCAGAAACGTCACCTTCTTGAGTTTCAATAACTGGAAGTGCAGTTAGTGAACCAGCTCCTAGGTCATCAGATAGTTTCGCCGCACGCTCAAGTAGTCTTGAGTGACAGTAGAAAACGTCCCCTGGGAATGCTTCACGTCCTGGTGGACGTCTAAGAAGTAGTGAAAGCTGACGATATGCTTGTGCTTGCTTTGTTAAATCATCATAAACGATTAGTGCGTGCTTACCGCTATCTCTGTAGTACTCACCCATTGTACAACCAGTATATGGTGCTAGGTACTGAAGAGGTGCAGAGTTAGAAGCAGTAGCAGATACGATGATTGTATAATCAAGAGCACCAGCTTCTTTTAGTTTTTGTTGTACTTGACGTACTGTTGAGTTCTTTTGACCAATAGCTACGTAGATACATACAACATCTTTACCTTTTTGGTTGATGATTGTATCGATTGCAACAGCAGTTTTACCTGTCTTTCTGTCACCAATGATAAGCTCACGTTGACCACGTCCGATTGGGATCATAGCGTCGATAGCTTTAATACCTGTTTGAAGTGGCTCATGTACAGATTTTCTACCTAGAATACCTGGAGCTTTAATTTCAACACGTCTTGAGTGTTCAGAAACGATTTCACCTTGTCCGTCGATTGGATTACCAATAGCATCAACAACACGACCTAAAAGAGCGTCACCTACTGGTACTTCAACGATCTTTTGAGTTCTTTTAACTGTTGAACCTTCTGTGATTTTTGGATCATCACCAAGAATAGCAACACCAACGTTGTTAGTTTCTAGGTTTAGAACCATACCTTTTGTACCTGTAGCAAATTCTACAAGCTCTCCGGCCATTACGTTTTTAAGACCGAAAACTCTAGCAACACCATCACCAACAGTAAGAACTGTACCTACTTCGTCTACTTGAAGTTTAGTTTCGAAGTTAGCAATTCTGTCTTTGATAATGCTCGTAATTTCTTCTGGATTCATTGACATCATTTACCTCTACAATAATTGGCCATTAGCCATTTATAATTGATTCTTTTAAAGTATTAAGTTGTTTATCTACAGATGCATCGATTTGATAGTCTTCAACTGTCACACGAACACCTGCTGTAATTTTTTCGTTTTTTGTATAAGTTAACTCAGGCTCTGATCCAAGTTGTGACTTAATAAAAGATTTAATCTTATTAAGTGACTCTGTATCAATTGAATCTGCATTACCTTCAATTGTTCCTCTCATGAAACCTCTTTCATGATCATCCATAACGATTACTTCTTTAAAGATGAGTGGAAGAATTCCAATTCTCTTTTCTTGAAGTAGGAAATTAATAAATGATTTTACAACTTGAGAAAGCCCTAACTTTGTTAATACGTCACTTATAACAGAAGCTTTTTCCTCAACAGTAAATACATCTAAAAACATTACGTTTTCTAGATCATTACTTGCATTGATTACTTCTGTAAGAGCAGTAAGCTCTTGTGCTGTATTAATATTAGACTCTTTACCTAGGCTGAAAATCGCTTTTGCATACGCTTTGGCTACATTCTTTTCTTTCATCTTACTAACCCTAGAACTATAGTCTTGAAATTAAATTGCTTGTTGCTTTATTTGATAATGAACTATCAGAATGAATTTTAGTTTTCGTTTTAGAAATAACCTCATCTAATAGCGATTCATTAAGTTGTTTAAGCATCATCTTCTTTTCAGATTCTAACTTGTGTGCAGAATCTACTTCCATTTTTTCCATTGATGCTTTGATTTCTTGAACATAAGTTTCTTCGAACTTTTCACCATCTTTTTTTGCATTAGTGATGATTTGTTCTTTCTCACCTTCGATATTATCTAGCTTAGCTTTTGAAGCTGATAATACTTTTTCTGCTTTTGCATCTTTTTCAGCTGCATACTCAACAAGATCCTTAATAGAATCTGCTTTTTCTACAAATGAATTTTTCATGAATGGAATAATCTTCCATGCCATAAAACCAAATACAATTGTGAAGTTAATTGCAGGAACAAGTAGGTCAGATAAGTGACCACCGTGGTATTCACCACCAGCTGCAAATACGATATTACTAAAAACTAGAGCTAATAATAATTTCATTTATTATCCTTATAATTTTAATGACTACTGTACAATTTTATCAACTAGAAGTGATGAAAGTTCATCAGCATCTTTCATGATTGCAACTTTCTTCTCTTCTAACTCTTGAGAGTATTTTGCCTTTTCAGAATTAGCTTCAGCTTCAAGCTTATTAGCAAGTTCTTTAACTTTAACAGCTTCACGCTTAGTAACTTCTTCTTTTCTATTTTGAATTAAATTAAAAGCTTCAGATTGTGCGCCTTCAATTTTAGACTTGTATTCTTTCTCTAATTCAGTTGCAAGACGAGTTTTTTCATCAGCACCTGATTCCATTTTAGTAGTTTTTGCTTCACGGTTTTCAAGAACTTCTTGAAGTTTAGACCAGATTAAGTTTCTTGTTACAAAATAAAGAACTGTAACGATGGCCAATTGAATGAAAAATGTAGAGTTGATACCTAGAGAGTTTAATACTGTATTGATAGTATCCATTAGTGACTACCCCAAATTGTGTAATAAGATTGGTTAAAAGTTCACTAATAATTAAACTTTATCTGGCCTATCGTCAAGCTAAACAGCTTTTTTCTGAATGTTTGTTAACATTTAATTAAGTTGTAAATAATCAAATTTATTTAATTATTTCTCGTCATGCATCTTCGTTGTACCATGGAAAATAACGCCGTCTTCCACAATAAGCGAAGGTGTAGTGATAGTCCCCTCGAAGCGAGCAGGCTTGATAATTTCGACGCGAGAAGTCGCTTTGATGTCGCCCTTAACGATTCCACTAATCATAATTACATCAGCAATAATGTCTGCATTAATTACAGCGGCCTCGGAAATAATTACCGTGTCATTTGAAAAAATAGTTCCGTTCACAATTCCCGCAATACGCCCTACACCGTTCAGTGTAATATTTCCTTCGAGCTTACAACCATCTTCGATAATCGCTGCCATTGTTCCTTGTGTCATAAATCTACCCTTTCCGTGGCTGGTTCTATAGGACCATATTTGATTTGAAAAATGGTTCTATAGGACCGGCCATAAAGACTGGTCCCATAGGACCAATAAAAACATTATCTATTTAAAAGTAAGTATTCAAAAATATCATTAAATTCGGCTTCATTAGAGAATTTCAGTACAACTTCTCCACCACCGTTTTTATTTGTTTTAATCCCGAAATGATAACCAGTTTTTTGTTCTAACTTTTCTCTATATTGAGACATTTTTCCATTAAAAAAGTCGAAGTTATCATCTTCTTTGCCAACTTTTGTTGGTCGCTTAGCTGCTTTAATTAATTTTTCAGTTTCACGAACAGATAGATTATCAAGAGCTGCTTTATTTGCAATACGAATACAATCTTCTCTCTCTTTGATACTAGCAAGAATTTTTGCATGACCAAATGAAAGCTGATCCTTTTGGATTAATTCTACTACATCACGTGGAAGCTTAAGAATACGTAGGAAGTTAGCAATTGTAGATCTTTCCTTACCAACTTTTTTTGCAACTTCTTCTTGAGTTAAGTTGAAGTCTTCCATTAGTGCAAAGTAAGCAAGAGCTTCTTCTACACAGTTAAGATCTGATCTTTGTACGTTTTCAATGATCGACATAACCATTTTTTCACGATCAGTTGCTCTCTTTATTACGACAGGAACTTGAGTAAGACCTGCTAGTTTAGAAGCACGAAGTCTTCTTTCACCTGCAACAAGTTCATATCCATTATCGGCCTTAACAACGATTAGTGGTTGAATAACGCCATTTTCTTTAATTGAGTTTGAAAGCTCATGAAGCTCTTCTTCTTTAAAGATTTTTCTTGGTTGGTTTGGGTTTGCATGAATTACAGTAATATCAAGCATTGAAGGATTCGTTTCTACTTGTACAGCAGGAGTTGTATTAAGTGCTGGTTTAGCTGCTGCCGGATTATCTGCTGCAACTTTTTGTAGATCAGAAAAAGCTGCTTGAGCTTTTGATACTTGAGAAGAATTTTGTGTTCCTCCAAGTAAAGATCCCATTCCTTTTCCTAATGCCATTTTCTTAGCCATTCTCTCTTCCCCTTACCTATTGAATGTTACCAGCTAAAGTATTATCGATTTCATTAACCGATGGAACTTGTGGTAGCTCATTTTGAATTTCTACTGATTGTGCACGATCTTTAATAATAAGTTCCTTAGCTAGTGATAAGTAAGCTTCAGAACCTTTTGATTCAATATCGTAAAGGATAATTGGTTTACCAAAAGATGGACACTCGGCGAGTTTTACATTTCTAGGTATTACCGATTGAAATACTTTTTCGCCAAAGTGCCTTCTAATCTCTTCTGCAACTTGCTTGTGAAGAGACGCTCTTCCATCAAACATAGTAAGGACGATTCCGTCCATTTCTAATGTAGGATTTAAATTCGCTTTAATTAATTTTACAGTGTTTACTAGTTGGGCCAGACCTTCCATTGCAAGGTATTCAGTTTGCATCGGTACGATAAAGCTATGAGCAGCATTTAATGCGTTCACAGTTAAAAGACCAAGAGAAGGTGGACAATCAATTAGAATATAATCGTAAGCGTCCATAACAGGCATGAATGCAGTCTTTAATTTCGACTCTCTTGCAAATTCACTTACTAGTTCAATCTCTGCTCCCGATAAATTGTTATCAGAAGGACAGATATGTAGATTAGGTAATTCTGTTTCGTAAATACATTCACGAATATCTGTTTTACCAATCATTGCATGATAGATATTGCTTCCATTATGCTGCGCTGAATCAAGTCCTAAACTCACACTACCATTACCCTGAGGGTCTAAGTCAATTACCAGAGTTTTTTTCTCGGCTACTGCAAGGCAGGCAGCAAGGTTAATTGTAGTTGTTGTTTTACCAACACCACCCTTCTGATTCATGAGTGCAATAATTTTAGCCATTTATGTCTCCCAAAAGATATAGTTGTTACTATATTTTTAAAGAAATGAAGACAAAGTGACAAGTTGTTTATTTTTATTTTTTCTAAAACTAGTGATTTCTGTTCCACGTAGAACATTCTTATTACGAAGAGCAATCATCATACGCCCCTCAGTATTAGGTATATCGATCAATGTTTCTTCTACTATCTCCCACTTGTTACCAAGCCAATCCAGGTCTTCTAATTCGTAGAAGTTTGGACCTTTATAAAAGATCACATTTACAGTCTTATCTGTAATAATAAGAGGAAGAAGGTTTTGTATTGTTGAAACAGCTTTGAATGTTATCGTACAGTCACGATCAAAATATACATGCTCAAATCTTTGATGGTATGTCTTCACATTATCAAGACCAATTGCTTCTGCAATTTGATTAACTACTTTGGACTTCTTACCTCTTGCTTCAAAACCAATATATTTCTTATCAGGATTCAAGCTTGCTAATGGTAATAAAGGAAATCCTCCACCGAAACCAATGTCTACATGTATCTTAGTTTGATCATAGATCTTCTTTAAAGAAGGAATGTCTTCAATAGGTTTAACACTGTCTACATATTGCTTATCGAAGAACTCTTCTGCTGTATTAATTCTTGTAAGGTTAATTCCAGCAAACGGGCCATTGATTTGCTCAAGGTAGCGTTCACAAAATACTGTATCTTTCATCATAATATATTTCCTGCTACATATGCTAAGGTAGCTGGCCTAATTCCTACTATTCTTTGTAACTGCCCAAAACTTTCAGGCTTTATTTCTGTAATACGTTGTCTGCACTCAAATGAGATATTCTCACTAGCTACTAGCTTTTGCCAATCCACAGGCTTCTTACTAAGTCTGTTGATTTTAGCATTTTCAACCAGAGCACGATCAATATACCCTTCGTACTTTAGTGAGATAGCTACTGTACGAATAACATTTAAATCAAAATGAAGATTATTCTCAGCTAACTCTGCCACTAAGACATCCACTGGATTCAAGTGTGCTCTCTTAGACAATTCGGCCAAGGTAATATTTGAACTTAGTGGTCCATAGCCCTTCGACTCAAAGTATTCCTTATTCTTTGGATTAGCTTTATATGTATAATTCTTAGCGATATGCCAGATAATGTTAAAGCCCTGCTCATAGCTGTCTTGATAGCGATCTATATCTGCATACAAACCTAATTCTTGGCGATATTTCTTCATACGTAGAATAGTATTATCCTCACGTACATAAAGACGGTTTTCGTTACGTGCAGTAAATAATCGATAAGGCTCATCTCTCTTATTCGAAACAAGATCTTCTACCATTACACCAATATATGAATCATCGCGATCCAATATAAACTTATCTGCGCCAATAGCAGATCGAGCTGCATTTATACCAGCTATTAAACCTTGTCCTGCAGCTTCTTCATAACCTGAAGTACCGTTTACCTGACCAGCAAAATATAATCCAGGCATTTCCTTCGATTGTAATGTTCTATCCAAGCATGTTGTATCGACAACATCGTATTCAACAGCGTAACCATATACTGCAATCTCTGCCTTTTCTAATCCTTCAATAGTGCGGATAAAGTCTAGCTGTATCTCACGTGGAAGTGATGTAGAGATACCATTTGGATAAAATGTATCCAGCTCCAGTGATTCTGGTTCAACAAATACGTGGTGCACGTCCTTATCTTCATAGCGATAAGCTTTATCTTCAATAGATGGACAATATCTAGGCCCAACACCCTTAATCTGTCCGTTAAATATAGGGCTTCTCTCTTTATTGTCGCGAATAATTCCAAGAGTCTTTTCATTGGTCTTAGTAAGGTGACATGAAACCTGATCCACAAATCGTTCAGTTAATCCGTGATTAAAATGAAAGTTTACTGCTGTAGGATCACTTTCTTGCTCCACCATTTTAGAAAAATCGATGGTATCTCTCTTTAAACGAGCAGGAGTTCCTGTTTTAAATCTAGTTTTAAGTGCTGTTACACCTACAAAGATATTCTCAAGAGAATCAGCTTTAAGACAATCTACACGACCACCGTCAGATTGTTCTTCTCCAGTGTGCATTTTACCTGCTAAAAAAGTACCAGTAGTAACTACAATCTTCTTTGAGAGATACTCGCCTTCAGTTGTCTTAATGAGAAAAGAGTCCTGATCTTTACTTACTCTTTCCACCATTTCACGAATAACAGTAATATTATCGTTAGCAGCTACTTCCGCCTCTGCATTTCTAGCATATACTTCTTTATCAATCTGTACACGAGTTGACTGTACAGCATAACCTTTAGATTCATTAAGAGTTCGATATTGAATAGCGCTTCTGTCAGCAAGCTTCCCCATGATACCACCTAAGGCATCTATCTCTCTTACAACCTGACCCTTACCCACTCCACCAACTGCTGGATTACATGGAGCTGATGCTATACTTACACCAGGCATAGTAACGATTGCTACTTTTAGGTCAAACTGAGCGGCGGCCCAAGCAGCTTCTAGTCCGGCATGTCCCCCACCAATAATTGTTACATCAAACATATGTTTCTCATTTTGTTCCACGTGGAACTTTCTGCGATTAATGTTCCATGTGGAACAATTGTGCGCAATTGTAATAATAATGTTCTACGTGGAACATTTAAGCTAATTTTTCAGAAAAATCAATGGTTTATATATTATTTACCTATGCAGAAGTTGGTAAAGATATGTGTAAGTGTATCGTCAGGGCTAATGATTCCGATTAGTTCTGCAGTTTTCTTTTCTAGGATAGAAACTTCGGATGAAATGATAGCTATATCATCTAAGTATTTGATATTATTAGCAAAATCAGTAAATTTCCCATAAATATCATTGATTACGACACGATGTCTTTCAATAGAAATGGGGTCACTGTTACGTAATTTCAAGTATTTACCTAATATATCTTGAGTAATTAAGTCTGTTATATGTAGTTGATCTGGTTCTATAGGACCAGTTTTTATTTGTGGTTCTATAGGACCATTTTCTAGACTTGCCCCCATAGGACCAAGTTTTGATTCTTGTGGTTCTATAGAACCACTTTCTGAATCTGGTCCGATAGGACCACTTATTTCAACAAGACTTCCCTCACCTTTTGAAGTGTCTGCACTATAGTATTTAATAGCTTTTGGAAGATTCTGCTGTAATTCGTTTAAATTAATGTCACCGCTAAATTCATCAAAGTGTGTGAAGATTAAAGCATCAAAAAGAGTCTCTTTAATATCGTGGTACTGATATTTTTCTACTTCATTGATATTAACGAGAAGGATTTTATAGAAGGCATTTTCAATCAAATTACGACTTCTTTTGATCCCCTCTTCTTCAATTATATCAGTCGTATTGCGAAGCCCGGCAGTATCAACGAGTTTGAAAGTTTCATTTCCTAAACTTATATATTCAGAAATATAATCACGAGTTGTACCAGCAATATCTGAAACAATTGAGCGCGATTCATTTAAAAATAAATTGAATAAAGAACTCTTACCTGCATTAGGCTCACCACAAAGAACAATATCAGGTGACATTAAACTTTTAGCATTAACACTAGCACTTCTGTGAAGTGAAGTAATATGACCACTGATATCAGCAACAGCATCATCAAGTAATTTCTGGGACTGTTCCTCCCCTACATCTTCTGCAAAGTCGATATTAATTTCGACTGCAGCCTTAAGTTTTAAAAACTTGTCGTAGAGATCAGTATATTTTTGATAAAGGCTACCATTTAATAGTTTAAGACCTTCATCAAGCATTAGAGAAGAAGAAGCATTTAAAAGAGCATCAAGTCCTTCGACTTGTGCAAGAGAAAGCTTCTTATTCTTTAGTGCTCGATAAGTGAATTCACCATTCTTTGCTAAACGAAACATACCAGAGTTAATGAATGCATTCATAATACGCTTTAAATTGAGTGTATTACCGTGTGCTGCAATCTCTAATATATTTTCACCATTGTAACTATGCGGGCCCTCAAAATACGTAATAACGACTTCATCTAGGAAGTTTCCATCCTGGTCGTATAACTTTGTAAAAGTGGCCTTGCGAATTTCGAGATTTGATAAATCTTTTTTGAAAAATGGTCCTATAGAACCAATGTCGGAAAAACCAGATAAACGGATAACCCCTATGGCCGTATTCTCATTTAGGCCAGTCGAGCAAGCGACAATAGGAAGGTCATCCGTTTCGTATATCATGGTTTATTAAGCTTCTGCTGTTTTATAAACGTAAAGTTGTTGTGCAATTCCCAGGATGTTTGAAACTGTAAAATACAGATTTAAACCTGCTGGAAGATCTTTCATAATAAAAATGAAAACGATCGGCATAATATACATAATCTTCTGTTGATTAGGATCAGCAGATGTCGAAGGATTTAGCTTAGTTTGCACTAGCATTGTAATCCCCATAATTGCTGGAAGAATGTAATATGGATCTTTTGCACTAAGGTCAGTTAACCAAAAGTAAAATGGAGAACCAACTAACTCAACAGAGTTTGAAATAGCTTGGTAGAAAGCAATAAAGATTGGAATTTGAAGAACCATTGGAAGACATCCACCTAAAGGTGAAGCACCTGATCTTTTAAATAATTCCATTGTTTCTTTTTGTTGCTTCATTGGATCGTCAGCATACTTTTCTTTTAGCTTTGCAATCTCTGGTTGAAGAACTTGCATCTTCTTCATTGATCTAAAAGACTTAGCTTGTAATGGATAAGTTGCAAGACGAATTACAATTGTTAAAAGAATAATTGCAACACCGTAGTTACCTACATATGTGTAGAGAACTTGCATTGCTTTTAGAATTGGAACTGCAAAAATTCCAAAGATACCAAAGTCGATTGATAGATCTAATTGATTATCAAATCCTAATAGGTAATCATAATTTTTAAGAGCATAAAGAATATAACCATTATAGTTTTTCTTTCCATTAACAGCTTGAAAGAAGATCTCTCCGCCTTCAGTGGCCATATAATTGATTGTTTGCTTATCATTAAAAACGTTGAAGAAAACGTGATGATTGAAATCAAGAGCAACCCATTTTAAGTTCCCCTCACCTTTCTCATCTGATTCTAAGTTATAACGATCAGTATCCATACCTTGAACAACATACTGACGATAAGTTCTGTTATCAGATTGCTTTTCAGTAGCTGCCATATTGTATGAAAGTCTAAAATCCTGAGCACCATTTAATTCATAAGTTAAACGGCCATCATTTTCTAATTTTAAACGAATCGAAATTTGCTTATTAAGATCATTACCTACTACTTCGTTTTCAACTGTTTGTTCATCGAATACAAAGTTAAAGTTTTGTAGATTATTATTAGTATCGATTAACTTGAAATTAAAAAAGTTATCCTTGTCTGAAAGCTCTTTTAAAGTCATTGAAGTTTTATTACCAGCTGCTTCACTAAAAGAAAGATCACTATTAACTGTATAGAAAAATGATCCTGCTTTAAGAGTAACAGACGTCAGGTTTGTTGCTTTATTCGAGTGTGTTGCAATTGGCTTCGTTTCAGATGAATTAGAAGATGCGTTTTGTGTTTGTACTTGTTCTTGTTTTACTGGTTGTTGTACAGGTTGGTTTGAACTGAAAAGTGCTTGCCATGTGAAAACAATAACACCAGTAAGAACAAACGCTAAAACAGTGCGTTTTTGATCATTATTCATTCTTTAATACTCCTAAAGTGTATTTTCTTAAGTCTTTAAGTATGGAGATTTTTAACACGCTATAAAGGAGTTGTTAATCTTTTATTGAATTTTTGCAAAGGCGTTCACAAGGGAATTTCGAAGATCTTCTTTTGGATTTTGTGAACTTTTAAAAAGTCGATTAGAAACTACAATCATAAAATCCTTACCGTTGTTACGGTACGAACTTGTACGAAAGAATTCTCTAATAATTCTCTTACAAAGATTACGCTTATTAGCTTTACCGACTTTTTTAGTTACAGAAAAACCTACTCTTGAAACTTCAGAGTTAAGACGTGATGGCTTGTAATAAATACGAAGCCAACGATCAGTGATTACTTGAGAATTTTTTCTTAAATAAGAAAAATCTTCAGTTGATAGCAGTCTTGAACTTTTATCAAAAGTGCTATCAACTGATGTCATTATTTCTTACCGTGAGAAACTGTAAGTTGCTTACGTCCCTTAGCTCTACGAGCTTTGATAACGTTGCGACCACCAGCTGTTTCCATTCTTTTAAGGAAACCGTGTACTCTCATTCTTTTCTTTCTTTTTGGCTGCCAAGTTCTTTTAGACATCTTCAACCTACCTAACTATAACTGTTTAACTAAAAATTAATATTGTAAGGGCTAGTATTATACCATTTCGCATCACTGGTCAATGGCCCTGTACATAGTGCAGGCCAAAATATTTGATTTATTTGGCCATGCGTAAAAAACCCATTTTTTTATTGGCCTAGGATTTTGGGCCATGATACAAATTCTCCCCACAACACGTAATTAAAGAAAAATTGACGAGTAAACCACTCAAGGGAATGGATCATGCAGGGAAATTTTCCTTTTAATGAATTTTTGAAGAATTCTAACCCAACAACAAATAAAATCAATAACATAGAAGATCTTGCCAATAAGAATATTATCGAAGATCCCTTCAATATTAAGCAAAATTTAAATCAACCTTATAATAGCTCTAGCCTATCGGACGATTTCTTTAGCGCTGATGAGCTGGATATGATGAATAACGAGATTCATAACTCATTAAAATCATTAGTAAATCCACAAAAATATGCTTCTTTTTTCCAAGGAGACTTTTTTCGTCTTAAGAATATTGACGGTGAAAGAGCGATATTTTCGACAACGACTAACTTTATTAAGTCATTTATCGAGAAGAATTTAAACCAAATCAGCCAAAGTATTGTAAATACGTTAGGTAAATCGTATCAAATCGAGATTATTGCTAATAATAACAATAACTTATCTCAACACTTAAATAATGGTCCTATAGAACCAAGTCATACGAAACCTAGGTCAGCAAATGAAATCTCATTTTCGCTCGATCTAGAGCCTGTACAAGAAGACCTACTTTCACAAGTTGAGTCTAAGTATATTGATCACGTAAGTGATGACTACAATAATATCGTCATTGATAAGTCTAAAACGTTTAAAAATTATGTTATTGGACCATCAAATAATATGGCCTACGCTGCTTCAGTAGCGATTGCTAAAAGTCCTGGTAAAGCTGGTAAATATCCGTCGCTTTATATTCATTCTAATTCAGGACTTGGTAAGACTCACCTCTTACATGCGATGGCCAACGGTATTCACAATCAATACCCTCACTATGTTATCTGCTTAATTACAGCACGTGATTTCATGAAGGAAATGATTGAATCGATTCGCAATAAACAGCTTCCAGAGTTTCGTCAAAAATATTCTGATAAAGTTGATGTTCTAATGATTGATGATGTTCATGAACTTAAAGGTAAAGAAGGAACGCAAAGAGAATTCTTCCATATCTTTAATGAGCTATATCAAAAAGGAAAACAGCTAATCTTCACTTCTGATAAAACTCCACAAGAGATCAATGGACTTGAAGAAAGAATTAAGACTCGCCTTCAATGGGGTCTTGTCGTTGATATTCAAAAACCAGATATTGAAACTCGTGTTGCAATCATTAATGCTAAGGCTGATGATCTCGACCTATTCCTTTCTGAAGACATTGTGAACCTGATTGCATGTAATGTTAAAAACTCGATTAGAGAGCTTGAGGGTGCTCTAATTAAGCTTTCAGCCTACTCTGATATCATGAAGGTTGATATCGAATTAGAAATGGTTAAAGAGGTTCTAGGACTCAGAGATTACGAAGACGAAAAGAAAATTACAATTGAAGGAATTGCTAAGCAGACTTCACAATACTTTAAAATTCCAGTTGCTGATCTTAAGTCTAAATCACGTGTAAAAGATATCGCTAATGCACGCTTTGTTGCCATGTACTTATGTCGTAAACTTGCAAGCTTAACACATGAAGAAATTGGACAGTTCTTTGGAGGACGTGATCACAGCTCTGTTGTTCACGCTGAACAAAAGATTTCAAAACAATTGTCTCAAGATCCAATGCTTTCTAAGACAATTATGACGATTGAAAATTCGTTATAATCCCCTACTAAATTACTAACTAGTCAACTGACTAACCAATACATAGGCCGTGTTATTCACGGCCTTTCTTATATATTTTCACATCCTCAATATTGGCCGGCCATTTGGCCAGTCGGCCGTGGATAAAAAAGTTATCAACATGTTTGTAAATTGTGAGTAAATGACTGGCCAATTTAACAAAATTTAAAGAAATTTTCTTGGCCAAAAAATTATCCACAATAGGCCGTGAGCAAAAAACTAATAACACCACATATTTGTTACGTTTTAAGTAATATACGAATAAATGCAAGGCACAAAAAAAAGTAGTCAACGATTGCTAACAATGGCCAAGTTGAGAAAAGACGCTGTTAAAAGGGGAGTTGCCACTTATGAACTTATCCACAGGATTATATATAATATATATATAAATATATATAATAAGAAGAACACTTAAATGCTCTAGACAGCCTTGCTAACTAGTGTTTTCCATTATACAACAATACAAATAATTTTCTGATAGGAATAAAGATGAAGCTTAGGGTTGATACAGATAACTTAAGAGATGCATTAAATAAAATTTTAACTGTAATTGATAAGAAGAATTCAAGACCAATATTAACATATACGTTACTAACTGTTAGCAATGATAAAATATATCTTTCAGCAACAGATCTTGAGGTATCAGCAAAGTATTCAATTAATGCATCAACTGAAGGAACAGCTTCATTTTGTATAAACGCTAAGAATCTATTTGATATATTAAAAGAACTTCCTAACACAGATATCAACATCGAGTTAGAAGATGGTGAAAATCTACTAAAAATAAATTGTGAAGAAATTCATTATTCACTTTTAATTTACGAAGCAGATGAATTTCCAAAGCTTCACTTTGGAAGCGAAAATACTTTCACACTAAATTCAGATGATCTTTTAAATCTAATTACTAAAACTTCATATGCAATCTCAAATGATGAAACAAGACTTCACTTTAACGGAATCTATTTCCAAGAAGTAGAAGGGAAGCTAAGAGCTGTTTCAACTGATGGACATCGTTTATCTCTAATCGAAAATGATATTGCTGAACAAAATAATGAAGCTCTAATTAATGGAATTATTATTCCTAAGAAGGGTGTAGCAGAACTTAGAAAAATCGCTGAAACATATCCAGGTGCAAATCTGTTTATTTCTGTTGATGACTCATATTTATATGTAACAGCTAATGAGCAATACCAATTAGGTATTCGTTTAATTGCTAGAGAGTATCCTAAGTATCAAGCTGTAATTCCAGCTAAGACTACTTACTCACTAACAGCTGATAAAGAAGTAATTCAAAACGCTATTAGACGTATTAAAATTATGTCTAATGAGAAATCAAATGCAGTAAAGCTTAAGCTAACTGAAAACCATATGACGATCTCTGCAAACCATCCTTCTCTTGGTGATGCTAAAGAGACGATTCCAGTTGATTACGAAGGTAAGGAAATTGAAATTGGTTTTAACGCTCGTTTCTTATTAGATTCAATTGCAATTTTAAATACTGAAAATGTAACTTTCGAATTTAACAATGAATTTTCAGCGGTAATCGTTAGATCAAATGATATCCAAAATTATCTTGGAATTATCATGCCACTTAGAATCTAGTACTGAGACGCTTTGAAACTTGTAAAACTTCAGGTAACAAATTTTCGAAATCTAGAACCAGATATAATTTCTTTCAATGGAAATATTAATTGTATCCTAGGTGAAAACGGAAATGGAAAAACAAATATATTAGAAGCTCTACACGTTCTAGTGACGAGAAAATCTTTTCGTAAAAATACAACTTTTCCACAGCTATTAAGTATTGATGGGGATAACCCTGAGATATTATTTTCATCTCTATTTCTCGATGATGGCGATAACGTAACTTTCAGTGGAAAGATGAATCCTCAAGGATCTACCTGGGCACTTAATGGGAAGAATACGAAAAAGAAGCTTGATGCAAAGTTAGTTTTTATCAATCCATTTGATTCTTATTCATTTTCAAATATTCCAAGTTTTAGAAGAAAGTGGTTTGATGATCATTTATCAATGCTTAGTCGCGATTATAAGAAAGTATTAAATCAGTACAATTCCGCGCTTAAGTTTAGAAATATTCTTCTATCTAAGAAACCATCACAATTTCGTGAGCAGTTAAATGTAATTGATCGCCAAATGGCCGATTATGCTTATGAGCTAGTTGCCATGAGAAATCAATTCGTAACTGAACTAATTCCGTTTTGTGAAAATACATATCGTGACATCTTTTCAGAAGATCATTCACTTAAAATTGAAGTTGATTCTCGTTTTCATGGATTTTCGCCAGAGATGATCTTTGATTATATGCAACAAAGGCTAGAAAAGGACCTAATTGTAGGTCATACGACTTATCAAGTTCACAAAGATGACTACGTGCTTCTTTTTGATGGGATGAATGCTTACGAATTTTGTTCTTTAGGCCAACAAAAAATGTCTTATTTGAGCCTCTTATTTGCCTATATAGAGCTATTTAGGTATAACTTTAACACCTATCCAATTGTACTTATCGACGACGTCTCAGGGGAATTAGACAAGGCGAGATGGGGTAGGCTGGTTAAATTTTTGGAACAACGAGAGTTCCAAGTTTTAATCACGACGGCAAATGAAAAATTTAAGGAAGAATTAGAAAAAATTAATGGCGCAAATAAGATCTATATTTCGAACGGTTCCGTTAACTAGTCTTCCAAAAAATTATATTTTTAAAACAACACACTGACACAAGAAATTGGAAGAGAGGTTCCTTTTGGAAAATCAAGAAAATCAAGCAGGAAGTATTGGTAAGGTCGGACAGGAATATGGTGCAAGCCAGATTAGTGTTCTTGAAGGACTAGAGGCCGTAAGAAAAAGACCAGGGATGTATATTGGTGATACTGCCAATCGTGGTCTACATCACTGTGTATATGAAATTGTAGATAACGCAGTCGATGAAGCACTTGCAGGTTATTGTAGCGAAATTAAAGTTATTATTCACGTTGATAACTCTGTAACAGTTATCGATGATGGGCGAGGGATCCCAGTTGATATTCACCCGAAAGAAGGTGTATCGGCCGCGGAACTTGTATATACAAAACTTCACGCAGGTGGAAAGTTTAACGAAGAAGGTGGAGCTTATAAAGTTTCAGGTGGTCTACACGGTGTAGGTGCTTCTGTTGTAAACGCACTATCTAAGTGGGTTAAAGTTGAAATTAAAAAGCATGGAAAGATTCACCAAGTTGAATTTAACCATGGTGTAACTAAAGAGCCACTAAAAGTTGTTGGTGAATTAGAAGATAAAAGTCAAACAGGTACATCTGTTACTTTCAAACCAGATAATGAAATTTTTGAAGTTCACGAATTTAATTACGATACATTAACAAATCGTTTTAGAGAGATGGCCTTCCTTAACAAAGGTCTTAAGATCGTTGTTAAAGATGAGAGAACAGATAAGAATGAAACTTTCCACTACGAGGGTGGTCTTATTCAGTTCGTAGAATATCTAAACAGAGCTAAAACAGTAGTACATAAAGATCCAATCTATATTGCAGAATCAAGAGAAGATTACGAAGTAGAAATCTCAATGCAATGGACTGATTCATACTCAGAAGTTCTTTCTGGTTATGCCAACGCAATTACAACTCCAGGTGGGGGGACTCACATTTCTGGTTTTAAAACTGCACTAACTCGTGTTCTAAATGCATATGCAAAAGATAATAACCTGCTTAAAGGAATTAAAACGAATTTAACAGGTGATGATATGAGAGAAGGTTTAACAGCGATTATTTCTGTTAAGCTTCCTGAGCTTCAATTCGAAGGTCAAACAAAAGATAAGCTAGGTAACTCTGAAGTAGAAGGTATCGTTAACTCTCTAGTAGGGGATGCACTTAAGAGATACTTAGAAGAAAATCCACAAACTGCAAAAACAATTATTAGAAAATCAGTTGATGCAGCTGCAGCTCGTGAAGCGGCAAGACGTGCTCGTGAATTAACTAGAAGAAAGTCAGTTCTAGATATGGGTGGTCTTCCAGGTAAAATGGCAGACTGTCAGGAAAAAGATCCAGCTCTTTCTGAAATCTACATCGTAGAGGGTGACTCTGCCGGTGGTTCTGCAAAGCAGGGACGTGATCGTAAGTATCAAGCAGTTCTTCCTCTTAAAGGTAAGATCCTTAACGTTGAAAAAGCTCGTTATGATAAAATGCTTGGTAACGCCGAAATTAAGATGATCGTTCAAGCGATGGGTACAGGTATTGGTAAAGGTAACTTTGATATTTCAAAACTTCGTTACCACAAACTAGTTATCATGACAGATGCCGACGTCGATGGTTCTCACATTAGAACACTTATTTTAACTCTTCTTTATCGTCAGTTCCCTGAGCTGATTGAGCAAGGTTATGTTTATATCGCTCAACCACCTTTATATAAATACAAGAAAGGTAAGAAAGAGATTTATCTAAAAGACGAAAAAGCACTTGAGACATTCCTTGTTGCAAACGCAATTGAAGGAACTTCAATTAACTTCAATGGTGAAATGATTGAAGAAGAGACAGCTAAAGGTCTTATTAATAAATTCACTCAATACGACAAAACTCTTAAGTCTTACGATATTCACTTCGATACGTTCTTACTAAGACACTTAATTGAAGAAATTGGTATCACTGCAGCTGATCTTAAAGATCGCTCAAAACTTGATGGTATTGTTTCTAAACTTGATGAACACTTTAAAACTCAAGAGTCTGAAACATTAAGAAATTACTCATTCTCAATTGAAGAAGACAAAGAGCATGCATCAAATCTTATTCGTATCAATGTTAAAACAACAGCACGTACGAAGAAATTTAAACTTAGCTCATACTTCCTAGAGTCTTCAGAATACGCAGATCTTATGAACCTTTACGATGGTATCAATAAATTTAAAATTGGTAAGTTCATTGTTAAAGGTGAAAAAGGTGATGCAAAAGAATTCGAATCACTAAGAGGTTTTGCTTCTTATATTATCGATGATGCTAAACAAGGCGCGTACATCCAACGTTATAAGGGTCTTGGAGAAATGAACCCTGAACAACTTTGGGAAACAACAATGAATCCAGAAAATAGAACTCTTCTTCAAGTAAAGATTGAAGATACTATTGAAGCAGATTCAGTATTCTCTGTTCTAATGGGTGACCAAGTAGAACCAAGAAGACAATTTGTTGAAGAAAACGCACTTAATGTAAGAAATCTGGACGTATAGGACTAATTTATGACTGATGAAACAAATATCACAAATGAAAATGATAATGGTGATGGTGGAAACCATAACCACGGGAATATTCAACAAATTGGTATTCGCGATGAAATGAAAAACTGTTACCTCGATTACGCAATGTCGGTAATCGTAGGTCGTGCACTTCCAGATGTACGTGATGGGATGAAACCTGTTCACCGTCGTTGTCTGTATGCAATGCACTCTCTAGGTAACTACCATAATAAACCATTCCTAAAGTCTGCCCGTGTTGTTGGTGACGTTATTGGTAAGTATCACCCACACGGTGACTCTGCGGTTTATAATACAATCGTACGTATGGCCCAAGATTTCTCAATGAGATATCCAATGGTTCAAGGTCAAGGTAACTTCGGTTCAATTGATGGTGATAACGCTGCAGCCATGAGGTATACAGAGATCAGAATGCAAAAGCTTTCTGAAGAGATGCTAAAAGACTTAGATAAAGAAACAGTTGATTGGCAACCTAACTACGACGACTCACTTAAAGAGCCAACAGTTCTTCCAACAAAAATCCCTAACTTATTAGTTAACGGTTCAGCTGGTATTGCTGTAGGTATGGCAACAAATATTCCTCCACATAACTTAACAGAAGTTATGACGGCGCTTACTGAGCTTGTAGATAATCGTGAAATGTCGATTGAAGACATTATGAAGATTATCCCAGGTCCAGACTTTCCAACTGCTGGAACAATTCACGGAACTGAAGGTATTCGCTCTGCTTATAAAACAGGTAAGGGTGTTATCCAGATGCGTGCAAAGATGGATGTGGAAATTCACGGTAAGAAACAAGATCGTGAAAGAATTGTTATTACTGAACTTCCATACCAAGTTAACAAAGCTAAGCTAATTGAAAAGATTGCTGAACTTGTAAACTCTAAATCACTTGTTGGTATTTCAGACCTTCGTGATGAATCATCTCGTGAAGGGATTCGTGTTGTAATCGACCTTAAAAAAGGTGAGATCGCAACTGTAATCATGAATAAGCTTTATAAGCAAACTGCACTACAATCATCATTTGGTATTATTTTCTTATCAATTGTTAACTCATCACCAAAAGTTCTAAACATCAAAGAACAGCTTGAGTGTTTCATTGATCACAGAAGAGAAATCATTATTCGTCGTACAGTATACGAACTTAAGAAAGCACGTGAGCGCGCGCATATCTTAGAAGGTTTAAAAGTAGCTGTTGAAAATATTGATGAAGTAGTTGAGATGATCAAGAAATCTGACGGGCCAACTGATGCTCGTGAGAAATTAATGAGTACATTCTCATTAAGCGAGATTCAAGCTCAAGCAATTCTAGACATGAGACTACAACGTCTAACAGGTCTAGAAAGAGATAAGATTATTGCTGACTACGAAGCAATTATGAAAGAGATTGATCGCTTAGAAGGAATTCTTGGTTCTGAAGATAAAATCAAAGCAATCATTAAAGAAGAATTCACTGAAGTTATTGAAAAATACGGTGATGAGAGAAGAACAGAAATCGTTGCAAAAGCAGACGAAATTCAAATTGAAGATCTTGTAGCAAGTGAAGAGATGATTGTTACAATCACTCACAAAGGTTACGTTAAGCGTATGCCACTTGACACTTACAAAGCGCAAAAGCGTGGTGGTAAAGGTGTTAAGGGTGCTGCAAACGATGATGACTTCTTCACAAATATCTTTACGGCAAATACTCACGATAAGCTTCTATTCTTTACAAGCCGTGGGCAAGTATTCTCAAAGAAAGTTTACGAAATTCCTGAAGGAACTAGAACTTCTAAGGGACGCAATATTGCAAACCTTATCCAAATCCCAAGTGGTGATCGTGTAACAGAAATTATCTGTGTTCCACACGATATGGATCTTAATGAGAAGTACTTAATCTTTGCAACTAACAAAGGTCTAGTTAAGAAGACAGCTCTTGAAGAATATTCAAACGTTAAGCAATCGGGACTAATTGCAATTAAACTGCAAGACGGTGACCATATTGTTAACGTAAGAATTAATGATGGATCAAAAGATATCCTTCTATGTTCTTCAGCTGGTAAGATCATTCGTTTTGATACTAATGATGCAAGGCCAATGGGACGTGTATCTCAAGGTGTTAAGGGTATCAACATCAATACAGATGAAGAAAAAATCATCGGTATGGAATTAATTGATGACCAAATGGAAATCCTATCTGTAACTGAACATGGGTACGGTAAACGTACTGAATCTTCACAATACCGTAAGCAAACTCGTGGTGGGAAAGGTATTCTTGCAATGAGACTTACAGATAAGAATGGTGAGATTGTTCAAATTAAACCTGTTACTGACAAAGATGATCTAATGATCATTACTGACCGCGGGCAAGTTGTTCGTACGAAAGTAAGTGGTGTTTCTCTAATGGGACGCGCGACTCAAGGTGTACGTCTAATTAAGCCTAAAGAAGGTGAGAAGGTTGTTTCAATTGCAAAAATTATTGAAGCAGATGACGAAGATGGATCAACTTCTGAAGAATAAATTCATAAGGGCCAGTTTTTTACTGGCCCTCGTTTTACTTACGTCTTGTGATTTCACGCCAAGAATCCACAAGGACATTCTCATTGCGCAAAATCATATCTCAAATCAAGAATACGCTCAGGCCGTGAAGCAGTATCATAAGATTTTAGAGATGGCGCCAAATGATGAAATCAAAATTAAAATCAATTATCAGATTGCTGAGCTCTATGCTGTGTCTCTTGGACAATACAAACGTGGAATTGCTTTCTACGAAAAAATTCCAAAACTTACGACAGATCCAGTATGGCTTGTAAAAACGCAAGAGCGCATTGGAGAGATCGCGTTTTTATATATTAATGATTATGCAAAAGCGGCCGAGGTTTATAATAAGCTTTCAGGATTCAGACCTAAGCTTTCAAATCACGATCTTTATGAGTTTCGTCTTGCTCGTTCATATATCAAACTTAAGGAATATGATAAGGCGACTGAGCATTTAGTTTCTATGCACAATAATGGAAACCATAAGTACTTCGTTGATAGCTTTTTTCAATCTGGGATCATGTATTTTGAATCGCAAGATTGGAACCGCGCTGTTCAATACTTTCGTGAATACATCAAGCGTGAAGATCGACGTGACCTAAAAGTTCGCGCCATCTTTCTTATGGCCAATTGCTATGAGACATTGGAGCGCCTACAAACTGCCTACGATCTCTACTATTCAATCTTAGGTGAGTACCCAAATAACAAGGTTATCCAAGATCGACTGAACTCAGTATATGAGCGTCGTGTTGCGAGGAAGCGATAATTATGGCCCTTTATGACCCAAAATGGATAAAACCAATGGCACTTGCCATGTCACTTCCTTCAACGGCCCTAGTTGTGGCCTGGGGACTTTGGGAGCTCGTAAAAAAAGGTGTCATCACTCAAGGATGGGCCGTAGGAATTTTTCTAGCGGTAATTGGAAATATTTTAATTTCGATGGTTGTCTATGCTCTCAAAAAAAATAAGAACTGATCTAGAGAATTTGTTATTAGAAAGAGATCGTTTTTCTTTCGATCTTAATATTGAATTTGATTATTTAAAAAATAAGAAAATTCTTATAACGGGTGTTGCTGGTACAATAGGTTCAAATTTATTAGAAATACTTTCAGATTATGATGTCATAGGAGTTGATAATAATGAGTATGGAGTCTTTCAATTAGATCAAATTTTTTGCGATATAAATTATAAAGAAGATTTGGAAGATATATTTGAAAAATATCAATTTGATATCATCTTTCATACAGCGGCGTTAAAGCATGTTCCTTTGCTTGAAAATCTTGAAAAACAAGCATGGCGAACAAATGTAGAGGGAACTCGTAATTTGCTAGATTTAGCAAAGAAATATGGATGTAATGATTTCATATTTTGCTCTACAGATAAAGCTTGTGAACCTGTAAGTGTGATGGGAAAAACCAAACTTGCTGCAGAAGAGCTATGTTTCGAGTATGGATCTGATTTTTCTATCAAAGTTCTTCGCTTTGGTAATATTGTAGGTTCCTCTGGAAGTGTAATTGAAACTTTTTATAATCAAGCATGTGAAAATATAGATCTTACTATTACTAGTGAAGAAATGGAGAGATTTTTTATTACTTGTGATGAAGCATGCCATTTCATTTTAAAATCATTAGGTCTTGAAAATGGACGTTACTTTTTAAAACAAGATTCTTCTTTAAAAATTTTGGATATAGCCAATAAAATAGTTAATTTTACGAAGTCAAAATCAAAAATTAAAATTGGTGAAATTAGAATTGGTGAGAAATTACGAGAGAAATTTTTGGGAGATAATGAGTATGGCCAGAGCCTATAAAAATATCGACGGACGCACTCAAATTAAGTAAATAATCATCATGATTAAAGATCTATCTAATAAAATTAGTTTCCCTCGCTTTTTTATGTTGTCACTTCCCATGGCTGCAGCGTGTCTATATTTATTGACTCCAGGCATGGAGTGGACAGCGTTCGCTGTTTGTTACGTAGCAACTGTCTTATATTTAGTGATGTTCTGGATGGCCGTAGATGAGCTGATAAAGCCACATCGCATCGATGGTTATAAGGCCAATGGAAAGTATCTAGCGTTTTTATTTATAGGGAAGCTTGTTATTTTAATCGGGGCCCTATTATTTGGTGTACAAATTCTTCAAAGTAAGATAATTATACCGGTAATAAATTATTTCTTAAATATATTTGTGCTGGGCGCCAGCATCAAAAAGGACTAATAATGAAAAAAATAGCCCTTCTTTTAACTACTTTATTAGCGACAAATACATACGCAGCAGGTGGATTTCTGTGGCTTGGTGAACTTTCTCATGTTTTTCACCTAGGTTACGTTGATCACATCTTCACTAAGTCTTTTGTTGCAATCATCATTTTACTTGTAGCTCTTCTTTACAGAATGCGCGTTTCTAAAATGACTCTTGAAGAGACAGTAGTTCCAGATAGAGGAATTTCACTAAGAAACATCGTTGAGATGTACGGATCATTTATCATGACTCAATGTCGTGCCGTAATCGGTGAAGAAGATGCACCAAAATATTTCAAGTTCATTTCGTTCCTATTTATTACAATTTTCCTAGCGAACGTAATAGGTCTTGTTCCAGGTTTCTTACCTCCAACTGAATACATCAACACAACTCTTGCTCTTGGTGTACTTTCATTTGTTTACTACAACATCAAAGGTTGTAAAGAACTTGGTACGATGAACTACCTTGCACACTTTGCAGGTCCACTTTGGTACATGGCAATCTTAATTTTCCCAATTGAGATTCTTTCAAACTTTATTCGTCCTCTATCTCTAGCATTACGTCTTAGAGGTAACATGATGGGTGACCACCACGTATTAACAACTTTCCTTAACCTTGAAATTCTTGGTGTGAACGTTGGTATGTTTGGTGCTGCAATTCCATTCTACTTACTTGGACTTCTAGTTTGTTTTATCCAAGCTTACGTATTTACAATGTTATCAATGGTTTATATTAGTCTTGCAACTGCTCACCACGATCATGATGAGCACCACGCACACTAATAAAAACTTAAACTTAATAATTTAACAGTTACTTGATCAAAGTAACGAACGTTTTAGGAGACTATTATGGAAAACACTCAAGCAATTAAGTACATCGCGTATTTCTTAGCAATGGCTATCGCTGCATACGGTGGTACTGCTGCACAATCAAAAGCTGCTTCTGTAGCTCTAGAAGGTATCGCAAGAAACCCATCTGCTGCTGACAAGATTCAAACTCCAATGATTCTAGGTCTTGCACTTATGGAATCACTTGTAATTTTCGTACTTATCTCAGTATTCCTTGCTGGTTAATTCGAAAATCTAAAATTGATTTTAAAAGGAAGGCAGTCGTAAGACTGCCTTTTTTTGTATGCGGCATTTAGCAGGATGCTAAATGAAGCTGTATAACCCTGTACGACCGAGCACGATGCGGTCAGCTTCGGCTCCTGCCTCTCGCTGACATACAGGTCATCCTGACCGTAAGGGAGAGAGGGTTTCTTGTAAATAGTATTTCCATGTTACATAAGCTAAAATTATAAGATGTATATCTTAGAAAATAATCAACTTCGAATTCAAATCGCCTCTATGGGGGCAGAGTTAAAAAGTCTTTATTCAAAAACAAAACTAAAAGAATATCTATGGCAAGGCGATCCTAAGTGGTGGGGGAGATCTGCGCCTCATTTATTTCCTCGTATTGGTTACGAGGTGAATGAGTATATAGAGAAACATAATATTGTTAAGCATGGCTATGCTCGTGATACAGAGTTTATTTTAATTGAACAAAGTTCTACTTCTCTTTCATTTAAGATGAAAGATGAATTAATTGTGAAGTATGAGCTTATCGAAAATAGTCTAGAAGTTTGTTATGAGGTTTTGGTAGATTTTCCATTTATGATTGGGGGGCACCCGGCTTTTAATATAGATTCTTTTCCTGTCGATTTACGCTTCTCAAATAAGTGTGATTATTACAAATTACTTGATGGTGTTATTGATAAATCTAATTCATATAAAATCGGTTCGGAAGTATTAATTATTAATGAGAATACATTTACGGATGATGCTCTTGTATTTAATAATTCGTTAAAGCAAAGTCAGGTTTGTTTAGAGCGTGATCTTGTTCTAACCTATGATAGTGAATTACTTGGTGTTTGGTCTCCACCTGGAGCGCCTTTTGTGTGTCTTGAACCATGGTGGACAAGTTCTAGTAGTATAAGAAATTTAAATTATACGATTAGATTGTTATATTAAAATATTTCTTACTCATTCTATTAAATGTAATTAAATTGAAAAATGTGAAAAGTACGATAAACATCGACGTAATGACGATTTTGCCAGTAATTCTATGTAGAGCGATTGCGATTATGATACAGGCTGTATTAATTGCGAATAGAATTAATGCAGCTTGAATATGGCTTAACCCTTTTTTCAGTAATATGTGATGTAGATGATTTTGATCTGGTGTGAATGGACTTTTCTTTTCCAGAATCCTGATAAACATAACTCTAAGCGTGTCTAATAAAGGTACGAATACGACTGCAATAGCTATTGATGGTGCAGATCTAAATACCAAGACTAAATCAGTACTCTTGTGGTTTAAGTTTATAAAACGAATAAGAAGGTATGAAATTGTTAAGCCAATTAAAAGCGAGCCTGTATCTCCCATAAATATTTTTGCAGGTGTTTTATTAAACTTTAAAAAAGCTAAAAGTGAACCAATTAGTGATAAAGTAATACAAAGTTCAACTTGAAAGCCGTTTATACTAAACCAAGCAGCTAGAAATAAACATGCTGAAATTGAAATAAGTCCTGCGAGCCAGTTTATCCCATCAATTAGATTGAATGCATTAATGAGCCCTACAAAAGTCAATGTTGTGATTATATTAGATTGGATTATATTCAATTCACCAATTCCTAAAACGTTATAGAAGTTATCAATTCTAACTCCTGAATAGAAAAAGATGATCTGTGCACAGATGATTTGAACAAGTAGCTTCTTCCTAGCAGAGAGGACAAAAATGTCATCTTTCAAGCCTAGAAAGAAAATAATGAACTGAGTTGCCAATAAGTATTGAATACTTCCAAATTGATCATTAGGTGTGAGTAAAAGAGATGAAAAACAGATACCCATGAATAGTGCGATTCCACCAAGTGAGGGTACTTTATGCTTATGACAAGTTCTATGGTTAGAGTCAGTGTATAAGCTTGTAAATTCTGCAAACTTTATGAGAATGGGAATCGTCACATACGTGATTATTAAAGATGAAATTAGTGTTAAAATACTTGTTAAAATCATTATATATACCTAATACTCAGGTTTTTAATAATCATAAGATTAATTATTTATAAAGTGAATTTAATGTTTTAATGTATTGTACATTAAGTATTTGATTTTGGATAAATTATGCAAAAATTAAAAATTTTAATTACTGGTGGTGCAGGATATATAGGCTCACATGTATTACGTCTTTTGGGTGACACGACTAATCATGAAATTGTTGTAGTAGATAACCTTGAAACAGGAAGAGAAGAATCTATTCTATATGGTAGACATGAGAATTTCGATATCGGTGATATTGAAAGATTAGAAGAATTACTCAAAAACGAAAAATTCGATGCATGTTTTCATTTTGCTGGAAGTATTATTGTTCCAGAAAGTGTTTCAGATCCAATAAAATACTATAAAAATAATACAGTAAAGACATTGTGTTTAATTGAACTGTGTCTTAAATATAATGTTAATAAGTTTGTCTTTAGTTCAACAGCCGCAGTATATGCTCAAAATGATTCAGGTATATATAAGGAAGATGATCTCATAAAGCCAGGTAATCCATATGGAAAAACAAAGTATATGACTGAATGGATGTTGGAAGACATTTCTAATGCATACCCTGACTTTAACTATTTAATTTTAAGATATTTTAATGTAGCAGGCGCTAGTTTAGATGGTGTTATTGGTCAAGCTGGCAAGACTTCAACTCATTTAGTAAAGATTGCATCTGAGGTTGCGGTAGGTAAACGCGATAAAATGTATATCTATGGAGAAGATTACAAAACTAAAGACGGCACATGTATTAGAGACTATATCCATGTCTTAGATTTGGCTGATGCACATATAAAAGGCCTTGAATACCTTTTTCAAAAAAATGAGTCTGTTGTGTTTAATGTTGGTTATAATCAAGGTTACTCAGTTCATGAAGTATTAAATGCAATGAGACAAGCAATGGAACATGAAATTCCAGCTTCTATTTCAAGTAGAAGGCCTGGAGATGATGCCGTTTTAGTTGCAAATTGTGATAAAATTAAAAGTAAACTTAATTGGCAGCCGAAGTATAACGATATTAAATTAATTTGTAAGACTGCTGCAAACTGGGAAAGTAAATTATGAAAATTCTAGTAACAGGAATAGCAGGCTTTATAGGATTTTATACTGCAAAAAAAGCTGTTGAACTTGGTCATGATGTAGTTGGAATTGATAATTTGAATAATTATTACTCTGTAGCATTAAAAGAGGCTCGTTTAAAAGAACTTGGGTTAGATAATAATGATTCTATTTCAACAAAATATAAAAATTTAAGCTTTAAAAAGATTGATTTAGCTGACGATTTATCTATGGCTAGATTATTTGAGGAAGGATGTTTTGATCAAGTTATTCATTTAGCAGCTCAAGCAGGTGTTAGGTATTCAATAACAAACCCTCATTCATACATAAAATCGAACTCTGAGGGATTTTTAAATATTTTAGAGGGATGTAGACATAATAATATTCAACATCTTATTTATGCATCATCATCTTCAGTATATGGAGAAAATTCTAAAGTTCCCTTTTCTACAAAAGATCCTGTGGATCACCCTGTAAGCTTATATGCAGCTACTAAAAGATCTAATGAACTAATGGCCCATACATATTCTCATTTATATGGACTTCCTGTGACAGGTCTAAGGTATTTTACAGTATATGGTCCTTGGGGACGTCCTGATATGGCGCCCTTTATATTTACAAAAAATATAATTGAAGGAAATGAAATAAAAGTTTTTAATAATGGTATGATGGAAAGAGATTTTACATATGTAGAAGATATAGTAGAGGCTCAATTAAGATTACTAAATCATATTCCAGTAGCGGGCGATAATAGAAGTTTACCTAATGTTTCTACAGTTCCTTATGTGATATATAATATTGGGAACTCTTCTCCTGTAAATCTTTTAGAGTTTATTCAAATTTTAGAGAAGTGTATAGGAGTTACTGCAAAGAAAGATATGATGCCTATGCAGCCTGGAGACGTTCCAAGAACTTATGCCGATGTAGTAGATCTTTTCAAGAAAATAGATTTTAAACCAAGTACTTCATTAAATGAAGGTATTGCAAAATTCGTTGAGTGGTATAAAAGTTTTTATATGGTTTAGTACTGGTATAGTTTTTTCTTAATATTAATAAATAATCCACAAAAGAAATAAGTGGAAAAAATATTTTTAAACTCTAAATAATTACCTTTTTTTAGTTGATAAATAGTTGCTATAAAATATTTACTAGATAAAAATTTGAGGAGCGCTTTATTATCAAATAAATTGATTTCAATATTTTTTTTAATAATTTGTCTAATATGTTTTTTAAGAAAGCTAAGATCAACTTCATATTCTTTCATTCTTTCATTTGAGCTGACGATAAAATGTTGGTCTAGAGTATATTCATTGTAAGGAAGCTTGAGTTTATTAAAGAGATTTTTATATATGTTTGAAAACAGACTTTTACGTAGTTCATATTTTTTATTCGCAATCCTACTAACACTTTCTTGATGATATCTATACTTTAATAAGTATTTAGGTATATTTGCATACTTATTATTGTCACTTAATCTAAACCATAATTCATAGTCTTCTACATTTTTGAAGTTTTCATCGTATGGTTGAAATATACTTTTACGCATCATTATGGTTGGATGTGCAAAAGGTGTTGAAAAGATTAATAAAGTTTTAAGGTCTTTATCATTTAGAGGGAATTTCCAGTTCGTCGATTTTTTAGGATCTGTTGTGAATCTTTCTAACCAAGTACCACAGATATCAATATCATTGTTCTGTTCTAAGAAGTTGTACTGAATTTTGAATCTATCAGGATGAGCTATGTCATCACCATCCATTCTTGCTATATATTTACCTTTTGAATTTATAATTCCTTCGTTTAAACTTGCTATTAAACCTTTGTTTTCTCTTGAGATATATTTGATACGTTTATCTTTTTTTGCATATGATTCAATAATTTTATCTGAACCATCTGTTGATCCATCATTTATAATAACAAATTCAAAATCTTTAAAGCTCTGGGTTAATATACTTTCTATTGATTCTTTTAAAAAATCTACGTTGTTATATACAGACATTACTACTGAGATTTGAACGTTCATATTAACCTTTCAACTTTCTATAAATGAAACGTACTAGATTGTATAATTTTATATGTTTTAAAGTTTTTATAATTACTTTTCTAATTTTTAATAATTTGAAATTAAGGTAGTGGAGAAGTTTAACTAATAATGCACTTTTTTCTTTTTTTACTAGTCTTTCAATCATCTCAAGATCTAGCTTGTCTTTTATTTCATTTCTGTTTTCTTTAAATATTTTTAACCTATTCAGGCTTAAGAATTTCAAACCTTCATAAGTAAAATAGTTACTAGGATTAGTTATAAGTTCTTCTATTGATGATTGGTGAAACTTAATTGAATCATTGTGTATATCAATATCAGAATCGGAAAATAAAGTTTTTGGAAGTCTTGTCAATATATCAATATCATTAGCATCTCTGACTCCATAAATTGCAAGTGTACTACTGGTATCAATTAGTAAGTCTTCACTATTAATCTTGTTTTTGTTTATATATTCCTTAAGTTTTGATATTTTTTTTCTAAAATTCAAAAACTTATTAGGATGTGCATTATTTAAAAAATGCACAGTGTTGTCGTTAAGTAATATGTTTGCTGTAGTTAACGTTTCTTCATGGTCATCTGTAATATGTATTGAGTGTTTACCAATTTTGTAAAAACTACGAACTTTATTCTTGATTTTTAGTACATCATTCAAGTTTTTAGATTGAAAAATAACAATCCTTAATGGTGAATTACTTTGAAAGCATTCCGTCAATTTACCATAACATCCTTTAAAGTTATCTTGAGGGCTACCAATCCATTCTTCTTCAAAATATATTTGAGAGAGAAGATTATGAGCTCCATTTTTATTCAGGTTGATAGATTTTATATAGAAAATGTTTGGAATCAATTTTTCAATATCTGTTATTTTTGAATTAGAACTCGGCCAAAGAATTGCTGCAAAGAGATCTTCTTTGTTCTCTATGATGCTTAGTGCAGCACAGTCTAGATATTGTTGTTTTACATTTCTTTTTTTAAAAAAAATATAATCGTAATTAGGATCTGGTTCATCTATTTGTATAGTAGAAATTGTTCTTTTATTATGTATCGCAGATGAAACCCTGTGTGCTCCATTTAAAATGATATTATTATGATTGATAGGAATAAGTGATTCATCCTCTCTAAAGCCATTTGCTGCTATATCTTTGGTTATAGAATCAAAGGATTCCAGGAATATTTCGGAATTGTTTTTTTTAGGATTTCCTGGTTCAGTAAATTCGCCTAATGAAAATGCATTTATATGAGAAATATAGAGGTCTTTCGGCCATTGAGATTTTGTATTTTTATATTTTAAATAAGTTAGTTTAAATCCAAGGTCGAACCGTTTATTCGTTAAAAAAAATGATGGTGATTTTATGTTTGTTTCATAGCTTGGGCTCTTTAGTAATCTAAAAAAATGCGAATCTACTAATTTTTTTTCAATTATTTCATTAGTTGAGATTTTAGTCATAAATAAGCCATTTATATATTAATTATTTGTACTATATTTTCTCTGCAATTATATTTAAGCTCATTAGTTGACCGTTATCAAAGTCCATATGGGGTAAGTACGCTCTACTGAAGTCATCAAAATCATTAGGGAGAAAGTCTTTCCAGTTATATTGATTTATATTTTTAAATTGGAGTTCTGTAAGTATTTCTTTAATAGAAATAAAGTCAAAAGTTACATAATGGAAATTGTATTTATTGTCTTGACCTCCGTATAACAATCCCATTAATTCTTTAAGGTTTTTGTTTTCTAGATATACTTTTACTATTGCTTCGAAGTTAGGGACGGCTAATCTTATTATTCCTCCTTTTTTAAGTACGCGAGTCCACTCTTGAAGTACATTCTTAACTTCATTTCTAGAAAAGTGTTCTAATACATGTGAAGCATATATCTCATCAATAGAATTGTTTTCAAATTTAGAGAGATCAGTTATATTATGTATTTCATCGACAGCATCTGTTTCTAGAATATCAATATTAATATAGTCATTTAGTTTTTTAGACCCACAGCCTAGGTGTAATTTAATCATTCTACTCATCTTTCTCGTTAGTGTTTATAGGTAATAACCATTGTATTTTTAAATAATATACTTTTCTTAACTTTGAATCAAATAATTCAAATAAAAATGTTGTAATAAATAGAGATGAAAGAGTTGCGAGAGCTGCTCCAATAATTCCAAATTCTCTAATTAAGTAGAAGTTTAGAACAATATTTATTAAAAAGCCTATAATACTCATTTTTAAATATTTCTTTTCTAAGCCTTCAATATATAAATATTTAACGAATACTAAATTGATTGATTTGATAACTATAGTTATTGCGAGACATTTTAATATCGTGATAGCTTCATTAAATTGTTGTCCATATATAGTTAGGACTAAGAATTCACTAAAGATAAACAATAAAATACTTACTGGAAGTGAAATTAGAAAATTTATTTTATATACTTTTAGCAATGTTGGTATATATGAACTTGTATTTTGCTTGGAAACAAGTAATGGAAATATTGAGGACGATACGACAATAGGTATGAAAAAAAATAATTCGTTAATTTTATTTGCTGCTGAGTAAATACCTACACTATAGTTATCAAGTAGACTGTTAAGCATTACTTGATCAACTCTATTATACATATTTGTAAATATTGCAACTAAGGCAAGAGGCCAGGTTCTATGAAGTAATTTTTTAATTTTTGCAACGCTGGGCTTCCATGAAAAGAAAGAGAATCCATGAAGTTTATATAATAAGAGATAAAGCACATATTGTAGAATGCTTTCAAAAAGAAATATAATTGCAATATTTCTTAAACTAAAATTATGAGATATTGCATACAGCTTTGCAGCACTACCAATTATGAATTTGAGATTAGTACAAATAACTATATATTTAGATTTTACTTTTGATTGATAAAAAGAATCAATAATATTTAATGGTTCGAAAAGTAATATAATAGAAAGAATTATTATTATTTCACTTGATTCTGAATTATTAAAATATAAGTTTAAGAAAATAGTTATGAAAAAACATATAAATCCGACGAAAAGACGCATTATAAATATAGAGCCAAGAATAATGTTTGTATCGTCTCTGTTTTTAGAATTAATTAATTGTTCTACTACTAAAAAGTTTATTCCTAATGAAGTAATTGCAATAAAAATACTGATAATACTTTGTGAGAAGGAAAGTATTCCATAGTTTTCGGGCCCTAGGCTACGAGATAATTGTGTAATTACATAAAAGCCTAGTATCATCTTTAGGCATTTGTCAGCGAGCAACCATATGGTATTATTAATAAACTTATTTTTAATATATTTTAACATGATGCTATGCTCAGCTTTCTTAGATATAGGTAATATATGATTAATATAGCTTTATATTGTGATAATGATAAGAGATTTTTGAAATCTGATTTCTTAGAAGGAGATCACGAATATTCATATTTACAAAAATATTTTAATAAAATTGGATACTCTTTAGATACATATAGAAATTATGACTTAAAGAAAATTAAACCTGATTTTTGTATCTTTTTAGATATGCCATTTAAATCTATTAGATCAATAATTCCTTCTGATGTTAAAAAGATATTAATCTTAAGAGAGCCATATTTAGTTAGAAAAGATAACTATGATATTAATAAGCATAAAGATTTCGATAAAGTTTTAACATGGAATGAAGAACTTTTGGAAAAAGGTGGAAAATATATTTTTTATCCAAGTACAAGATTCTTTAAAGAAAATTTTGTTAAACGAGAAATAAGCTATTGTGATAAAAAATTTCTTTGTTTAATTAATGGAAATTTGTCATCAAGAGTTAAAGGTGAACTATATTCCGAACGTGTAAATGTTGCAAAATGGTTCGAGAGAAATCAACCAGATGTCTTTGATCTTTGGGGGAGAGGTTGGGATAAGTTTACTATTAAGTTGGGAAATAAGTTTTTAAGGCTGAAAAAGCCGTTATTTATCAGGCCGTCATGGAGAGGTGAAATTGATAATAAACTGAAATGTCTTTCAGGATATAAATTTGCTATTTGTTTTGAAAATAGTAAAAATAATAACAATTATATCACGGAAAAAATATTCGACTGCTTTCTTTCCGGTGCAGTTCCAATTTATTTTGGTGCTCCTAATGTAACTAAATTCATACCAAAAAGTTGTTTTATTGACTATAGAGAATTTAAAGATATCAATGATATGTATAGCTATCTTATTAATATTTCTGAAGATCGTTATTTGGAATATCAAAGCGAAATCGAAAGATTCTTAAGCAGTAAGCACTCTTCTACTTTTTCAATAGAGAATTGGTCTTTTGCAATTAAAGCCGCTTTATTTTAAGACATCTCTTCTGTAAAATTCTATTGCAATTTTTAATCCTTCTTTCAAGCTTACTTTCGGTTGCCATCCATACTTATTAATTAGAGTTGTATCTAGTCGTTTTAACATTGTTCCATCTGGTTTTGAAGAATCATATGATACTTTTCCTTTATACTGCATAAGCTCTGTTAAAATATTAACTAATTCTCTAATTGTAATATCAATACCAGTACCAACATTTATGATATCAGAAATATTAGGATCATCATGTTTCAAAATATGTATACATGCATCTGCTAAATCATCGACATATAAAAATTCACGTCTTGGAGTACCTGTTCCCCAAACCTTAAAATCAGATTCATTGTTATCAATAGCATTTTGTAATCTTGCAATTAGCCCAGGTATTACATGCGAATTGTTTAAGTCGTAGTTATCATTTACTCCATAAAGGTTTGTAGGCATTAATGAGATAAATTCTTTATTGTATTGTTTTCTTATATGCTGACATAGTTTAAGACCAGCGATCTTTGCTATTGCATATGCTTCATTTGTTTTTTCAAGTGGACCAGTAAGAAGATAATCTTCTTTTATTGGCTGCGAACATTCTTTAGGATAAATACATGAGCTACCTAGAAAAATGAACTTACTTAAATTTTGGGTTTTAAAAGCTGCTGCACCAATTACATTTTGCTGTATTGTTAAATTTTCAAATATAAAGTCTGCACTGTAGGTATCATTGGCTAAAATACCTCCTACTTTTGCAGCAGCAAGTACAACGTAATGTGGATCATTTTTTTCAAAATATTTATTAACTTGATTCTGATCTTGAAGATTTAATTCACTTCGTGATGGTGCTAATATTCTTTCGTAGCCTTCTTTTTCTAGTTTTCTAACAATTGAAGACCCTACTAAGCCAGTTCTTCCTAGTATAAGTATTTTATCTTTTTTATTCATATTGTTACTCGTGATAGTTCAGAATATCATAACCATTATCATTTAATAGTTTGTCTTTAGTAAAAAGGTCGATATCAGATCTCATCATATCCTTAATTATTGAATTTAAATCGTGTTTTGGCTTCCAGTTTAATTTTTCTTGTGCCTTCGTAGCGTCACCAAGTAATAGGCTGACTTCTGTTGGCCTATAGTACCTTGGATCAATTTTTACTATAACTTGGTCTTTGCTAACTTGGTATTTTGAATTTTTACATTCTTTAACTTTAGCAATTTCATTTTCGCCCTTACCTTCAAAGTATATTTCAATGCCAACTTCTCTGAATGCTAAGATAAGAAAGTCTCTAATCCTAGTAGTTACTCCAGTAGCAATAACAAAGTCTTCCGGTTTATCTTGCTGAAGCATAAGATACATTGCTTCAACATAGTCTTCGGCATGGCCCCAATCTCTTTTAGCATCTAGATTACCTAGATATACTGTATCCTGTAATCCTAGTGCAATTCTACTGACTGCTCTGGTAATTTTCCTGGTTACAAAGGTTTCACCTCTTTCAGGAGACTCGTGGTTAAATAGAATCCCATTACAAGCGTACATGTTGTATGCTTCTCTATAATTCACAGTAATCCAATAACCATAGAGTTTTGCAACTGCATATGGTGATCTTGGATAAAATGGAGTTGTTTCTTTTTGTGGTGTTTCCTGGACAAGTCCATATAGTTCACTTGTTGAAGCCTGGTATATTTTTGTTTTTTCTTCTAGTTTTAAAATTCGAATCGCTTCTAGAATTCTTAATGTTCCAACAGCATCAACATTTGCAACGTATTCTGGTGTATCAAAAGAGACTCTTACATGAGACATTGCGCCTAAGTTATATATTTCATCAGGTTGAACCTCTTGAATTATTCTAATTATGTTAGTTGAGTCAGATAAATCGCCGTAGTGCATAAAGAAACGAACATTTTCTTCGTGTGGGTCTTGAAAGATTGAATCAACTCTTTGTGTGTTAAAACTAGAGCTTCTTCTTTTAATGCCATGTACTTCATAACCTTTTTTTAAAAGTAATTTTGCTAAATATGATCCATCTTGGCCAGTTACACCTGTGATTAGCGCTTTTTTCATATATAATCCTTTAAATATTTGGTGTGTTTAGAAATATATACTATTGTAAATTTTATGAATATTCCATTTTCTATTAATAATAATTTTAATAAGTGGCATAATTATATTAGAAACTAAGAGAGAGTAATGATTTACAACTTTATTTCTGAAGTCAGAAATGGTGGAGCAGAGAAGGTAGTTCTTAAATTGCATGGTGCGATGCGAAGTGCTAAGCATTGCGATACTAGGTTAATAGTTCTAAAGGGTGATGGGAATGTAGAAAATGGCCTCGTGTCACTTGGTGCAAGTAGGTTTTACTCTATAAATAGTTTCCTTATTTTTCTAAGCTTTGTTACAAAAGAATTAAAACGTGGGGATGTTTTGCATACGCACCTTACTCCATGTCAGCTTTATACATTTCTTCTTTATCCACTATTAAAGCTCAAGAGAATTAAGCTTGTTACAACAGTACATTCTTTGAATACTAGGAGGGATAATACCTTTTTTGGGCGTATGTTCAATAAGTACTTATATCGTAGTTTTGATAAGGTTTTATGTGTATCGAGTACAGTTCAAATATATTTGATTTCAAGATACAGCTTAAAGAATACCATTGTCGTAATTAATGGTGTTGAAAAAAGATTCGAAAAGATATCAAAACCTAAAGATAGTATTAAATTTTTATCATTATCAAGGCTTCATAAGGTTAAGCAAATAGATAAAGTGATAAGCTATTTTGGTCGAATTAATAATTCAACCTCTGTCTTAAATATTGTTGGAACGGGTCCCGAAGAGAAAAAATTAAAAGATTTAGTCACTAATTCAAATCTAAAAAGTATAGTTTTTCATGGATTTAGTAATAACGTAGATGAGCACTACTCAAAGAATAGTGTATTCATAGCTCTTTCTCTCCATGAGGGCTTTGGATTATCTGTATTAGAGGCAATGAGTTTTGGAATGCCTATAATAATGAGTAATATTGAGATTTTTAAAAGTTTATATAGCGACTATCCAAAGGAATTATTTATAGATGATTTTGAAGGATTTAAAAATGCGGTAAGTTTTATTCAGGATAACTTTGAAGATATTCAAAGGTGTTGTTTAGAATATGCTAATAAGTATTCTTTTGAAAACCAAATGAATTTATTAATGAAAATTTATAAAGAAGAATGATGAAAAAAATAATAATAACAGCGAATAGCTCTTGGTACATATATAATTTCAGATTATCAACGATAAGATATCTTCAGGAAAGAAATTATAAAATTATAGTTCTAGCTCCTCAGGATGAATATAGTTCAAAGCTCAAAAAATATGGTTGTACGTTTAGTAACTTATATGTTCATACAGGAGGTGTATCGCCATTAAGAGACTCCTTTACTGTAATGTCTTATTTATATTTTTTTCTAATTTATAGTCCATTTTGTGTCTTAACTTTTACTCCTAAGGCTACAATTTATACTTCATTAATAACTAGGCTAATAAAAACTCCTACTATAGTTAACATATCGGGTTTAGGTAGATCCTTTAACTCTGATAATTTCTTAACAAAAATTGTAACTACTCTGTATAAAATTTCCTTAAAGGATGTCGTTGCATGCTTTTTTCAAAATAATGAGGATAAGTCGTTTTTTTTAGAAAATGAATTAATCAGCATTAATCAAGCTTACAAAATTTCAGGATCAGGTGTAGATTTAAAAAAATTTAGATTTAGCCCAGTTGACTTTGAAAAGCCTTTGCGTTTTCTATTCTGTGGCCGTTTATTAAAATCAAAAGGTGTACTTGTTTTAAAAGCTGCTGCAGAAATATTGAAAAGGGAATTCGGCGAAGACTTGCAGTTTGATGTTCTTGGAATTTACTCAAGTGGAGATGATGCAATTTCTAAAGAAGAGGTTGCTAGTTGGGATAAGGATGTGAATTTGAGGTATTTAGGTGTATCTGATTCAGTAAAGGATATCGTTAAAGATTATCATTTCGTTGTTTTACCTACCTTATATAGAGAAGGTGTTCCAAGATCTTTAATAGAAGCATCTGCATTAGGTAAAGTCTTAATTGCAACTAATAACGTAGGATGTACAGATGTTGTTAAAGAGAGCATAAATGGCTACCTATGTGAAAAAAATAGTATAGATAGCCTAGTAGATGCAATTAAAAAGACTCTTGATTTATCTCCAAATAGTTATTTAGAAATGGCAAAGGAGTCTAGGCTCCTAGCAGAGTCAAAGTTTGATGAACAGGAGATTTTGAAAATGTACTATAGTGTTATAGAGTCTATAGTTTAGCTGTTTTAGGAATATCTTCGGTTCTTGAAAAGTGAATTAATAAGTATATAGCAAACCAAGTAATCTTAGTATGCCTATAAAATAGTATTACAATTAAAGTGAAGACAGAAATAGCAATTGTATTGTAAGTAATCTTTTTAGAAATTATATTTAGTACTTTTTTATAAAATATCGTCGCACCTATTAATCCAACTAGCCCGGAGTTTATTATAACCCTAAGATACTCGTTATGAGGATTCATGGTTTGAAAACCTTTCCCAACTAAAAATGATTTAAGATCTGAGAAAACAAATAAAAGTAACTTCTTATAATAATAAATTCTACTAGCATCATTAGTATAATCTGAAAACTTATGTATTAGCATACTCATTAGTCCTAAAGAGTGGAGTATAGCAGATGCAATAAAACTAAAGGCTATAAAATACTTGATGTTTTTATAGTTATTTGTCTTCTTACATTGAAATAGAATGGTGGCGATTAAACTGAAAATAAATGCTAGGAAAGCACTTCTACTTCCTGTGATAATTATGGCTGTAGAAAAAAGAAATAAAGATAAGATATAGCTGATCCTGTGTCTTTTATTCTTAGAAAAAAGTCTATCGACTAATGCAAGAGATGATAGGCATAAGCCATATGCTGTAATATTTGGGTCAACTGCAGGTATGTTATTAATTATTGCCTGACGGAATTCAATAGGTGCGAAACTATAAGTAAACCTGTAGTGAACACCGTAATTGAATAAGCATCGTAATAATATAATAAGAGTAGAGCTTGCAATCCCTATGTAATAATTAAATAGTATTATTAATTTATTTTTTTTAAAACCGTATATTAGGTAAAAAGTAATAGTCCCTAAAGTAATAAATTTTAGAAAGTTTATTGTGGAATAATAAGATTTAGTGGATGTTATTACACTTATTAATAATAAAAAAGAATAAATACCAAAACTCTTTAAAATATTTTTATCTACTTTCTTTATATTTAATACTGCAATTGAGAATAAGCCAATAATAAAAATATGATTTAAATCAAAGTTGTAAATATATAAAGGCATTGGTCCAAACGGTAAACTTACCGTGAAGCCTAGAGTGAAAAATAATGAGACGATATAACTTAAATTATATGTTTTTGAAGTGAAAATTGTTCTCATTTAGTTTCATTTCTTTCTTTATGTAGTTAAAATCATCCATTTTTTTTATAGGATTGAAAAACTTCGTTCTATTCTCTTTGTTAACATTAAGAATGTGAACCAACATCTTTCCACTTTTTCTATAGTTTTTATCTGAGTTCAAGAGAACTGATCCCATCGCTCCTTCAAGTTGAACAAACTCACCTTTTTGATTCTCAATCAAATCGGGAAGTGCAATTTTACAATCAGCAAGAGCATTGAAGTTCACGAGTACTAAATTCGTATTAAAAAATGCATCTTCGTCTTCTTCGCGCAGACCAAGCTTTTCAAAATACTCTAGTTGGCCAGCTTGTTCGGCTTGAGCTTTCTCTACGATAGTAAGATAAGTTTTTCCACCTTCAACTTTTAATGCAATTTGACCACCTTTCATATCTCGTTCAGTCTTAGTCGTTGTAACCATAACAACTGGAATATTCTCTGTGAGCATCCAATTAACGATGGCACGATCTGGAGTAGAACTAAGATCTTCTCCATTTCCAATACAGGCAATAATATTTTCGCCTTCAGGACGAGGACCTTTAAAGACTTCATAACCAAAAATACCGTGGCCAGCAGGAGCAAGGCGTTCGAGTGAAAGCCTGCCATCTTTAATGGTAGGAAGCTTTTGTTGAATGACAGAGTCGAGACGAGAGAAGTTATCATTTAGAAGATGTTCATATTTTTTCCACATTTCATCGAGGATTGGTTTCACATCATTATTAACGAGGTCCTGTAGGACCACTTTTCTAAATGAACTTGCTTTCTTAGATGCTTGAATGATTTGAGCTTCTGCTAAGCTAATTGCACCGAATTGCTCTGTCTCAATATAGAGGTCAGTAGATTTTGAACCAGGAATTGAACGGCCATACTTTTTTAAGTAGTCCGAACGATCAAGGCTTGAGCCAAGCCCACCATGCATCTTTCTTAGCCAAAGTGTGCAGTCAACGACTTCCTTTGTAGAGTAGCGTTGTTTGATATCTTCATATGAATGAAAAGGAAGTTCATCTCGTAGAAGTTTTCTTGGAGCTATCGCAGTAGGGTAGACTCCTGTGTCATTTTCTGGGGTAGCAATTATAAGCTGTTCAGCTTTCTCGTTTAATTGAGAAAGCAAACCTTCGAAATATTCAAGTTCAATTGGATTTTTGATAAATTCTTTTAAATTCATAGGACCAAATAATAACAGAAGCTAGTTAAGAAATGAAATAAATATAGTTAATATACCTTTACTAATTTTGTGCACAAGATTTAACATCAATATATGAACTATCTTATATTTAGCAGTATTATCTTTACGACATTAGGAATTTTCTTTTCACCATCAGTACTGGGAATTGGGGATATCTTATTATTAATCCCCCTTGTTTTTTCAATTTTTTGGGCAAGAAAGAATAAAGTAAAATTACCTTTGCCTAATATTTTCTTATTAGTGACATTTGCTATTGCTGTAATAATCGCTTTCATTGTTATTGATGATAAGATTATAGCACTAAAGTCGATTAAAAAAGCACGCTACTTTTTGATAGGGGGCTTAAGTTACCTTCCATTTATGTACTTTTTTAAGGAAGGCAAAGGCTTACTTGAAAAGGCCAGAAAATATTATTTACCATTTGTATTAGTGTGCTTCACGTTGTCAATTGGATATGGAATATATCAAGCTATAATTCAACACGGCTTTGTGATCTCAAAATTATTAAGTATAAGATTAGCGGCGGCTGTCGATATTACTAAATTTGCATATATAAGTTCATTTTTAACTAGCTTACTTACTTCTCTTTTATTACTAGGAAACTTGGATAAGCGTAATAGATTTTGTGGTATTTTAGTTGCTTGTCTAGGTGTATTTGGCGTGTTGGCAGCAAAAACGAGAGGTGCATTGCTGTCACTTCTTATAAGTTTAAGCTCAACGATATATTTCAAAAGTAAGAAGCTGGCCCTAGTTCTATTCTGCTCTTTCTTTGTCTTAATCGGAATTATGTTCGCTCTGCAAGGTTCAAAGTATGAAAAGTCATTTCGTATGGTGACTCTAATGAATAAGTCTACACAGCATCGAATTGCACTATATGAAGCAGGACTTGCAGTATTTAAAGAGCGACCGCTAACTGGCTTTGGCTATGGACAATCAATTAATGAAATTGGAAGAGTTGCAAAAGAAAATAAGATAGAAAACCTTTTCTATGTATTAAGAACACATCATACCTTTTTAGATGTAGCTGCAGATATTGGAGTTTTTGGATTACTTGCGTTCTCAGGTTGGTTCTTTTCATGGGCTTTTATAACTTTAACAAGTACATCCGTTTTTACAAAGTCCACACTAGCTCTTGTTGTGAATGCTTTTATTTGTGCTCAGTTCGATGTTTTTAATCAGACGAATTTATTTGCTTTTATACTATTAGTTTTTAACTTAAGCATTGTGACTCATAATTTAGAAAAAGAAAAAGCGAGTAAAAATGCATAACATAATCATCGATTTAGAAAGACTTAAAGATTTCCACTCAGGCCTTGGGCAATTCTCGCATCATTTATATAAGAATATTTCGGCCATGACTAAAGCGAGCTATCTGATTGATCGCTCTAGCGCTGATTTGTTTTCAAAGGATGACACTCTTTTTTATACAAATCCTTTACAAAAACTTGGGTTGTTTCTGCCGAAAGCTAAGGTGTGGCATTCGACTCATCAGGATTCATCATATTTTCCTTATAGTAAGAAGCAGAAGACGATCTTAACTGTTCATGATTTAAATTATATTCATCAAAGAGTTCACCGAAAAAATAAGGTGGAGTCTTACATGAAGTATATTGAAAAAAAATTGAAGTATACGGACGTTCTGACTTTTATTTCTGAAAGTACAAAGAAAGATTTTGAAAAGTATTTTGATATATCGAATATTGAAAATCATATAATTTACAATGGGCTTACACTCGATTTAAGTTCTGAGCCGAAGAAGCCTGATTTCAATTTTGAAGGTGATTTTTTATTCACCATTTCTAAGCTTCTGCCAAAGAAGAATATTCACGCTATCTATCCACTAATCGAAGCTAATCCTGATTTAAAGCTTATTATCGCAGGTGATAATTCAACTGGGTATGCAAGTGAGCTAGTTGAAAGAGCAAAAGAGTTAGGTATCTCTGATCGTGTATTTCTAATCGGAAAAGTTTCAGAAGGTGAAAAATCTTGGTTATATGAGAATTGCAAGGCTTTTTTTATGACAAGTCTTCTGGAGGGATTTGGCCTTCCTGTTCTTGAAGCTCAGTATTTCAATAAACCAGTATTTATAAGTAATAAGACTTCTCTTCCAGAAATTGGTGGTGATGCAGCTATTGCTTTTGAATCATTCGATTCTGATTCGATGCAGAATTTATACAAGTCTACAATGGAGACGTTTGACGCTAGTACTTGGGAAGCCAAGTGTAGAGAGAACTTGAATAGATTTTCTTGGGAATTAAGCGCACAAAAGTATATCGAATTATATAAGTAAGAAAAAATATTCAGTTTAATGCATAATTTTTATTACTTGGAGTGCATATAGAAACTTCATATTTAAGTTTTATGCACACAATTGAATATTTTGTGGATAATGCTTAGATATATGCACTTAAGTACATATTAGATTGAAGGCCGTGATTTATATTCACTAGAGTGAATACTTGAGTGCTTCGATATGCATTGTAAGGAATAATCGCACAAAATTTGATTCATGTTATAATTATAAGAAATCAATATCTGTTTTACGGATGAAACAGGGAGAAACTTAATGAGTTATGACAACTTAGACCTCGAGTTTTTTGAGTATGCCAAGACGGCCATCAAACAAAACGATTACTATGACATTGACCTAAAGGCCTTAAGAAAATCACTCGGTTTGAAACAAACTGATCTTATTGGTATTGATCAGCCGGATGTTTCAAAAATTGAAAGTCGCCTTGATTTAAAATTATCGACTTTAAATAAGTATGCCAAGGCGTGTGGGCTTGAGATGGAGATCGTATTTAAGGCTAAAAACTCTGGAAAATTGGTGCAATAAACGATATCTTGAATCCTCATAAATTATGGAGAAATCAGTGAATCAACTGCCTTGGAACAAGTCGTTAATTATCATTCCTACTTATAATGAAATCATGAATATCGAGCGCATGATCGATACTATCTTTGAAAAATACCCAGAGGTATCTCTACTTATTATTGAAGATGGCTCACCAGATGGAACGGCCGATATCGTGAAGAAGAAAATGGAAAAAAATTCAAATCTTCACATTATTGAAAGAAAAGGAAAGCTTGGTCTAGGAACTGCATATATCACAGGGTTTAAGTGGGCGCTTGAAAGAGAGTACGATTTTGTCTTTGAAATGGACTGTGATTTTTCTCATGATCCTGATTCAGTAAAAGATCTTTTAGCTGCTGCTCAAGAAAATGATCTTGTCATCGGTTCACGCTATATTGATGGAATTAGAATTATCAATTGGCCATTTAGAAGACTATTACTATCATACTGTGCTTCAATTTATACGAGATTCATGACAGGTATTCCTGTTCAAGATACGACTGGTGGATTTAAGTGTTTTACACGAAAAGCTCTATCATCTCTAAATCTAGATGGAATAATTTCTAATGGATATATCTTTCAACTAGAGCTTAATTATAAGGTTTGGGCAAAAGGTCTTTCAGTAAAAGAAGTTCCAATCATTTTTTATGAACGTCGTGATGGACAATCAAAGATGGGTGGAGGAATTATTTTTGAAGCTTTCTTTAACGTTATTAATTTAAGACTTAGAAAGATTTTTGGTATTTTATAAATAAATGAAACACTTCTATTATATAAAAAATGCTTTTAAATTTCTGATTCCAAAATGCTGGTATCAAAACAAAGCACGTAAAATCTTAAGTGCTTATGAGCAAGCGCCAGATGAATATATTGAAGATCGAGTAAGTTATTATAATAAGTTAAATGAACCATTTAAGTTAGTACTCGAAAATGAAAATACAAATAGAAGACATATTCCACACGCACTAAAAATTAAAGATTTCAAAAAAGTAGATGGAACAACATACTACTTTGATATTCTTGAAGTTATTAGAAACTTCTCTGGCAATTATATGTTTCGTTACGAAGCAGGTGATGTCGTTGAAGCACCATCAATTCCAACTATCGTAAAGAGTAGGCCTGTTGTCGACAATGAGAACTCTGTTGTTTTAAAACTTAATAAAGTGAGGCACTTTAATTTCATACAAGACAAAATCTCATTTGAAGAGAAGCTTGATAAAGTTGTATGGCGTGGAACTAATACAATGCCACATCGAGATATTGTGATTAAGCAGTTCTACGATCATCCACTATGCGATATTGGACAAACAGCACCTAAAAAAGATGTTGCTTGGCTTAAAGATTTTCTAAGTATTGAAGATCAACTTCATTATAAATTCATACTATGTATGGAGGGTAATGATGTTGCTACAAATTTAAAGTGGGCCATGTCTTCAAACTCTGTTTGTATTATGTCGCAACCTAAATATGAAACTTGGTTCATGGAAGGAAGACTTGTCGCTGGTAAGCACTATGTTGAAGTGAAAGATGACTACTCTGATCTACCAGAGAAAATCGAATATTATTTAGCACATCCAGAAGAAGCTAAACTCATTACCAAGAATGCAAATGAGTGGGTAGAGCAGTTTAAGGATGAGGATAGAGAATTTCTAATCTCACTTTTAGTTGCAAAAAAATACTTCTCATTACAGTAAATTCAGTAAGATACTCCATTAATAGTAATTATTTTATAGTTGTCCTGTCATAATTACAGCTACTTACAGTATCAGTTATTCCAATTTGAAATAAATCATTCCACTTTCGAAAAAATCGAGAAATTTCACTTATGAAATTTTATTTATGTCCCATCAAATACTTAACAATAAGTTTTATTAATAGTTTTTACAGTGTTCATAAATTCTATTGGATTCTGTTGTATGAAGAACTACTAAACAACATTGGGATTAATAGAGAGAGGAGAGCAGAATGGACAAGGTTTTTTTAGAAAGACCTTCGGTTAACGAAGTTTTGCGGGACAAGATCAGAAAATACAAAAAAGAGCATTCCCGCTTAAGTAGCAATCAAATTGCTAGAAGGCTTGGACTTCCACCTTCAACATTTCATCGTCTAGAAATGGGTGATGTTAAAAACCCTGGTCTCGACATTTGTGTAACAGTCCTTAACGGCCTGTGCTCAAAGAAAGAGACAGCTGAGTTTGTACGTGAGTACTTCCCGGAAGTGCATGATAGCCTTTATTCACATTTCATGACTTCTAATCAATTAGATAAGTACGAGTCAAATGTGGAAGAGTATTTTAGAGATCAGTCTACATTTAAGATGATGATTGGAGCAACAACGTGTGCTGGGATAAGTGAAAATGAAATATTGCAAGAATATGGTCGATCTGGGCACACGACTTTTATGAAGTTAGCTGCAGATGGAATTTTAAAAAATGAAAATGGTAGATTTTATCATGGCGATAAGACGAAGTTTTTAGATGGTGCAACAGGTGCAAAAGTAATCTCTTTGATTTATGAAGAAATGTTGAATGAAATTAGAGTCCATTCACGTGCTCAAAAAAGTAAATATGACATGTGCTACGAGTCAGTTGATGCTAGTAAAGTAAAGGCTGAGTTGAAAGAGCTAGCTGATGAATATTTCTATAATGTGAAGAAAATAATGTTTAATCCAAAAAATAGAGGTGAAAACATTGTTGTAGTAAGTAATCTTTTAAGAGAAATGTAGGAAGGATTTATGAAATTTTTTATATCGATTTACATATTATTAAGTAGCCATGTAATGGCTGGTGTCGTTTCTGGTGATGATACTTGGAGAGCTCTTGATGTAGTTGACATGACATCTAAATCAGGAACTGTAACAGGAGATGATACATGGAAGGTGTTCGATGATTTAGCAAAGGTTGGAGAATATGATTATGATTCAACTAGTAATAGATGGATGCTTAAAACAAAAACAAGAGTGCTTAGTGTAAAGAAAATTGAACTAATTGATAAATATAGATTTAAGCAGGAAGAAGTAGATTCATCAAAAGAAAATATTAAAATTAAATATTCGAGATTTTATAATGAAAAACTTTTGGAGAAAAAGTTAAAGAATACTTTGAAATTTAAAAATTATATTCTTAATGACTTTAAATACTAAATAGTTAAGGGAGGTTCTAACCTCCCTTTTTATTTGCATTTAGGTAAATTTACAGAATGAAATATATCGGTTTCACCACTGTATAAATAGTAACTAATAGATGTATAGTTATTTAAATCAAACTTTGAACCGATTTTATCATCACCAATATATTTATTTTCGTTTATCGTCTGTAAATCTTTGATATCTCCTTTAAACACATAGTAGTCGCTATCAATTATTTTTGAGTTATCTGAAAAAGAGATTACTTTTATCTTGTTTTTACTAACAAAAGCCTGATGGTTTTCAATCGTCACAGTACTATCTTTACTTATTTCTAGGATTTCATTATTGAATGAAAGTTTAAAAATATTATCAATTAATACTTCATCAAAGTCATTTTTAATACATTCAGTAATTAGTTTTATATTTGTTAAATCCGAAGATATAATTGTCTTCTGATATGAGTTTTTCATTTCGATAGGTGATGCTTCATTTAATGTGAAGCTATAAACCCAAAGATCTTCATTATCTAAATGGTTTGTAATGTTATCAATTTTTTCTATGTAATTATTATTAGAACGAGAACCCTCAAGACTAATCCCTTCATACAACGCAATCTCATCATGCTTCTTAGTTAAAAAACCAATGACATTTCCATCTTGAGAAATTAGTGAACCGTCTTTTACACCATCACAGTTTTTGATATTTAAGAGTTGTGATTCATTATCAAATGAATTGGCATAGGCGAGTGAAGCGTAAGTGATTTCACAGCTTTGTTTTGTGAGAGCTCCATACTTATCAAAAGCTAGAACTTCTACAGAGTTGTTATCTGAGCTTGGAATAGAAATAGATGCCAGGCTTTTAATTTCTTTGGCCGTCGTAAGTTTAAGAACCTTGTCGTTAAATTCGTTTGAAAGCTCTTCTTCTACTGATGCAACTTTTACAATTTCGCCATCAGTTGTTTGTATATGAAACGTCTCATTAGTGTCGGCACAGTTTTGAGAGATCAGTACTTCTGTTTCTGACTTTATAATTCCTGGGCAAGTTACTGATTTATCGAGTGTTTTAACCGCTACAATTCCTTCTGGACAATCCAGTCCTTCACAGAAATTTCCAAGCTTTGCATTTAAAATGACCTTATCTGAATCACTAACAGTTGGCCCAACTGGAGATTGAGCTGGTGTGTTGGATTTGATAATTCTTTGCGTATCTTTCGAACACGAGGCTAAAGAGAAAGCTAAGATTAAGATAAGTGGTGCGATTAACTTGTTCATAAAACCAATTTAGCGAAATATTTAATTTAGGTGTTGTTTAGTGAATTTTATTTAGAGGGTGTTAAAAGTATCGACGTACTTTTTAGCGTATTTTGTTGTAGTTGTAACTTGTTGAAATCATTTAATTTTGTTTTGATGGTGTAATTTGCTACAAATATGAACACTAAAACTTGTAGTAAATACAAGACTTTTTTGGCCAGCTACAACAACTGTTGTAGTTGTAAGTTATTGATAGTCCGTAGTTTTCACCGGTAATCCTTTCTTTCTACAACTTTTGAACTAGAAAATTGTAGAAAAACATATACAATACATCCAATGGATAACTTAAAAGATTATGAATTTTTAAATACACCACTTTGGCTTAAGTATACTCATGAGAGATATACGCCACTTGATGATATTAGGTATAGGCTTGATGCTTTGGGGATGACTCTTAAAGAGTGGCCAGAAGTAAAGGACACGGTACAACGTTTACGTAGAGCAAGTTCGATTCCATTATACATAAAAGAAATTGATAAAAAGTTTTGGTTTTATCCAGCTGATTGTATCAATAAAAAGTTACATCAAATTGAAAGCCTAGGTGGAACTTTATTTGATTTAATCCAACGTCATCAAAATTTTAAGCAAGAGTTTTTAATTAATGCTGCAGTTGAAGAGGCCATCACTTCTGCTATTTATGAGGGTGCAAACAGCACACGTTCAAAGGCCAAGGCACTCATTTCGTCCGGTGATAAACCAAAGGACAAGGATGAGTATATGCTCATTAATAATTACTTAGCGATGAAGTGGATTAAGGACAATGTTTCTAAGCAGGTTTCAAAAGATCTGATCTTGAAGGTTCATGAAATTGTTTCTCAAAATACCTTAGAAGGTGATGATGCTAACTTCAGCGGAAAGTTTAGAAATGACAAAGTGTATGTAGGAACACATGAAGGTGTAGACTATACAAAAATTGAGGATACTCTTGATGAAGTGATAGCACTAACGACAGATAATCCACGTTATCTTCATGGGCTCATTAAGGGAATACTTCTTCATTACTTTACCGCTTATATTCACCCGTTCTTCGATGGAAATGGGCGTACAGCAAGAACACTATTCTATTTCAAGGCCATGAAGAACAACTTAAAATTTGTTGAACTACTTTCTATTTCTGCAAATTTAAAGCAACATGGTAAGCGATATGAAAGATCATTTGATCTGGTTAAAGAACACCAATTAGATCTAACTTACTTCATTGATTTCTGCCTAGACTCACTACTATTGTCACTCAAAAGGGTCGAAGAGAAAGTGAATTTTCTAATTACAATTTCGGAACTTATCACACGAGATGGTCTTAGCGAGACTCAAGTTTCTCTCTTGCAGAAGATGGCGCTAAATAAATACAAGGCCATATCAATTGAAGAATATGCTTTGGATATAAATAAATCTCGTGAGATTTCCCGTCGAGAGCTGAAAGATCTTAAGGCCAAGGGTTATGTTTCTGAACATAAGCAGGGTAAAAAATTTGTCTATAAAGTTAATAGTAAATACTTAAAAGAGTCTATTTCGTTAATTAAGAGTTAAGCCTTTAAGTTATTGATTGTTCGAAAAGTACCGCCGTACCGTACAAAAAATTCTCGATGCAGCGCTTACGTAAAAGTCTGCTGGAACCATATGGTTAGATATGTTATGAAAAGGCATGGAAAATCAGGCTTCTAGAGATATTGCTTATATGCAAATGGCGCTTAATCTTGCGAAATTGGGTGAAGGAACAACTTCTCCAAATCCAATGGTAGGTGCTGTCATTGTTAAAGACGGAATTGTACTTGGAAAGGGTTGGCATAAAAAGGCCGGGCTTCCACATGCAGAGCCTGAAGCAATTGCTGATGTAGCCGAAGAACATAAGGACGAACTTAAGGGTGCCACAATTTATGTAACTCTTGAGCCTTGTTGCCATACAAATAAAAGAACACCTCCATGCGCACACGAACTTTTAAAGCATGGATTTGCTCGTGTTGTGGTTGCTTGTCTTGATCCAAATCCGCAAGTTGCAGGAAATGGAATCAAGATATTGGAAGCTGCGGGGATTGAATGTGAAGTAGGCGTTCTTGAACAAGAGTCGATGGAGCTTAATCGCGTTTTCTTTAAATCAATGAAAAGTAATCTTCCTTTTGTTCACCTTAAACTTGCACAAACTCTTGATGGAAAGCTTTCTACAATGACCGGGGACTCGAAATGGATTACTGATGAGTCTGCACGAAAGATGGTTCATTCTTTTAGAAAAAGATACGACGGGGTTATGGTTGGACGTAAAACTCTTAATAACGATGATCCAAGTTTAAATATTCGTTTTGGTTTAGATGATAGTGGAAAGATTCCTTATCGAATTGTGATGGGTTCAATTTCTAAAATGGATCCTCTTTCAAAAGTATTCAATGATCAATACACAAAGAAGACTATCATTGTAACAACTGGAGCAGATTACCAATCAGCACCAGATGATGTTGTTAAATTCTTTACTGAAAAACAGATTCGAATTGTTTTTGCGAAATGTGAAAGAAATGAAATTGTTATTGAAGATGCACTGGCACAACTAAAAGCAATTGGTGTTCATTCGATTCTTGTTGAAGGTGGTGGGATGCTCGCTTCGACTATTTTGAAGAAGCAACTTGCAGATAAGATGACAATTTTTGTAGCGCCTAAAATTTTAGGAAATGGCATAGGTTATTACGATGAACAACTTGATTCGATGGCCGATGCTTTAAATTTTAAAAACGTTGAAGTTAAAAATATAGGATCTCAAGCAATGTTTGAGATTGATACGAGGTCATAGTGTTTACTGGACTAGTTAAAGAAATTGGAAAAGTTGTAAGTGTACGCTCAAATGCTGAGGGGAAACTTATAGAAGTTAGCTGTAAAGAGCTTCTTCCAGAAATTGAAATTGATGATTCAGTTGCAATTAATGGCGCCTGCCAAACTGCTGTTAAAGTTACTGATTCTACATTTGTTGTGCAAACAGTACATACTAGTTTGGAGAAAACGACACTTGGAAATTTAAGATCTGGAGATGAAGTTAATCTCGAGCTTGCGCTACGTGCAAGTGATCGACTTGGTGGACACATTGTTCAAGGTCACGTTAATGACGTTGGTCAAATTGTTCAAATTCAAAGTCGCGGTAACAACTATCTGGTGACAATTAAAGTTAACTCAAAGCAAATGAAATATATTGTGAAAGAAGGTTCAATAACAATTGATGGAATTTCACTGACTGTAGCGGATGTATTTAAGGCCGACTCGTCATTTCAACTATCAATCATTCCACATACTTGGCAGAACACAGTTCTAAGAAACCGCAGTGTTCAGAGTTTGGTGAATATTGAAGTGGATATCCTGGGAAAATATATAGAAAACTTGCTTTTTAACGGTGCTAGACGTAGTAATGGAGCAAGCACACAAAATTTGGAGTCATTTCTAAATGATTAAATTTGATAAAATTGAAGAGGCCATTGAAGATATTCGTCTTGGGAAGATGGTAATTGTAATTGATGATGAAGACCGTGAAAATGAAGGAGACTTTGTTATGGCAGCTGACCGAATTACTCCTGAGGCCATTAATTTTATGGCGACAGTTGGTCGCGGATTAATTTGTGCTCCAATTACTAAAGAGCGTGCAGATGAATTAGATCTTCCACTAATGGTGAAAGAAAACGACTCTGTTCATCACACAGCATTCACTGTTTCAATTGATGCTGCAAATGGTGGTACTGGTATTTCATGCCAAGATCGTGCATTAACGATTTCACTACTTGCTAATAAAAATTCGACGGCCGATAGTTTTATGAGACCAGGTCACATCTTTCCACTTATTGCAAAATCTGGTGGTGTTTTAGAAAGAGATGGTCACACTGAAGCTGCTGTAGATATGGCCAGAATTGCTGGTTGTTACCCTGCTGGTGTGATTTGTGAAATCATGAGCGCTGATGGGACAATGGCAAAAGCTCCTGAGCTTTCTAAGATTGCTGAGGAACATGGTTTAAAATTTGTAACAATTAAAGACTTAATTAAATATAGAAAAGAAGCACTTGGTGAAAGTGCCGATAATTTGGGAGAAACACATGCCTAGAAATCTAGAAGGTAACTTAAATGCATCTGGAAAGAAATTTGCTGTAGTAGCAGGACGTTTTAACGAACTAATTACAAGCAAACTATTAGGTGGTGCAATTGATTGCATTAAAAGACATGATGGAAATATTGATGAAATGGATATTGCTTGGGTACCAGGTGCCTTCGAAATTCCTTTAATTGCTCAAAAACTTGCTGCTTCGAAAAAATATGATGCTGTAATCACACTTGGTGCAGTTATTCGTGGATCAACTCCACACTTTGATTTTGTTTCTAATGAAGTTGCTAAAGGTATTTCAAAAGTATCTCTTGAAACAGGAGTTCCAGTAACATTTGGTGTTTTAACTGTTGATACAATTGAGCAAGCAATTGAAAGAGCAGGAACTAAAGCTGGAAATAAAGGTTGGGAAGCTGCAATGTCTGCAATTGAGATGGCGACACTTCTTAAATCAATCGACTAATTAAATTTGAAAATATAGTAAAAGAAAAGGCCACTCGACAGTGGCCTTTTTTATTGGAAAAAACGAAAAAGATACAAACTCTATCGGTGTGTGGTGATGAGCTTATGGGCCTAAGTTATAGACTATCATCACGAATGTCAGGTTAATAAAAATAAATTAAAATCTAATTAAAAGATCGAATGATAAAGAAAAATTGAAGCTGCACTTGCTGCATTTAAGTGTGCAACGTAATTTGTTATCGGAATAAATAGCTTCTTATCACAAGCGTCAATTACTTCACGATCCATACCATTGCCCTCATTTCCAATAATTAAAGCAACTTTTTGTGGATACTTATAGTCAGTAATCGATAAGGCACCTTCTTCGTTGGCCGTAGCACAAACTGTATAGCCAAGTTTTTGAAGTAAAGAAATGTCATCAATTAAGTTAAGTGACTTACATATATTAGCTTCAAATGCATTTCCCATTGAAACTCTGATACAACGTCTTAGATAAGGAGATGCACTTTTTGCATCATAGATAATGTTATCAAAACCAAAGGCCATCGCTGCCCTCGTCATCGTTCCTACATTTTCTGGAGAAGTTACTCCATTAAAGATGAGTATACGATCACCAAGCTCATTAATTTTTTTAAGTCCATTTGTTTTAACTTTAGCAAGAATTCCATGATGAAGTTTAAAGCCTGTAATCTCCTCTAAATCATTCTTGTCTTTTATTAGAACGTGCTTGCAGTTGTTATCAATCAACTCTTTATTTGAATCATAAAATTCTTGAGTTGCTATAATCTTTTCAACTTCATGATTTGATCGTAGTGCTTTACACACAACTTTTTCTGTTTCAGCGATACAATAATCTTCTTTAATTAGATTCTTATCTTTTAAATTATAGAATTCTTCAAAACCATTTATCACTTCAGAATTTCCTTTAAAAATTTACCCGTATGAGAAGCTTTAATTTTTGCAATCTCTTCTGGTGTTCCTGTTCCAACAATTGTTCCACCTCGATGACCACCTTCAGGTCCTAGATCAATTATTTGATCAGCTACTTTTAGTACATCTAAGTTATGTTCAATGATAAGAACAGAATTATCACTTTCTACAAGTTCATTGATTGCTTTCATTAATACTTTAATATCTTCAAAGTGAAGACCAGTAGTAGGCTCATCAAGAACATAAAGCGTGTGGCCTTTTGTCGATTTTGCTAATTCTCTAGCTAACTTAAGCCTTTGTGCTTCTCCACCTGAAAGTGTGGTTGCTGGTTGACCTAATGTCATATAACCAAGACCTACATCATTCATCGTCTTTAGAATTTTTCCAAGCCTACGATGATTTTTGAAGAATTCATACCCTTCTTCAATCGTCATTTCTAGAATATCAGCGATAGACTTACCTTTATAAAGAACTGAAAGAGTTTCATTATTATAGCGACGTCCATTACACTCATTACAAGTTACGTAAACATCAGGAAGAAAGTGCATTTCAATTTTCTGTGTTCCATTTCCTTCACATTCTTCACAACGGCCACCTTTAACATTAAAACTAAAACGTCCTTGCTTATAACCGCGGATTTGCGACTCGTTTGTTGCTGCAAATAGCTTTCTTACATCATCAAAGAGACCTGAATATGTAGCTGGATTTGAGTGAGGTGTACGTCCAATAGGTGATTGATCTAATTCAATTACAGATTTAATTTTATCGAGTCCTGTAATTGATTTGTAGTTTGCTTTCTCATAAATTGAGCGATTGATTCGAGTTAGTTTACTCTTAACTGCTGGAATTAAAACTTCGTGCACAAGAGTTGATTTACCTGAACCAGAAACTCCACTGATACAAACAAGTCCACCTAGAGGGAAGTCGACATCAACCTTTTTGAGGTTATTGTGTTCAGCTCCGCGAAGTTTGATAAACTCGTTAAGTTTGCGACGCTCTTTTGGAACTTCAATTTTTACTTTATGATTTAAATAGTCTGCAGTCAGAGATTTCTTCTTTAAGAAGTCTTTAGTTGTTGCATGTGCAACAATTTCTCCACCGTGAACACCTGCACCTGGTCCCATATCAATAATATAATCACTAGCTTTCATTGTATCTTCATCATGTTCTACGACAAGAACAGTATTACCGAGATCACGTAGCTCTTTAAGTGTATGAATAAGCCTTACGTTGTCTCTTTGGTGAAGACCAATACTTGGCTCATCTAGAACATAGAGAACGCCAGAAAGAGCTGAACCAATTTGAGTAGCTAGGCGAATACGTTGTGATTCTCCACCACTTAGTGTTCCTGCCGAGCGATTAAGTGTTAAATAGTCCAGGCCAACATCATTAAGAAATTTTAAGCGTGATGTGATTTCAACGAGAAGCTTAGCACCAATTTTTTCTTTAATGCCTTCTAGTTTTAAATTATCGAAATATTGATAAGTTTCACTTAAAGGTACTTCACATAATTCAATAATATTCTTTTCCCCAACTTTAGTACTTAGAGCAATAGTGTTAAGGCGGCGACCTTTACACTCTGAACATTTTTGAACACGCATGCTTTTTTCAAGCTCTGAGCGTACTCGCTCAGAAGTAGACTCTTGATACTTCTTATCTAGCCAGTTGATAAGACCAGGGAATGGTTTGGAAAATTCAAAAACTGAATTTTCTGACTTAAATTTATATGTATAAACCTTATCAGTACCTTCAGTAAGAATTTTAAAAATCTTCTTTGGCATTTTTGACAGAGGAAGCTTTAAATCAAAACCTTCTTCTTTAAGCATGCACTCTACCATTTTATGAAGAAAATTATTCTTCTTCGTAAGAAGAGGGATCGCCCCCTTTAAAACCGGGAGTGAGTCATCAAAGATAATTTCACTTAGAACAAATTCTTTTGATTCACCTAGGCCATTACATTTTCCACAAGCTCCAACAGGTGAGTTGAAAGAGAATAGCCTTGGCTCTAGATCAGGAAATACTTCTCCGGTTACATGAGACATATTGATTTCAGAGTATGTGTGGTATTCATCATCAATCATGACGTGAATAATTCCATTTCCTAGCTTTAGTCCTAACTCAACTGAATCAGTTAAGCGTTTTTCTATATCTGCTTTAACTAAGATTCGATCAATAACGACAAGAATTTCATCAGATGCTTTTAATGATTTGATTTCACTACTATCAAGTAACATGATTTCATCATTTACAATAAATCGTGAAAATCCCATTGAAAGATACTTGGCCATTTGCTGCTCAAGTGCTTTTTTGGTTTCATCTGTTATTTCAACTGTAATATGTAATTTTGTCTTTTCAGGTAACTCCATTAGGTCTCTCGTAATTTGACCCGGAGTATAGCTAATAACTTTTTCACCATTGTTTGGATCGTAAAGATCACCAACTCTCGCAAAGAGTACTCTCATATAATCGTAAACTTCAGTAATTGTTCCAACAGTTGATCTTGGGTTTTTACTTGTGGTCTTTTGGTCAATGGCAATGGCCGGTGAGAGACCAGTTATTGATTCAACATCCGGAGCTTGTTGTTGACCTAAAAATTGTCTGGCATACGAAGAGAGTGATTCAATATAGCGTCTTTGTCCCTCAGCATAGATTGTATCAAAGGCCAGTGAACTCTTTCCTGAACCAGAAGGACCTGTAATGACAGTTAATTGATTTTTAGGAATATTGATAGTGACGTCTTTCAAATTGTGAACACGTGCTTTTACTACTTTAATTTCATTATTCATTTTTTAATAACCTTTAATGCTAACTTTAAAACATAATAGCAGCCCATATAATTGGCGCTATCCTTTCCAAAGAGATCAAATGCCGTACCGTGATCAACACTTAGGCGAAGGTAGGGCATTCCCAGAGTGATATTTGCTCCCTTAGATTTAAACATCGTTTTAAATGGCGCTAATCCCTGGTCATGGTACATGTAGACGTAAAGCTTATCGCTTGCAAAACTATCATTTAGAAAGAGTCCATCAGCAGGAAGTGGGCCAATAATTCTCTCACTCAGATCAAGATCTTTAATAGCTTTAACAATTTCTTTTTCTTCTGTTCCTAGTATCCCACCTTCACCAGCATGGGGATTAATACCAGAAATAATGACATCGTTTAAATGTCCGAAATATTTTTTGTAATTATCAACACAGATTTTAATTTTACTGTGAATAAGCTCATGATTTATTTTTGTTGCGACTTCTCTAAGCGGTATATGATCCGTAATTAATAAAAAATTTGCATCATATGACTTAAAGAACATCACGAGATTTTCGTTTTGATATCTTTTACGAAAGTATTCTGTGTGTCCTGAAACAGGTTTGCCATCAAAGAAAAGTTCATTCTTAGTTGTAGGCATTGTTACGAGAATGTCATTTGGTCCACATCGGTCACAAGCCTGTTCTAGTGCGTTGTGAGAATAGGGTTTTTGAACAAGTGTATATTTTAATTCAGATGGTAGATCGTTTTTGAATTCATCACCAACAAAGAGGTGAAATTCTTCCTGCTGACTTGATGAAAGAAGGCTCCAAGCTTTTAAAAAAACTTCAAGTCCTATTCCTCTTTCATGGCCAGCAGTAACATAGATCATTTTCTTTTATAATGTTTTTACGTAGTGATTAGCTTTTTCACGCTCAAACCACATTTGTGTAACTTCTTTCGCTTTTGATTCATATAGAAGCGCTCTAATTCTATTCTTTGCATTTTGAAATAGAGAAGATTCAACAACGTCACGTGTTTTTACATAGAAAATATGTGTTTCACCCATCATATTGATTGGTTGTGTGAATTGCCCTTCTTGTGTCTTATTAAGAAGCTTTTGTAAGTCTGCAGTTAAACCATCTGCTGTGATATCTCCAAGTGTTGAAGTCTCAATAGATCCATACTTGCTAGGTAGTGGCCCACCTTTTTGAAAAGATTCCATTGTCTTCTTAAAAATTGCATAGTCTTTCTTTGTTACGATTGATTCATCAATAGAGAAGTCAACTAATGTGTATCGGTATGAAACAGTTTTATTGTTTACATTTTCTTTAAAGAATTCATTTTTAATTTCTTGTTCACTTACAGAAATTAATGGAATGATAACAACTGAATTAAAGTGATTGAATTCAATGGCCTCTTTGTTTAGTTCGAAGAACTCTTCAAAATTCGTATTAGACTTTTTTAGAAATGCGATTGGATCGTTACGACTAAGACCTAGTCTTTGCTCTTTTCTTTTAATTTCTTTCTCTACTGTTGCATCTGAAATTACATAACCTTGTTCTGCGAGAGTAGAGCGAATAATAAATTTTCTAATGATAAGATCAGCAACTTCCTTGTCTGTATACTTCATTTCTTTCTTATAAATGAAAGGAGAAATATTCTGACGAATTGGAAGCGATTTCTTAACACGTTCGATCATCGACTTTGTGATGACATGTTCATCAACAACGGCCGTAATTTTATCTAATAATTTTGTATTTTTTGCTTGTAGATTTAATGTTGAAAAAAGTAGGGCCAAAAAAAGAAAAAGCCTCATGAACACCTCTTATTACTGTTCTTATATGTGCGATATATAGAACAATAATTTATCGTGCCCATGAGGCTTGTGCAAATTATTTAATCTTATTTACTTTAGATTTTTGTCTAAAATTTTAATATTGGCTTTTTTACGTAAGCCTGCGAAATAATCTTCGATAATTTTATCGCGCTTCCTGTCATAAACAAACTTTTTGTAAGCGCCAAGATTGATATCTTCATACTTTTTCACACCAAGTACCTTGATTACATGATAACCAAGTTGTGTGCGTACTGGACGAGTGATAAATCCGTCTTTCTTACCCTTGATGGCCGCAAAATACTCAGGTGCCATAAAGAAAGCTGGTTGATATCCTACATCTCCACCAGTGTGAGCATTTGGTGATTGTGAGAATTTGTTTGCAAGTTCAGCAAATTTAGATGGCTCTTGAGTAACTTGTTCATGAATTTCGAAAATCTTCTTTTGAGCAGCATTAATCTCATTTTCTGAAGGAGCAACTCTAACTCTTAGTAAGATATGAGCTGTACGGTACTCTGGGAATTCACTATAGAATCTCTTTACATCTGCATCAGTTACCTTAATTTTCTGGAATTCTCCTTCCAGATCTTTTGAAACTTGTGCATTGAATATTACTTCTTCAAGCTTTCTTACAACAATTGGATCTTGATCTAACTTTGCTTTCTTTGCTTTTTCCACACCTAATTTTTTATTAATAAGGTCTGTAAGCACTTTCTTCATTGTTACAGGATCATCAGAAACAACATACTTATTTAATAAGTAAGCTTGATCTAACTCTTCTTTTGTAATTTTCTGACCATTAACTTCTGCTACAACTTTTTTTGGTGCAGCTTCTAGTCCTAGTGCAAGTAGTAAAACTAAAATGATTTTACCGTACATATAGATATCCTTTTCAAATTATCGAAATCAAATTCTTAAACTATATCTAATTGTACCAAAAATTCTTAAAAACTTATAAATTTCACTAAGATGGAACTATTTTTTCCGCAATTTCCTGACAGAACTCGACTAATCCACTCGGAGATATTGTCGTTTTATTCGTAAAAATTAGCTTGAAGTCCGGTGTGAAACGATATTTTCGAGGCATTGCTAAGAAGTTATTTAAAATATTATTTCGAAGCTGTTCATTGGCTTCAACCATATTCTGATCAAATTGAAATACGATAGTATTGTCTATTAATTGCGCTGACTTTACACCACAAGGCATAAGGTGAGAGCGTGCCTCAAGAATAGCAATAAGCTGATTAAATTCCTCAGGGCCTGGCCCATAGATATCAAAGATTGTTTCTTTCAATGCAGTAATTTCATCGATCGATTTTGAGTTAGATAGCTGCTTGTAATATTTTAAGCGCTCACTCGATTCACTAATAAAGTGAGCAGGAATGAATGCTGCAAACGGAGTATTGATTTCGATATCCTTCGTGATAACTTTCTTTTCACCGCGAAGTTCTTGAATTGCTTCTGTAAGAAGTTCCATATAAAGCTCAAGACCAATGGCCTCGATATGTCCTGATTGGTGAGCACCGAGAATATCTCCTGCACCACGAATTTCAAGGTCACAATTTGCAATTTGAAAGCCACTTCCCATGTCAGCATAAGTTTGTAGTGCCTTTAGTCTTTTGGCCGCTACTTCAGTTATATTGCGATTATTTGGAACGACAAAGTAACAGTAAGCCTTCTTGTCTGATCGACCAATTCGTCCACGAAGTTGATGAAGCTGCGCTAGTCCATAGCGATCTGCACGATCAACAATCATTGTGTTTGCATTTGGTATATCAATTCCAGATTCGATAATAGTCGTTGAAATAAGGATTTGGTAAGCACCACTATAGAAAGCAGAGATTCGAGACTCGAGTTCTTTTTCGGCCATCTGTCCGTGAGCAAAAACAATCTTTGCATCAGGAACTAGCTCCCTAATATATGCAGTGTAATTTTCTATATCTTGAACGCGATTGTGTACGATAAAGACCTGGCCACCACGCTTTAATTCACGATTAATGGCCGATTGAATCGTATGATCGTCTTCTTTAATAACATAAGTTTTAATAGACTGCCTTCTTGGAGGAGCCGTCTTAATTAGTGCAAGATCCTTAAGTCCTAAGAAAGATAATTGTAACGTTCTAGGAATTGGAGTTGCTGTTAACGTTAAGAAATCAACTGATGACTTAAGCAGTTTAAGTTGGTTTTTATGGCCAACACCAAAGCGTTGTTCTTCATCGACAATAACAAGACCTAAATCTTTATAACGAATAGTTTTACCAAGAAGTTTATGAGTACCAACGATAATATCAATTTCGCCTTTTTCTAATTTTTCCTTTGTTTCTTTCTCATCCTTTCCAGTTTTAAAACGTGAAAGATAATCAATTCGAACTGGAAACTTTTCAAAGCGTTTAACAAAAGAATTATAATGTTGAAGGGCAAGAACCGTTGTTGGAACTAATACTGCTACTTGTTTTCCATCAAGTACTGCTTTAAAAGCTGCTCGCATGGCCACTTCTGTTTTACCAAAACCAACGTCTCCACACACAAGAAAATCCATCGCTGTACTTGCTTGCATTTTATCAATTACTGAATCGATGGCATTTTTCTGGTCTGGCGTTTCATTGAATGGGAATGAAAGCTCAAACTCTTTATAGTCATGATCAGGAGGAGAAAATTGAAAAGCCTTAGCAGAAGCTCTTTCTGCTTGAAGCTTTAAAAGATCAAAAGCTAACTTTTTAATCGATTCACGTGCTCTAGAAGTTAGTGCAGAGAACTTATTAGTTCTTAAGCTATCGACATTAACATTAAGTTCGCCGCCAGCATGCTTTTGAATTAGATTCATCTTATAAATTGGTACGAATACTTTATCATTACCTTTATAAAGAAGAACCAAATAGTCTGTTTTAGAACCACCAATGTCCATTGCTTCTAAACCTAGATATTTTCCAATACCGTGCTTAGAGTGGATGATGTAGTCACCTTCTTTCAGTGAAGCAAGTTGTTCTGCAAAGAGATCGTAGTCGTGAATTTTTGAAACCTTGGCCTTATCTCTTCTAATTGAAAATAGATCACTATCTGAAATAGTAAGTAATTTATCACTAGGGTAGAAGAAGCCTTCACTTAATTTAAATGGTACAAACTCAATTCTTTTTTTTATCTCACCATCAACTTCAAATGTTTCAATTAAGTGTTCAATTTCTTTGCGTGAATTTTCATTTTGAATTGTGAAAATGATTTTTCCAGAATATTTAAATTCACTTTTAATATGCTTAAAAAGACCTGTTAAAAATTCCTTTTTAACTAAGTAATTAATATCGTGGTAAGAGATATAAGATTTAAAAGGTCTAAATCCTAGATCGACAATATTACTGTCATTATCAAGGTTAACAGTAATATTTAAATGGTTGAGATTTAGACAAGCAATATCTCTCAGTCGCTCAATTGTTGATAAGTCATAAAAATATTTTGGTTCAGGAAGTAATTCTTCACAGTCTTCAAAATCTTTAGCTAGCTCATCACAATAATTAGAATAGAAGTCTTCTACATTATCGCGATCAAAAATTGAAACTAGCCAATTATCATCTATATAATCGAGTAGTGTGCGAGTTTCTTCTGTATTAAAAAAGAGTGGTGTATAAATCGGATGATTTTCAAAAAGCATTCCGCTTGAAAGCTTACTGAAGATATCATTTCTTTTTTCTAATAACTCTCTTTGATTTGCTCTAGGTCGCGGAATATTATTTCTTAGATTATTTGAATACTGAGATTCACAAAAAATAGTTGGCCCAGGTGCTATAATAATTGAATCAAGTTTTTTATCTTTAATAGTCTTTAATGTTTCTTTATCAATTTCATAAATTTCTTCAATCATTTCATCGAAGTAATGAATTCGAATTGGATGATGACCAACTGGATAAATATCAAAGATTTCACCTTTCTTAGAAAATGTCCCTTGTTCCTCAACAGTGAAAGAAGAACTGTAGCCAAGTTGAACTAATTTTCCTGCTAACTCGTCAGGAGAAATTATATCAGATTCATTAATTTCAATTTTTGTATCGCTAAAGAAATTAGCTGGTGGAACTTTTAGTCCAAGAGATTCTATTGAAGTGATAACTATTAATTCTTTATTTTCTGAACGGATTATTTTTTCTAATGCTGAGTGTCGGGCAAGTTGTGCACTTTCTGACGCAAACATTCCGGAATATGGTGACGCGTCTAGTCCTGGGTAGAAAACAAGTTTTGTTTTAGAAAAGCTTGTTTTGACTAGCTCATAGAATTGTTCTGCATCATCATAATCTTCAAAAATAAATAAATTCGATGGATTAATTTTACCATTTTTTTCTTGTAACAAGAACTTAGCAAATGCCCAGTGCTCCCTGTTAATACCGTCAATGGTAAGGTCGTGTTGCCTAGTGTCTAACCAGCTTTCTAGTTTTGTGCGTAGTGGTGCAAATAAATCCATGTCGTTTTTTAACATAAAATATAGTGAGAACAAAGAATTTATGCATTGGCCCATGCGTTACTAAATAGAAGATATTACTCAAAAAAAGAGGGGCCAATTTATTTCCAAAGTGCTAGTAATCGTGTAATATTTGGGAACTTACTTTACTTATACATGGAGATAAATCGATGTCGCAAAACTTTGACGTCTATATGCCGGTGTTAATTTTAGCCGCTGTAGCAGTAGTCGCTTTCTTTGGAACATTACTTGTCGGTCGTCTTGTAAGGCCAAATAATCCAACAGAATTGAAACTTACGCCATATGAATGTGGTGAGGAACCAACTGGTACTGCGTGGTCTAACTTTAACGTACGTTTCTATGTTATCGCTCTAGTATTCTTAATCTTTGATGTTGAAGGAGCTTTAATGTTCCCTGTTGCAACAGTTTATAAAAACTTTGTCGACATCGGACAGGGTGGTGCAGTTCTTGGATCACTTCTTCTATTCATTGTTATTTTAAGTTTAGGTTTAGTTTATTGCTGGAAGAAAGGTGACCTTGATTGGGTAAAATCTTTCCAAGCAAATATTAATGGAAAGGATAAATAATGAATTCAACGATTGTATCGTATTTATCACAAGCACCAGGCTACTCAATGGCCGTGGATGCACTATCAAAACTTTTAGGAACTGATGCAACTGGAATCGTAACGTTTTTACTTTTCTTAGTTTTCTCATTAATCGTTGTTGGAGCTCTTGCTACAGTTGGTGGTCTTGGTACTTATGCTGAAAGAAAGATTTCTGCTGACCTTCAAATGAGACAGGGTCCTAACCGTGTTGGTCCTTTTGGTATTCTTCAGTTTTTAGCTGACGGTGTGAAGATGCTTCTTAAAGAAGATGTTGTTCCACGTGATGCTGACAAGTTCTTGTTTAACATTGCACCACTTCTTGCACTAGTTGGTGTTTTCATGTCACTTGCTGTTGTACCATTCTCAAGTGGATTTACTCTAACTCACCTTAATGTTGGTGTTTTCTACTTACTAGGTGTTTCATCATTAGTAGGTGTAGGTATTTTCCTTGGTGGTTATGCATCTAACTCTAAATGGTCAATGCTTGGTGGTATGAGGGGTGCTTCACAAATCATCTCTTACGAAGTTCCAGTAACTCTTTCAATTCTAGCAATTGTTATCATGACTGGTTCACTATCATTTAAAACAATTACAGAAGCTCAGGGTGGATTACCACACCAATGGTTTGTTCTTCATAACCCATTTACTTTTATTGGGTTCTTCGTACTTTTTATTGGTGCACTTGCTGAAACAAACAGAGCTCCTTTTGATCTACCTGAAGCGGAATCAGAACTTGTATCTGGTTACCACACTGAATTTACAGGTATGAAGTTTGCATTCTTTGCACTTGCAGAATACATCGAAGTTTTCGTTGTTTGTGGTGTTTGTGCTGCTTTATTCCTAGGTGGTTATCAAGTTCCTTTCGGTCTTGGTTCAGGTGAATTCGTAAATAAACTTATTCCTTCAGCTCACCCTATGATCGGTAAGCAAATTGGAAACTTTTTACAACTTGGATCTTTCGTAACTAAGACTCTTGCTCTTTATTACGTTGTAATTTGGATCAGATGGACACTACCAAGAATGAGAGTTGACTCTCTTATGGTACTTTGTTGGAAATATCTAACTCCAATTGCACTATTTAATATGATTGGTTGTGCTGTATGGCTTTACCTATTTAACGGTAAGTCTATGTGGGCAATTCTTGGAAAAGTAATCGCATCTGCATCTGCTGGTGCGGGCGGACACTAATATTTAAGGATATTTGAAATGTTTATTAACTCAATGTTTTTAATTTCAGCAGCGGCTACAGTTATAGGAGCATTCCTTGTCGCCGTTTCAAAAAATTTAATGCATGCATGTATCTACCTACTACTTACTCTTTTTGGAGTAGCTGGTCTTTATGCAACTTTAGGAGCTGACTTCTTAGCTGCTACTCAATTAGTTGTATATGCAGGTGGTGTTGTAATTCTCATGCTATTTGCCATCATGTTAACTGGTGGGATCGAACAAGCTTACAATAAGCTAGGGATCAAGAAAGTAGCAGCAATGGGAACAACTAAAACATACACTATTGCAGCAATCATGATGCTTGTAATCAGTTTTGTATTAATGAAAATCCTAGCACCTGTACTTAAAATTCAAAAACATGTGCAACTGGAAGATATGCAATCAACAGTAGAAGAGATCGGAACTAAGCTAATTACAGATCACGTACTAGCTTTCGAAATTTCTTCAATCCTTCTTTTAGGTGCACTTGTTGGTGCTGCAGTAATTTCTAGACCAAGGAGATTAAAAAAATGATGACTTTATCTTCTTACTTACTAATTTCTTTCTTCTTATTCCTTGCAGGTATTGCAGTAATGGTAGCGAGAAAGAATATTATCGCGATCCTTCTTGGTGTTGAGCTAATTTTAAACGCAGCTGCTCTTAACTTTGCTGCGTACACAAGATACGCAAACCAGAATATTGACGGAAATATCATGTCTCTATTCATTATTATTGTTGCTGCTGCTGAAGCGGCCGTTGGTTTAGCAATCGTGATTCGTTTCTTCCAAGTTAAAGATTCGATTCATATTGATGATGCAACTGAACTAAAAAGTTAATTAGAGATATAAGGGAAAAAAATGGATTATACGATTTCAAGTATTGCTCCAATTGTTCTACTACCGTTCTTTGCTTTCGTGATAAATGCGTTTATCGCTTCACGTTTTACTAGAACAGCTGTAGCAATCAGTTGTGCAGCAATCGCAGGTTCGACAATTTATGCGTGGAGAATTTTTAGCGACTTCGTTTTCGGAACGTACTCTGCTAATTATCACATTCACAAAGTATTCACTTGGTTTGACCTAACTGGTGGTGGGCAAGAGTTCGTAGTAAACATGGGTATCTATATTGATAACATGACTGCTGTACTTCTTATGATGGTTACGGCCGTTGCTACACTTATCCACGTTTTCTCAACTTGGTATATGAAAGATGACATGAACTACGGTAGAAACGGTCGTTTCTTCACTTATATGTCACTCTTTACTTCTGCAATGCTTGGTCTTGCACTTTCAGATAACTTATTTTCAGTATTTATCTTTTGGGAGCTTATGGGATTCTGTTCATACTCTCTAATTGGTCACTACTACGAGAAAGAAGTTGCTGGTGCTGCTAACGTTAAGGCCTTCATGACAACAAGAGTAGGGGATGTTTTCTTCCTTCTAGGTATTGTTGCTCTTTGGACTGTTGTTGGTTCAGTAAGTTTTGTAGACCTATATAAAGCAATCGATGCTGGTGGATTAGCTGGTCAGGCGGTACTTGGTATCCCTCTAGCAACATTTGCAGGTTTCTGTATCTTTATGGGAACAATTGGTAAGTCAGCGCAATTCCCTTTAAACGTTTGGCTACCAGATGCGATGAATGGTCCAACTCCATGTTCTGCACTTATCCACGCTGCGACAATGGTTGCTGCTGGTGTTTATCTTTCACTAAGAATTTACCCGCTTCTTGATGCTGGTGGACTATTAACTCTTGTTGCTTATATCGGTGGTATTACTGCTTTCGGTGCTGCAACAATTGCACTAGTTCAAACAGACTTTAAAGCGGTACTAGCTTTCTCAACAATCTCTCAACTAGGTTACATGGTACTTGGTATTGGTGTTGGGTCATATAATGCTGCATTCATGCACCTGATTACACACGCTGTTTTCAAGGCATGTTTATTCCTAGCTGCTGGTTCTGTAATTCACTCACTTCACGATCACCACACGCATGCTCACGTACAAGAGATGCCAAGAATGGGTGGTCTAAGACATAAAATGAAATTTACTTGGATTGCAATGTGGTGTTGTACTCTTGCAATTGCAGGTATTCCTTTCTTCTCAGGTTTCGTATCGAAAGATAGAATTCTAGGAGATGCTTTAATTGAGGCACTTCACTCACCAGTAATGATCGCTCCGGCCGTTCTTGGTTTCATGGGTGCACTTCTTACAGCTTTCTATATGTGTCGTATGATGTTCCTTGCTTTCCACGGTAAGCCAAGAGACAAAGAAGTTTACGATCACTGTCATGAAGAAAAGCTTACTTGGAACAGAAACGTACCTCTACTTATCCTAGCGGTATTTACTCTTGGTGTTTGGTTCTCTGGTTCATTAACAGGACAAGGTTTTGTTAAAGTTGCAGATAAAGCAAACGGAAAATATGAGTGGTTCCAAACTTTAATTCAAAAACCTAAGAAAGGTCAGTTTGAAAATTATAAGCGTGAGCAACTTGGACAAATTGATGTACGTGAAAAAGGTACATTTACAACTTCTAAGTACGACTCAACTTACGGACTTTCTGAAGAAGAAGCACACCACATCCACCAGGTTCACTATATTGGTGCTGGTATGTCGATTGTGATTGCTTTTTCTGGTGTGTTCATCGCGATGATGATGTACCTATGGGGTAAATGGAATCCAGGATTCTGGGTTAATTCGTTTAACCGTTATTACAGAACTCTACAGAATAAATACTTTATGGATGATCTTTATATTGGTGGTTTCATCAAGAAGGGACTACTTCCATTTAACAACCTATTAGCTAAGTTTGACATGGGATTCTATGACAGATACGCCGTTGATGGTTGGGCTTCAGTTACGAAGTTTATTATGAGAGTTTCTGCGTGGTTCGATAACTTATTTGTCGACACAATGATGGTAGATGGTACTGGTGCAAGTGTACGTTTATTTAACGTTATCTTAAGAACTTTCCAAAACGGGAAGATCCAGTTCTACATCGCAATGATTATTTTAGTACTATTTGGTTATATTTTAGCTTTATAAGAGAATTAAGGAGTTACAGTGAACGCACATTCTAATCTATTAAGTTGGATTCTGTGGATGCCTATGATCGGTGTTCTTGGGGTACTTTTATTACCTAAGACGAAAGAGACGGCAATTAGAGTATGGTCTTTGATTAATACTGTGATCACGCTGGTTTTATCAGGTTGTCTATACATGAAATTCGACAACACTGTGCCAGGTATGCAAGAAATGTTTACAATTAAACATTCTTGGATTTCACAGTTTAACATTTTTTATCACCTAGGAATTGATGGTATTTCATTACCAATGGTTCTTTTAACTTCGCTACTTTTTGCGATCTGTATCCTTTCTTCATGGACAGTTAAAAAGCAAGTTAAGGGATACTTTGCATTACTACTAATGCTTCAATCAACTGTTTACGGTGTATTCTTATCAATGGATTTCTTCCTGTTCTATGTTTACTGGGAAGTAATGCTAATCCCAATGTTCTTCCTTATCGGTATTTGGGGTGGTGAGAACAGAGAATATGCAGCTGTTAAATTCTTCTTATATACATTCTTTGGTTCAATCCTAATGCTTGTTGGTATGGTTGCACTATACTTCGTAACAGGACAAGGTGTTGATTCATTCAATATTCTAGCGCTTTCAGGCGGTAAATTTGTAAACGAAACTGTAAATATCTTTGGTATGGCACTTCCATTTGCAAAAGTATTCTTCGTAGCACTTTTCATCGGTTTTGCAATCAAGGTTCCAGTTTTCCCATTCCATACTTGGCTACCACACGCTCACGTACAGGCACCAACAGCGATCTCAGTTATCCTTGCCGGTGTACTACTTAAGATGGGTACTTATGGTTTCCTAAGAATTGCATTCCCAATCTTCCCATCAGCTTCTGTTTACTTTGCAGATGCTATCGCATGGCTAGGTTTAATTAACGTTATTTACGGTGCGTTCTGTGCAATGGCACAAACAGATGTTAAGAAACTTGTTGCATACTCTTCAGTTTCTCACATGGGATTCGTAATGCTAGGTCTTGCTGCTATGACAGTTCAAGGTATGAACGGTGCTGTTCTTCAGATGTTCAACCACGGTACTTCAACAGCTATGATGTTCCTTCTTATTGGTATTCTTTATGAAAGATCTCACCACAGATGGATCGTTAGACCAGACGGAACTAAAGGTTTTGGTGGTCTTTATACACAATTACCAAAATTCTCGATTGTTTTCATCATTGCGATGTTCGCATCAATGGGTCTTCCAGGACTTTCAGGTTTCATCTCTGAAGCTCTAATTTTCCTAGGGATCTACAATAGATTTACAACAATTACTGTTCTTGCAGTTATTGGTCTTCTTCTTGGTGCTGCTTACCTTCTATGGATGTTCAAGAGAATGTTCTTTGGTGAAGTTATTGAAGAAAACAAATCTTATACAGATATGAATGCTAGAGAAATCTTCTACATGGTTCCACTATGTATCGCAGTAATCCTATTTGGTATTTGGCCATCTCCATTACTAGATATGATGAAGGCTTCTGTAGGTAAACTAGTTTCATTATTAGCGACTTTTTAATAGTCAATAGGTGAAGTGATGGCTTTAAATTATTTAGCGAGTATCTCACATTATATTCCGGAGCTTTTAGTATGCTTCACGATGGGGGCCTTAATCCTCATCGAAGCTACTTACGGAAATGATGAAAAAGGTAGCTCAAAGAACATGTTTTACTGGGGTTCAATGCTTGGACTACTTTGTGCGCTTATTTATCAAGTCAAAGGACTTGGTATTGAGCCAACACAAATTTTTACTAAGTCTTTAGTTATTGATCACTTCTCAGGTTTTGCAAAGATCGTAATGATCCTAAGTACAGCTGGTGTTATTTATCTTTCTAAGATTTCAAAAGATCTTTACGAAGGAACTAAAGCTGAATACACAATCCTTGCAATGGGAGTTTTAGTCGGTGGGATGCTTCTAGCTTCTGCAAACAATATGCTTCTATTCTACTTAGGTATTGAAACACTTTCACTACTTTCATATGCAATGGCCGCTCTTAAGAAGAACGATGAACGTTCAACTGAAGCAGGTCTTAAGTATGTTCTATATGGTGGTGTAACAGCTGGTATGATGTTATTTGGTATGAGTCACATCTTTGGTGTGCTTGGAACGATTAACTTCTCTGAACTTATGCCAATGCTAACAACTCTTTCAACTGAGCAAACAGCAATTCTTATTCCTTCATTTCTACTTTTCTTTGTAGGGATTGGTTATAAGATTTCTTGTGTTCCTTTCCACATGTGGTCACCAGATGTTTACGAAGGTTCACCTCTGCCAGTTACAGCATTCTTCTCACTAGTTCCTAAGTTTGCAGGTATCGTAGCATTTGCTCGTCTTACTCAAGTATTCTTTGGTGGTGATGTTGGTGTTCTTAAGGACTCTTGGTTAGTTCTTCTAAGTATTGTAGCTGCTCTAACAATGACAGTTGGTAACGTATCAGCAATCGGTCAGCGCTCAATTAAGAGAATGCTAGCTTTCTCTTCAATTTCTCACGCTGGTGTAATGATGCTAGGTGCGATCGTACTTGGTAAATCAGGATGGACTGCAATTCTTTTCTATTCTGTAACTTACTTATTTATGACACTTGTAGCTTTCTATGTTGCTTCATTTATTCAAGATCACTACGGTAATGATCACATCGATCGTTTCTCTGGTCTTATTAAAAAGCATCCGGCGATGGCAATTGCTATGGCAATTACAATGTTCTCTTTAGCAGGTCTTCCTCCTTTATCTGGATTCGTTGCTAAGTTCAACATTTTAGCTGCAATTATTGATAAGAAATTCTACGTACTAGCGGTAATCACAGCTCTTAACTCTGTAATCTCTCTTTACTACTACATGAAAGTTGTTCGTGTAATGGTTCTTAAAGATGCTGAGTCTGATGAGCAAATTGGTGGCCTAGGATTCGTAAACCAACTAGTAATCGGAGCTTACACGCTTCCAGTTGTACTTCTTGGTATTTTCTGGCAAAAGCTTATCGCTCTTGCTAACGGAGCATTGCTCCTAATTAAGTAGTATGGAATTAGTACTACTAACATCTTTAATTTTCTTTTTAATTCTTGGGGTAGTCTTAGGCTACCCCTTGTTTTTCAAACCTAAAGTGGCCCAGGCTCCATTTAAGAAACTTAATCGCGAGTCTCATCTGGCCAAATCTAATTTAAAATCACTTAAAGCTACTTTTAAACTTCTTATTGTCTTTCAAGTTGTGGCCATGATTACAGTAGTGATTCTAGGTGCTCAAACCCTAGATTTTTACAAAGAAGCGTATTCAATATTGATTGGTCTTGCTACAATTTTAATACTACTAATTTTGTAATTATCTAAAATTAAAGAGGATAGTTCTTGGAACTAATTATTACTTTGCCACTATGGCTTATCGTTATTCAATTAATGGGTTCTCTTCTTAATTCAAAAGAGATACTACCGATCTTAAGTTTAAAGAGGTACTTAGCTTCAACTCACAATATTGAAAGAGTTGATGCTCTAAGTTTTAATTCTTTTATAGTTATTTTGTTTTTAGCTATTTTTGGACAAACACTTAGTGCATATTTCTTATTAACTAATGAAATACGCTACATCTTGCCTTTTTATGCTCTAATTATTGCAACTACAGTTTTTGTAGGTATTTTCAGATTTAGGCTATCACTTATTCGTTCAGAAATAATTGAAAAAACACAAATTGTACTTACTCAGGCAATTATCCTAAGCATATTATTATTAGTTTATTCCCTGATTCAATCAAATATCTTTCTCTTAAAACTCTGTTTCAGCTTACCGTTATTAATTCTTTTTTATACTACTGAAGTTGAAGTTATTAAGGCCGGCACTATTTATTCAGATAAGAAGTATATAAGCATACAGTGTTCTTACGTTAGACTCTTATATCAGTGTTTAGTTACTTTATTCTTTATCAATTTAACTTTTACTAATAGTGATTGGTCACATTTATTTAAAGCTAAGTTTGATTCAGTACCACTATATTATTTTGTCTTAACGTTATTTGTACTCTTTTTTCAGGCAGTGTTAATTATTTTAAGTAATACATATTTAAAATTTCAGCCTTTGAAAGATTACTCGACAATACTTCTTAGTGCGAGAAGTAGAACTGTCTATAGCTTAGTGGTTGTTATGATTCTATGTATAACAAAGGTATTCAATGTATTTTAATATCTTAATTATAATATTTTTCTTATTAGCTGCATTCTCTAGAAAGAGATATACAATGATTATCTATCCAATATCTCTTACGATGTTACTTCTAAATTTTCTAGGAGTATCTTCAACGGTATTATTGTATTTCTTATTTATTTTCTTATCACTTTTTATATTAATCTTAAGTGTTATTGAATATTGCTTTCCAACCTCAGAAGTACGCTTTAAGCGTTTTGAATACTTACCGTACTTTTTATTTACGACAATTATATTAGGTGTGTTTTCTGTTAATATTTATCACCTTAAAAGTTCTGGTGGTTTAATTGGGGCCATTAATAACTTTAATGTCGATACACATGTTGATTGGACAATATTACTGAAATTTAGTGTTTTGCTTGTTTTTATAGCATTTTTATCAATCGTAAATTTAGATGGAGATAAGAATGCATAATATCGATCCATTTTCACTTCTTTCAATTTTATTTGTTATAAATATTGGCGTTTATCTTTTTACGAAGAGATTTACTAAGAAGCTGTTTTCTCTTTTTACTATTATAACAATTTTTCTACTACTGATCGATTTAAGAGTACAAGAGTCGATTAGTTTAGGTGATGGTGTGATGATCTTTATTTATTCTGCACCAATCTTCTTAATCATTAATTCTATTTTTAAAGAGTTTAAAGTAAGGCAGGGGTTAAAATGATTTATATAAATATCTCATTATTTATCCTTTCTCTAATAGGATTACACTTTAGTAATCGTATAAATAATTATGGAAAAGCATTTATTAGTATTTTTCCTATTTTATTGAACTTTATTTATTTCTTCTCCGGTGTCGAGTTTGATTTTTTCAATACAATTATACCTTTCGTTCTCTCATATCTAGTTATTGATCAGGGGCAACGTAAGGTTTATGAAGTACTTCCATTTGCAGTTTTACTTCTGCCAGTTGATATAAATCTAAAGATAATTGGTTTTAGTGCATGTAGTTTATTTAATTTTGCCAAGCCTGATTTAAAATATCGCTCTTTGGATATTTTGAAGATTGCAATTATTTGCTTTTTAACTTTGGTCGATAAATCTACATCTTTTAAGTATTTATTTACAGTATATTTACTTTTAAGTTTTATGCATTCAAGCGATGAAGATTTTGCAATTACTGACGGTGTGATCATGTCAGTGTTATTGCTTTCTAATATTCAGCATATATCTCCAACGCTTAATGTTTTTCTGATTTCATTGTCGATTTTACTATTTATAACTGTAATCAGTAAGGCAACTATATTTAAAACAGTTTTCTTACTTTCTTCAATCATAGCGGTACTATTAAATTTAGAAACCTTACTTATGTCGATTATAGTTTTTTATTACGTAAGTAAGTCACTTATTACAACAAAGAATCTATTAGTTTTAGAGTCAGAAGTACTAAAAAAGTACTTTTCTTATGAGCTTTTTGATCAGATCTGGATAGTTGGTTTACTCACATTAGCTTTCTCTATTCAAAATTTAACAATTATTATTTTGAGTTTTGTTATTGCCATCATAATCTTATTACTGAATACGGATTCAACAATACACAATAAGTTCGGATTACAATGGTTTGAGTTTCTTTATAGTTTGATAACAATGAGCCTAATTTCATTCGGTTTAATTTTATTTCAAGGGGCCATCGGTGAGGTTGATAAGACTTCTATTTATTATGCGATTAGCTCTTATCTTATATTGAGTCTTATAGTGTTTGGATTTGTATCGAAATTACCGGTTAGTGTTTCTTTAATCGGAACAAAAATTAATTTAGGTAACTTAAAGCGATTTGCGTTTTTAGATGGAGTATTTGCTCTTAAGGATAGCTCTAAGCAGCAGTTTAATATTCAAAAATCGCATTTGGGCGTATTTGCTCTATCATATCGTAGTGTACGAGCATTAAGCATGATAATTATGGCCACTTATTTTCTTGTATTAATTATTCAGGTGGTAACTAAATGAGAATAAATAGAGATCATCTAACATTTGCGACTTCGATCATCCTTTCTACACTTCTGTGCTTCTTCTTAAGTGGCGTAATGTATTACACTGGTTTTTCAGGATTAAGTTTAGGGATAAACTTTGGTTTTCTTCCTGTGGTTGGGGCGTTTTTTACTCTTTATTTAATGAGAAAGTCAGATTCATTAAGTTTAACACTGATGGCACCGTTGTCCTTTGTCACATTTGGCGCAGCAAACTTGGCAACATTTGTACTGGCATCAATGTCGCTACTATCAATTGCTAAGTTACATAACTTTAAGTTCTTAGCTTATTTATTTATAAATTTATTAGGACTGTTAATTTTTAAAGATAAGTTTTATTACCTTTTTTACGCGCTTGTCATTTCATCTTTGATTTTCATATTTTTCTCTAAAGACGAAAGTGTTTTTTTATCACTTTTCATCTTAAAATATTTAACTTTAATTAATTATTCTGATTATGTTGTAAGTACGTCTTTGTTAGTAATACCACTAATTGTAATTTTATTAGTTTTTCTTCACTTCAGAGAAGGCGTTACTAATTCAATTAATATCCTTGCGATATCTATTTTATTATTAAATGAAGTTAATGGCCTACCGTTATTATTAACGGCTTTAAGTTTACTCGGCCTATCTGAATTTATTAAGGGATATAAGGATCGCTTACAATTTATCATTACATCGAATATAGCGATGCTAACGATTATTTTATCCCTTTCATTTCTTACTGGACTAGCGAAGCTAATACCGTTAGTTGTTCTACTCTCAATTTTTGTCGAGTTCTGTAATAAGAGTGTGGAGTTAAACCATGCAAGCTAGTTTTTATTCATTACTACTTTTTTATCCTGTAACATATTTTTTAAATTCAATTTTAGAAAAGTATTCTGGTATTAATGAGAAGCAGAGAACTTCAATACTATCAGTAATATTTCTGGGTGTTTTCTATTTCTTATTTAAAGACTATGTTTTTTCTTCAACAGAAAGAAGCTACTTCGCTGTAATGGCCGTAACTTTCTCTTTTTTCTTTTTTAATAGTAAGGGAGATCTTCGATCTTTATTCAAAGGTTTTACGCTCCTTTGGTTCTCACTTTTTAATATTTGGAATTTTACAGGTGTTACGGATATTGTTCTTCTCTTAGGGGCTTTATGTTTCTTTGATACAGACAAAAAAAGCGAGCATAGTTTATTTTATATACTTGCTTGGATTGTAATTGCTGTTGTTTATTTCTTTGTGAAAGAATTTCAAGGCGTAGAGTTGGGTAACTTCTTTTACGAAATTTTGATTGTCGTAACAACGGCACTACTAATGCCTAAAGAGAAGAATCGTCCTTATCTATCGATTCTACAGTATATTTTCTGTCTTTCAGTATTAGAGAGATTTATTGGTTTAAATATTGAGCTTAGTCCTTATTTCTATCTTCTATTTCTAAGTCTGCAAGTTATCTTTTCTTTTATTAAAGTAGATACTCGCTTTCAAGCGATTCAATTGATGTCGATTTGTTTAGCAAGTGCAATCATCTATTTACCGACTTTTGGTCTTGATAGTTTTTATCAGTTATTTCTAGTCGTATATTTGTTAGTTTTTGCAAATAAAGTTGATTATTCACCACTAGTTTCTAAGCTCATGAGTATTATTCATGTAGCTTATCTATTTCTTATTGGGCATATCGTTTATTTGCATATTGATTATTTAACGAATTTACAGTTACTTTCAACGATATTCCTGATTATTTCGCTAGCTTACAGGCAAAATATTTTTGGTATTGTGAAAAATAGTCCACGCAAAGCCTATATTTGATTTAATTTCATATACTTAGGATAATAAAGGCATGATAAAGTTTCGTGTCAAAACCAAAGCAAATAAGGTTTTGGGCCCCTTTGTATTTTCCGAATTAATTGAGCTGGGTCATAAAGATGCAATCGATGATTCGTGTCTATTCCAAAAATTTCCAACAGGGGATTGGGCCCCTGTAAATGCTATTCCAGAACTTAGTGACCTTTTCAGAAAAATAGAAGAGCCTACACAAGTTAAAGATAAAACAGAAAAAGAAGTGAAATATGCTCAAACAGATAGTGAGCAAAAACATCATACGTTAATAGGCGAAGATAAAACCGCATTTAATGAATTCAAATTTTCGAAAGATAAAGATATTGATATCGACTATCAGGAAATTGAAGAAAAATTTAAAGCGAAAAAAGAGCTTGAAGATGAAGCACGAGACGAAGTCGAATTAGAGGAAGAGCCTCCTGCAATTGATAAAACAGTTCTTGTTAATGTTTCAAGTCTCAAAAAACAAAAGCAGCAAGCAGATGACGATGAGGATATCGCAAAGACGGTTGTCATCAATAATTTCAAAGATGAATTTGATCTTGATGACGAAGATGATGATAATGGTGAATCAGGTGAATCCAAAGAAAAAGAGCCTGAGCCAGAGCCTGAAGAAATCGTAGATGCAGATGCTGCAACACAGATGTTTAATCTTGCAGAACTTAAGAGGGAAGAGCTTCCTACAAAAACTGAAGATTATAGTGATATTGAACTTCAGATTATGCAAGAAGAGCGTAGACTCAAAAAGAAGCCTAAAAAGAAAATTATCGAGAAGAAGGCCGAGAAAAAAATAGTAACAAGTAATAAGAAAAGAAACCTTACTGTTGCACTCTTTTTGGTCGTGGCCATTATATTTTTAATGCCGGAAGAAAAGAAGGAAATTGAGACAGTAGTTGTTCCAAAAATCTCCTTTCCTGTTGCAACTGAAATCGCACAGCCTCAAAAGGCTCAGATTGCTTATACAGAAGGTTTGGCTTTTTTTAAAAAAGATGGATTCGTAAACAGAATCAGTGCTGCAAACAAATTTAATCTTTCACTTCGATATAAGTTCTCAGGTAATCCGGCGATAAGCAAACTAATACATTCGTATAGTGATTTACTAATTGATACTCAAAATAAGTTTGAAGCGGGACAAGTATTATCGAAGTTGATTAGAATCGAAGACTCGAAGCTCTTATCTGATATTGACGTTGTAATTGGTGCAGCTCAATTCTATGCTTACTTTCAAAAGTATGAAACTGCCATATTTACAATAGAAAGATATAATTATTTAAAATCAAATAAACCATCGATTAAGCTATTTTCAATTTATCTAAATTATCTACTTAAGGCGGGAGAGCTTGAAAAGGCAAAGATTGTCTATGATAAGCTTTTTAACGCAAAAATTAGAACCGTCGAATCTATCGATGCGATGGTTAATTATTTGCTTTTAAATGAAAATAGTACTCAGGCCTTAAAGCTTATTACAGAGAATCAGTCTAAATTTCAAAGTGATTATCGATTTCTAATCATCTATGGTGATTTACTTTTAGAGTTAGAAAAGATGGGGGAGCTTAATAAGATTGCATCAATTTTGATTGCAAAATACGGTGGTGGATCTCCTTATAATTTTGCTCAGGGTTTAAAATTTATGGGCTTTATTAAAGCTTATAATAAAGACATCCAGGGTGCGACTAAGCTTTTTCAACAATCATTAAAAATATATGATGACGAATCTCTACGCGACACTCTAGCAACTTTGGATGTTGCAGGTAGTGATCTTACACAGAAGGTTATTTCAACGAGTAAGATTAAAGTCTTAATTAGACAATCTAAGGACGAAGTCGCTCTTCTAAACTGGGATAGAGCATTTGAGTTGGCCCTTAGAGCTGTTTCATTAGATGAAACAAGTATTGATGCAAAACTCTATTTAGCAGAGTTGCAAGTTAAAAGAGGGTATTTTGACTTTGCTATCACGACGCTTACAAAGCTAAGAGCATTACATCCAGTTAACCCACGTATCAACTACGCACTTATTAAGGCCAATATAATGTCTTATAAGAAGGATGAGGCCAAACGCTTATTATCGGCACTTTCAACAAGTGAGAAGTTTAGAGAGACCTTTGAATTTCATATGTTACTTGGTCTTTACTACAATCTTATTTCAAATGATAAAATGGCATTTGATAAATTTAAAGCAGCCATAAGAGTTAACCCATTAAGTGATGTTGCTCAATTTGAAATGGCCAAAATTGCTTTTAAGAATAAGAGATTCAAACAAACTAAGATTTTCCTTAATGAAGCGATGGGACTGAATCCCTCTAATATTGATTATAAGATTTTAAATAGTAAGGTCCTTTATGAAACAGACGGTGTTACAACCGCTATTGGATATCTACGCCAAGAATTATTAGAGCATAGAGATAATCCAAAGTTATATGGCCAAATTGCTGTCTTCTACTATCGTGATCAAAACTATGAAGCTTATCGTGAAATGAAAGAAGTACTAGATCGTCTTAATAAGAAAGATGGTGCACTTTATTCTTACTTAGTAGAAGTTTCAGAAATTGAAAGAAATTATAAAGAACTTGTAGAGAATGCTATTAAGTTACTTGTCTATGAGCCTGGAAATCTTCTTGTAAGAGAGAAGTTGATTATTACTTATATTCATATGAATAATTTTGGCCTTGCTAATCAACATATCGATATTTTAGAAAAGAGATTACCTACATATCCTAGAATTAATTATTATCGTTCTAAAATTTTATTCAGCCAGAGAAAGTTTAAAGAAGCAGAGAAAGCAGCACTTGTTGAAATTGAAAAGCATCCTAATTCTGAATTTGGTTACTATGTACTAGGAGAAATTTATTTAATAGGCAAAAAAGTTCAGGAGGCCAAAAAGAATTTATCTAAGGCAATCCAGATTAATAAGAACTACTTTGATGCGATCTTTTCAATGGGTAAGCTAACGTTTCAAACACGAGAGTTTGTACCCTCGCTACAGTTCTTTCAGCGCGCTAACAGGCTTAATCCGAACGATGCGGACTTAAATAAGATGATGGGATTTCTCTATAAAGAGCTAGGTCAACCTAACCTTGCAATTGATAAATTTCAGAGATATTTGACGCTTAGCCCAGCTGCAAGAGACAGGGAAAATATTCTTGCATTAATAAATGCATTAAAGCGTTGACAAATGTGTGTAAGAATCTTAATAATATATCTCACGAATGCAAAATATTTGTATTTTGCGGAGGATTGGCTGAGTGGTCGAAAGCGGCGGTTTTGAAAACCGTTGAGCGCGAGCTCCGCAGGTTCGAATCCTGTGTCCTCCGCCACTTTTTTTCTTAATGGAGAAGTGGGAGAGTGGCCGAATCCAGCACCTTGCTAAGGTGTCGTACCTCCGGGTACCGCGAGTTCAAATCTCGCCTTCTCCGCCATTTTAAAATTCCCAATTATTATCAGATCGCAAAAGCGATCTTTTTTTGTGCCTAAATTTAAGGTTAGGCCAAATTTACCCCTTCGATACGTTGCCCCTATAGACATGCGATAATAAGCTCATGAAGACTCAACTATTATTAGCAGTACTGACAATTATTATTTCTCTTTCTACTTTTGCTCAAGGGCGAAGTTTTGGTGGCTTTAAAAGTGGCAATCTAGAAATTGAACCAGTTGTAGGATATGAGCGTGTACAAAAAATTCTTCCTACTCCTCATACGTCTAGTCGTCTGTTTTATGGCCTTAGAGCTAATTATGGACCAAAGTACCTATCACTTGAAGCAGAGGTAACTCAGGCCAAGGAAGATGAGTCATTTGATTCAGGTATTGATATTAGTGATTCATCGACAAATTATATGCTTGGGCTTAGAAGTTCATTTAATCTTGGACGTGCACTTAATTGGTATTTGAGAGCTGGTGCTCATGCTAGAGATAGTAAGTACGAAAGAACAGAAGCCGGTGTAACGACGATTGTAGAGCCTGCTACCTATGTTAATCCATACGCTGGTACCGGTCTTGCGATAAATCTAATGAATGTATTTACACTAAATGCAGGTGTAAATGTTATCTTCACTGATGATAAAGAAGAGCTCCAGTCATCATTAGGATTTGGTATCCGAATCTAATATCCGAGTTAAACATTTGATTTGTTAACTCTTTGTTAGATGGGTTTACATCCTTGTTAGTCATTTTTAAAATTTAGAAAGCTAACAAAGGATGTAAAATGAAAATTATAACTACGCTAATTCTAGCGGTGTTTCTTGTATCTTGTTCCACTAATACAAAAAATGAATTGAGCTTTGACGCTGAATTAACTGAATTTAGCTACCCATTTCCTGTAAAGACTTTTGAACTTTCGTCACAAAGGCAAAAGCTAAAAATGCGCTATATGGATATAGGAAGTTCGAAACATAAAGTAGCAGTACTTCTGCACGGTAAAAATTTTGCAGGATTTTATTGGGAGAGAGTCGCAAATGATCTTGTGAAGAAAGGTTACCGAGTTATCATTCCTGATCAAATTGGCTTTGGGAAAAGCTCTAAACCAAAGAGCTATAGCTACAGCTTTCCTCAGTTGGCAAAGAACACTCATGATCTACTAAAATCGATAGGCGTAAAAAAATATACTCTTGTTGGTCACTCTATGGGAGGGATGCTTGCAGTAAATATGGGTTCAATGTATCGAGATATTAAAAAAATTATTCTAGTAAATCCAATCGGTCTTGAAGCCTATCTGGATTATGCTGAATATAAAGATCCTGACTTCTTTTATAATATTGAAAAAAATAAAACAGTTGATGGTGCGAGAAACTATCAAAAGAAAAACTACTATGATGGCACTTGGGCCGATTCTTATGAAGAGCTTCTGACTCCTTTTAAAGGATGGCTAAATGGTCCTGATTATGATGTTGTTGCCTGGAATGCCGCTTTAACTTACGGGCCAATATTCAATGATAATATTGTTGTTAAATTTCCAAAAATTAAAGCAAAAACAGTTTTAATTTTAGGAACTCGTGACCGAACTGGTCCAGGTCGAGGGTGGAAGAAAAAAGGTGTGAAGAGAAAACTTGGTCAATATCAAAAACTTGGTAAAGACATAAAGAAAAATAACCCTAAGCTAAAATTGATTGAATTAGATGGCCTAGGGCATATGCCTCAATTTGAAAATTATTCTCGATTCGCGAAAGTTTTTTATCCCGAATTCTAATTTTGCTTAGGCAGCGAACTTTGTCGTTCGCTGCTTTTTCGCATGATCTGCATATTTAGTATCAATACCCATAATATGTGTAAATAACCAGTTCTTTAAGAAACTTGCTAGCTTATCTTTTTCTAGCGTTCCATTGTGTAGCTGTTGTTCAAAACGTGCTACGGCAGATAGAAGTTTCTCGTGTACCCTTTTATGTGATTCATAAGAAGGGTAGTTAATGCTTAACATGTATTCTTCTTCTTCATCAAAATGGAACACAGTGTATTCTTTAAGCGTCTGGAAAGCTTCTTTCATACCTCTACCAGTATTCATTGAATTAATAAGGCCATTAATTTTACGTAGTAATTCTTGGTGTTCACCATCTACTTTTGAAATTCCAATGTTGTACTTATCTTCCCAAGGGATTAATTCAATGTTTTCGTTAATTGTAATATTTTGTGTTTTCTTAGTGTTATTAATAGATCCCGAAAGTTCACCTAGGTACTGACTAATTGTATTTGCTAGATTTAGTGTTTGCGATACAACAAGTGCACTTCTTTGAGTCGAGTTATTAATTGCGTGAATTGCATCACGAAGTTCGATAACACCATTCTCCTGTTCCTTCGCCGCAATTGTTACTTCTTGAATTTGCTCGTTCATCTTCATTGTTTCATCATTAGTTTGATTAAAACTGTGTCTAAATTCTTGAAGTGTGTTGTCACAAGAGTCTGCTGTTTGATCAAGCCTTTCGTTAAGGCTTTTGCTGTTCTCTTGAATATTTGAAATTAGAGTATTAAGTTTTAATTGTGCTTCATGAAGAGTCGCATTGATCGCCTCAGCACTTTCTCCACTAGTTGATGCAAGCTTACCGATTTCTTCCGCTACAACTGAAAACCCTTTTCCGTGCTCACCAGCACGTGCGGCTTCAACCGAAGCATTGAATGAAAGTAGTTTTGTTTGGAAGACAATATCATTAATAAGCATTGCTTTTGATTCAACGTCAGTAAATGTTGATAGGAATCCATTTAGATTCACAACGATATCACTAAGAGAATTAGTAATATCACGACTTGTTGTTAAACTTGATTGGATATTCTTTTCAAGTTTAGATAGAGAGTGATCACTTCTACTGATTAGTCCATTGATCTCTTTTATATTTGCTTCAAATGAGTCAATTGATCCTGTCGTTTTAGTAATCATGGCACTGATTTCATCACTCGTTGCACTTGTTTGAATAACGGCACTTGCTTGCTCTTCTGTACTTTCGTCTAGTTGCTCACATGATTCAAAAAACTGTGCATTCGTTCCAACGATATTTCGTTGTAAGTAATCTAGCTTTTGTACAAATGATTGAAGATTAATTCGATGCTTTCTTCTTTCTTTAACTGCAAAGATTGTGAAAGGAATAAGTGCACTAAAGAAAGCAAGTCCTTGAGTTAGACTAATCTGACTATAGTAAACGCTAAGTCCTGTGATAGTGGTCGATAAAAATAATGGAGTGAATACATAGTTTATATTTTTCATGCACTCATTATCGGATGAATATCATGTTTCTAGAGCGAAATTTTACTGATAATAGTCAGGAAAGAAGAATTTTCCACTATAGAGATTATTGAAATCATTGAGTTTTTCAACTTTTTTAATTTAAACCTTCGGGGATTCTACAGATCTTGTTGAATATAAGTTCCTATGTAGTTACTACCACCTTTGATTCTTCCAAACATAGATGATGATTCAAAAATTGCTGAGCGATGATGAATCATAAGTCCTAGCCAAGTATGTTTAAGGCCGGCCTTTTCTAAGCTAAAATCGATTGAAAAATCTAAGTAATTCATGAACTTACTACTACGATATCCCTTTCCTGAAATATCGAATTCTTCGATATAGGTAATTTGATCAGCATATGAAATACCTTCGGCCAAACCAAGACGCCAGTTAATCGGCCAGTGAAATGGAATAAAGATCTTTACTGCTAATGCAAATTCATTACTTCTTTCTTGAACTTCACTTTTAAGGTGACCAACATATTGTGGCAGTAGATAAACGGGAATATCTGATCCAAGAAACTTATCGGCCATTGGAATACCATAGGCAAAAGAAACCATGTCATTATTATATTTATCAGTAGCCGTATGAAAAGAAAGGATATCGCTTAGGTTTGATGGAGTGGCCATTGCATAAGCAGCTCTAACAAAAGTTTTAGATTTTAGCTTAGTGCGCTTTGAAATATCATGACCATTCATATGAATTAAGTGAGGGTCCATGAAGCCAATGCCTAAAAAGGTTTCAGTATTTACTTGGTTGCGAATAGTTGGAGCATCTGCTGTTTCATTATCCAAAGTACTTACTTTTACATGAGTAAGAATGTTGAAGTCTTTGTGTACTCTAATGGCGGCTTTTACACCTGTTCCAATTTCATAACCTGTCCCAGGTCTTGATACATCTAATCCATAATACTTATTATTAAATTCAGCACTTCTTATTGTTAAAAAAGCATATGGGCGAAAGAATACATTCTTCCATACATAATCCGCTTCAGTTTTTAACGTTAAATAACTTCTAGTTGAATGATCTGCTAGAAGTTGAGCACTTGTTCTCCACATTTTTGAGTGTTCATATTGTGCTTCGAGACCGTAGTCAAAACCGGCATTTCTAATCGTATTTTGACTATCTTTTGGTATGTCAAAAAAGCGATATTGTGACATTAAATTAATATTGAGATTTTTTAATGGCCTATAGAAAGTGAAGTGCGCAGATAGCCCGTCAAGATGAAAGTCACCACGCTTGTAAAAGAATAGTGGAATAATATCAGATACTTTTTTATCTTTTACTTTAAATGGTATGTCCGCATTTCTGTAACCGAAACCTATACCCCAGTACTGTGGTTTATAGTTGCTCGCAAGAGTAAAAGTAGAGAATAAAATTGTAACTAAGATTTTTTTCATCATAACCAATCTGTAAATGCGACCCCAAGTCCAATGCGAGTCATATTGTAATCATAATCAATTAGTGTCTCACCATAGCCAGTAAAAAATTGTACATAACCTTTAAGACGAGTTTCAGGTAATGGAAAAGACCAATCGATTTCTAAGGCACCTTTATTATCTTTTTTTAAGTTATTTCTAACCATCCAAGAAAGTGTATGCCCATCTATTTTATGAATACCTGTAAGCTCAAAGTAGCCAAGATAATCAGTAATGTCTGGATTGTCATCACCTGTATAATCGGTTGGCCCTGATTTTGGCTCTTCATTTATGCGATACCACACCTTAAGCATAAAAAGAGTTTTTTGCCATTCGAAGAATGTTGTAGCAAAGACTCTGTTCCAGCTTCTAGATAGTGGTAAGTCTTTACCATTTGATTGATGAACAAAACCAAAGTGGTAGTAATTTTTAAAAATACGCCAATCTTCTTTAAGTGGTTCAAACGATATAAATAGTTCAGGCTCATAATTAGTATCTCTAAAAGCTGCCGAATTTTTCTTATTATAAAGTTGCCAAAAAGATTTTTGAGTATAGGCAAAATCTAAATCAGTTTTCGAACCAAAAATTTGCGAGAGGACCGTAAATTTAAAACTTAGTTGAAACTTTGTTTCAATATTTTTTAATTCATCATCTGCAGGATAAGGAGCCTCATTTGGATCGTGCATATAGGTGATTGGTAAAATGTAATTTGGCCTATGTGCTGTAACTAGGGAAGACGTATGATTTGAATGCTCATCTTCCTTTATTCTTTTCTCGAGTGATTGTTGAAGTTCACTACTTTCTTGTGCGAATGAAAAAAGTGGAAGTATTAAAAATATAATTAGAAATTTGTTCATGTAAAATAGCTGTAAATAATTAATAAATTGAGGCTATTGTCCAATGATTTGGCCCTCTCTGACAAATTATTTCCCTGAATGCAAGAACGCATTGACAATATGAGCAGTTAGGGGCTATAAATACTTCTACATGCGCACTCGTAGCTCAGCTGGATAGAGTGTCTGACTACGGATCAGAAGGTCGCAGGTTCGACTCCTGCCGAGTGCGCCATGTTCTTAAGCACCTGTTTTTACAAGCCTATGTCAAATCACGAACAAAGATTTAATGGAATAGCCGCCCTACTGGGAACGGAAGCTTTTTCTGTTATTAAAGATTCACACTTTATGATTATTGGCCTTGGCGGAGTGGGGACTTGGTGTGTGGAATCTATCGCACGTCTTGGTGTTAACAAAATCACTTTAGTTGATCTTGATGATATCTGTGTTTCAAATACAAATCGTCAACTACATGCTCATGATGGAAATTATGGAAAGATGAAAGCTGATGCTCTTAAGGAGAGGATCGCTACTATTAATCCAGACTGTGAAGTCGTCTGCCATTATTGCTTTTTCAATGAAAAGAATATGGAAAAGATTTTTGCAGAATCACCATCAATTATTATTGATACAATTGATGCCCCTCGTGAGAAAGCAATTCTTATTAACGAATGCTATAAGCGTGAAGTCAAAATTGTAAGTTCTGGGGCCATTGGTGGCAAAGTTGATCCTACAATGATTACAGTCGCTGAGTTATCTAAAACAAAACAAGACATGCTTTATCGTAAAGTAAGGCAAGAGCTAAAAAAGAAACATCTTTATCCACTAGGCCGCTCAAAAGCAAAAGTTCAATGTGTATATTCACCAGAGCCTTCTAAGAAGATTAAAAAGTGCGAATTAGATAATACTTCAGCTGCACTAAAGCTTGATTGTGATGGTGGTCTAGGTACTGCCACATACATGACAGGAACAGTAGGCTTCTTACTCAGTCACATCGCCGTTAAGGAATTATTAAAATAATTTTTCATTGATTATATCTCAACGTAAAGTAAAATTAATTGACTTAGAAAAGTCTAATAAGGCTATTTTTTCGGGAGATACCATGACAAAAATTTTATCATTCTTTTTAATATCATTTACTTTATTTTCTTGTTCCTCTGGTAAGAAGGCAAGAGAGTTTGAAATTGATTATAAAATCTTAAATGCTTCAAACAAAATTGAACCTGATTGGTTAGAAAGTACTGACAATTACAAAGGTGATAAAGACTATCATTACTTCTTATCTCAATCAGAAAATAGAAATAGAAGACTTTGTGTAAAGTCAGCAACAGCAAGATCGACAGCAGTAATTGCTTCTGAAATTTCTCAAGAAATTGCAAACGATTATACTGAAGTAACAAATCTTGATGAAGACTCACAAGAGGTGAAAACATTCTCTGAAACTCTTACTCAATCAATTAGAACTAAAGTATCTGGTGTTAGAGTTAAGGAACAGTATTGGGAAAAGAGACAGAAAATGAAAGATGATAAGTTAATTGGTGATCCATACTATGCTTGTTATTCTTTAGTTGGCATTAAGGAAGAAACGCTACAAAGAGCGATTCGTTATGCTCAAGAAAAAGCTATTGCTGTTGCAAAAGATTCACACAAAGAAGAGCTGAGACAGAAATTTGAAGAATAAAATTTTATTACTATCACTTGTTAGTCTATATTCATTTGGACAAATTAAGTCTTGTCCAAAGGATTTCCTATGTGCGAAGACTTGTGGCCTTAGTGAAAAAGAAGCTACGGAAGATGCACGAGTTGAAATAGCAAAAAATTTTCAAGTTAAAGTAAAAGCTAAGTTTACCTCAATAGAAAGTTCTAATGGCAAATTAGATGAAGGTGAATATTCTGATTTTGTAAGTGAAGAAGTTTCAGAGAATCTTTTTGGCGTTGAAATGATAGAATCCTTTGTCGATGAGGATTCATATTATTGTGTCCTGATGGGGTTGAACACGAAGAAGTTTATCTCTAAATTGAGAAGTGATATTTCAGATCTTAAGAAAGAAAATGAAGAGCTATATAATAGTGGTAATAATTTAGTTTTTTCTAAGATTAGGGCCAATAATAGCGTCATTAAAAAATTAGAATTATATATGATGACTTTAGTGGATAAATATAAATCTAATATTAAAAAATATGACTCTCGATCTAAGAAAGACATTACATTACATATTTATTCACAACCTAAGTTTGAAATAGTTGATAAATTGTTAATAAGTGAATTGAATAAGAATAATGTATTTTCTGGAAAAAGTGAGACACGTTTAAATATTGCGATAGCTCTTATCGACGAGTTTTTAAACGTTGATGGTTTCGTAAAGAAAACATTAGAAATTAATTTCAGAAAAGGAAAATTGAATATTACAAAAAGGTATACACAGACAGGCCGTTCTGAAAATGCAATTATCAAACAGGTTGTTGATGAACTTGCAGATGATATACCTGATATTTTTGTAGATTTAAAAATTTAATGGAGGATATATGAAAAAGATTTTAACGCTAACAATGCTTTTCGCACTAGCTTCTTGTGGGGGATTTCAAGCAGAACGTGTTTCAGGTGATACTTCAGATGAGAAGTCATTAGAAATTACAGATGCATGGGTTACTCGAGACACTGAAAACTCAGTTGAAACAGTAATTCAAAAAATGAAACAACATAAAGGTTTTAAAAATTATTTATTAAAGCTAGGTCGTCGTCCAAAGGTGTTTGTTGCTGAATTTAGTAATCAAACTGCTGAGCCATACTTTCCTTCAGATGATATTTCAGATGAATTCTTAACTCAGTTAAGTGAGTCAGGTGAGTATATTTTAATTGATGCGTCTGCGCGTGAAGCTCTTTTAAAAGAAATTCAATATCAAAATGACGGTATGGTAAGTCCTGCAGAAGCTAAAAAAATTGGTAATGCAGCTGGTGCTGATATTATGATTTTTGGTAATGTAAGAATGCAACCACGCTCTAGAAGCGGAAAAACTCTAAAAGAGTATACGATGAATATTCGAATGACTGATATCTCAAGAGGTGTTGAAGTTATGAGAACAAGAACTCGTGTAAATAAATACTCTGAGAAATCTAAAGTAGGTTGGTAATTAGTTGAAGCAAGCCTATTTTAATAGAATTCTTATTCTTTCATTCCTTATTTTATTTGTCTCATGTGCAGCCAGAAAAGTAAGGGATGAAGGAGATCTAATCTCTTCTTTATATTCTAAGAATGACTACAAGTCAGTTGTTGAAAAAATCAATAAAGGTGAAGTCTATAAAAGAGATGAGGATCGTTTTTTAAAACAGGCCGAGCTTGGAATTGCTTTCTTTAATTTAAAAGATTATGACAATGCTCTTATTCATCTGAACAATGCTAAAGAAATTGCAAATGATCTCTATAAAATTAGTATCTCTAATAAAGTAGAATCTCTATTCATTGGTGAAGCTACTGATATTTATTACCCAAATCAATTTGAGCAAGCCAATATTAGATTTTATGAAATCCTTGCTCACTATATGAAAAGCAAAGAAGTTGATTCTGATAATAAAAGAAGATTTCATCAACAGGCGATGGTTTCAACGTTAAGAGATTGGAGTGCCTATATTGAAAATTTCAAGGCCCAAAATAGAGGTCGTGCAGTCTATAAAGGATCAACCTTTATCGATCTCATGGGTATTGTTGTTCATGATACTTATGGTAGAGCAAAGGATCGATCAATTGTTAACAATTTCAAAATGATTGGAAAAAAAGATTTAGTACAACAGATGGGTCTTTATCCAAGTTTTAATTCTTCACATAAGAAATATCAGGAAGACTACAAGAAACTTCACTTAGTTTCTCAAGATGAATTATCGAAATATATAACTGAGACGCAAACTTATAAGCGTACACAAGATTTTTTTAATAGTAAGAAATCGTTTAACACTTATCTTATCATTATGAATGGACATGTAATTAAAAAGACTGCCAAGGTATATGATTTTCCTCTTGGTTTACCTGTAGGAGTTTATATTTCTAATAATGAAGGTATGGACGATTTTGTCTCTTTCTCTTTAAAAATGCTTGCTCTTACAAGAGGAGCAGAACCAAAAATTTACTTTGAACTTCCTAAAATAGATTCAAAAGATATATCTACACCTAAAAAGATTAATATTAAAAACTCAAAGGGTGAAGAACTAGATAGTGGTGAATTGATCCTCATGGCAAATACGTCGGAAGTCTTAAGTAGTTCTCTTAAGAATGATGTCGCATTATTAGAGGCCAAGGTTGGTGCAAGGCTTGCCGCCAAACATATTGCGCTTCTTACTTCTGCTTATCAAACATATCGTAGTCTCTATAACAACGGTAGCTTGATTGCTTACTTATCAGCTAGTGCAGCATATGCAGCCGGAAATCGAGCAATACAAGAATCTGAATTGGCAGACCTACGATCTTGGTATGGTATTTATGATCATATTTACATGTATCCTTTGAATTTGGCCCCTGGTGAATATGAACTTCAGATTGATGGCAAAGGCTATAAATTTACTCGTGAAAAAGGAGCTAAGCAAATAGTTCCACTAATTATCAAATAATCCTATTTTGTTAAAATAGAACAATGTTAATAAGTATAAGTAAGCTATCGATCAAAAGTGATTTTAATAAAGTTCAGGCGTTATTTTCGCTACACATGTTTTTATTCTTCTTAGCGAAGGGATATGAATTCTTCAAATTCCAATTTAACTTTATTGCCTTATTTGGAATAATTTTTTCTGTAATTTTATATAGACTCTATTATCGCATGCAAAAAAATGTTCACTATTCTTTTTGGACATTAAGTGTCGTCGTAGGACTATTTATTATTTTTTATATTTTAAGATCCCTATACTACTACAATGATTTTTCACTATTCTTTCTTTATACAATGTCATTGATGCTATTAGGTGTGCTCTGCTTTTCTTTATATACACCTGTTTTCTATCCTGTCATTGGTTGGTGGGAATACGATTTTAGATACCGTAATGACTTAAAGACTAAAGTATATTGCGATGACATAGATGGGATTGAAGGAAGGTTAGTAGACTTACGACGTAAAGCAGGTGGATTAACTTTATTTGATGATTTGAAAATTGGTCAAAAGCTTGAAATCGAGCCATTCACAACAAGCATTGATGGACGCTTAAGTGCTGAGGTGGTATCTAAGAGACAACATTCAATTGGTAGGCCATATACTTACGGGGTAAGGTTTCACAATACCGATGAAGATTCTCGTCGTCGATACGGCGAATTAGAGAAGTACTGGAACTTTGAGCGAAAAGCTAAGAAAGACAAAAAATTTAAATCATGAATATTAAATCTCACATATGGAATATGAATTTGGCACTTGAAGAAGCGGAAATAGCTTTCAAGGCCGGAGAAGTGCCTGTTGGAGCAATTATTGTTGATGAAAATGATAATGTCATTGCCAGGGCCCATAATCTAAAAGAGCAGCAAAAAGATACAACAGCGCATGCTGAAATAATTGCTATTAAAGAAGCAAGTGAAAAAATGGGGGATTGGAGATTACTTAATTGTACAATCTATATAACTCTTGAACCTTGTCCGATGTGTCTCTATGCGATTTTACAGGCACGTTTCAAAAATGTTGTCTTCGGTGCTTATGATCAAAAAGCTGGTTCAGTATCACTTGGCTATAGCTTTCAAAAAGATAAAAGATTTAATCATAAATTTTCTATCATCGGTGGTGTCGAGCACTTTAAATGCTCGAAAGTATTATCGGATTTCTTTAAATTACGTCGAAAAACTTATCGAAAGCGTCAAAGTTAAATCTCTAGTATTTACATTCTGACGTTATTTATCGAACATATAACATATGTTTAAATTTTTCTTACCTGCAACATTCGCACTTTCGTGCATGGCAAATTCAATGTATTTTGAGGTTGATTCAATCAATCTTAATAGAGCAATTGGAAGTGATTTTCTTGGTGGAAAGGCCCATGCTAGAGATGTTTATATTAAGTATGATGCAGTGGAATTTGATTTAGCTGAAAATGGGGAATTATTTTTAGTTGATACTTTCTTATTTAATAACAGAATCAATTTCAAAAAAGATAATTTGAACCTAACAACACATCTACCTCAGTTTACAGAAATTGATTTTCTTAACATGATCTATGCAAAGGAAGCGAAAATTGAATTTGCACAGTCTGGATTCTTTGCTAATGGACCTCAGTTAAGCATTGGTGCTGATCAATTCCTTTTTGATATCAAAGATGTTGATATTAAATGTCAGAGTGATGAGTTTACATTTAAGCTTGATGAGATTTGCTTGAAAGATATGCATATCAAACCTCTTGAAGGTAAGGAATTTGCAATTGTCGAAATTAAGCAAAATAGTACGAGTCAATCGAATGTAAACATTAGAGGAAAAGAAGTTGCCTTTACTGAAGATAGCATAGTCATTGACGCTCAAAGCGCTACGGGTAATTTATTAAATAGCTCGATCAACTTTAAGAATATAAATATTAACTGTTATAAAGATCCTAATATTAATGCTTTTAATATTGATTTAATTTTTGCTGGCTGCCTAGAAGAGTCACGAATTGCCGGGAAAGAGATTAAGTTATTAAGAGAAGGAATGCCGTTTAATGTTTTTGATGGCCAAGTATATTTTGAGAGAGAACACCTTGGTCTAATTGCTAACCAGCTAGAGGCAAGAACGAAGAAAGGTGAGTTCACTTTCACAAAAATAGAAGCTCGATGTGTGAAGATTGAGCCAACAGATAAAGAAGTTGATGCAGTCTCTATTTATGAAGGCTGTCTGAGAAGATCTGATTTCAGTATTCAAAAGATTAGTGAAGATAAGGCCGAGTCAGATAAGAATCGTATCCGTGATTTGAAAATCACTGTTGCAAATGGTCATTTTAGTATGAAGGCCAAGTTGAAATCTGTTTTCACATTTAATTTTAAGGCCGCTGGTAAATTGGATGTCCATCCTGATCAACGAGAAGTACGTATTAAAGTTGATAGGGCCCGTGTTGCTGGTATGACAGCAACAAAATTCGTTTTAAAATTTGTTATGAAGTTCATTAATTCCGACTCAGTGAGTCTGAAAGGTGAGACGATTATCATTAAATACTAGCTTTCATTGACATCGTGCTAAGATAAATATTATATTCAAGGACGGTAGCCGGTCAGACAAATGCAGCGGGGCTAACTCCGCCAGGTCGGGAACGAAGCAACGGTAACCTTTGTTGCATTGTGTTTGTATCGGCTGCCCCTTTCCAATACCTATAATTTTTCCTATAGTTAACAAGTAAAATTTTTAAAATCATATAAAGTGATGGTGCTCAATGTCATATCAGGTCTTGGCCAGAAAATATCGTCCTGCAAAATTTCAAGATTTTGTTGGGCAAGAACATATTGTTAAAACTTTAGTTAATTCTTTAAGAGAAGATCGACTTGGTCATGCGTATATTTTTTCTGGTACTCGTGGAATTGGTAAGACAACAATAGCAAGAATTTTTGCAAAAGCATTAAGATGTGAAGCTCGTGATGAAAACCAAAATCCATGTGGTGAATGTAATGCATGTCATGATTTTGATTCTGCAGCTTCGATGAATGTAATTGAAATCGATGGTGCATCTAATAATAGTGTTGATGATGTTAGAGAGTTAATTAGTAATATTTCTTATCTTCCTTCTAGTGGAAAATATAAAGTTTATATTATTGATGAAGTTCACATGCTTTCTAATAGTGCTTTCAATGCACTTTTAAAAACATTAGAAGAACCACCGGAACATGCCATATTTTTAATGGCAACGACAGAGCCTGAAAAGTTACTTGGAACTGTTCTTTCAAGATGTCAGCGCTTTGATTTTGTTAATGCAACAGTTGAGGAATTAAAGTCTCACATTGTTAATATTGCAAAACTTGAAAATATTACTTTTGCTAATTCAGAGTTAATTGAAACACTTGCAAAATTAGGGAACGGATCTTTTAGAGATACTCTTTCTCTATTTGATCAAGTTTTAAGTTTCTCTTACGGCCAAGATATTAATGAAGATATTTTTGCTCAAGCCTTAGGGATAGCAAAACTTAGCTCTATTAAAACACTAATTGATTCAACTCTTTCTGGTAATGTAGAAGAGTTAACAAATATGTTTAGTGCATTGATCTCACAGAATATCTCACTTCAAAATATTGTGAAATCAATTCTTGAAAACCTTTTTTCAATCGTTATTGCTAAAGATTTCAATGATAGATCACGAGTTTTATCAAAAGTTGATGGTGAAATTTTTGATAAAACGACACGAGCAGAGCTTTACTGGGTTTATGAGACTCTTGCTAAAGATTTTACTTGGACGCTTGAATCAATCATCCCAACAGATGCAACTCTGCTTGCGATGAGAAAAGTAGCATTAAGACATCAAATTATTGCAGATACCCAAGTGGAGGATACTGCGGGAAAGCCTAAGGCCCAAGTTGTGGCCCAAGCTGATGAAGTAAATACTAGTGAAATTCAAACACAGCCACAACCACAACCAGAAAAAATTGAAGTTATAGAATCTGAGGCTGAAATAATAGTTGAAGAGCCTAAAGTTGAAGAAGTTACAAAACCTCATAAGATTATTTTTGATGATCCTATAGAACCAGTAGAACAATCAACTGAAGAAGTCGTTGAAGCCGAAGAAATTAATGAAGTTTCGGCCGTTGAGGAAGTTGTTATTGAAGGTCCAAGAACATGGGATGGATTTCTTGCTTACTTGGCAAAGACATCACCAGTAATGGGTGCCAACATGGAACAAGGTAACTTAATTGGCGATCTTGTTGTTCAGCTCGAAAAGGTATCACTTCTTATTGGTTATCCTATTGGCGCAAAAGTTTTTTACGATCATATGAATAATCAGGAAACACTTGAAAAGGTAAGAGAGCATCTTAGAAGTTATTTTCAAGTTCAGGATATCGATCTTTCTATTGAATTAGTTGAAAAGAAAAAAGCAGAAGAGACAGACTTTAAATCAAAGTTTGAAATTAATATAGAAAATGAAAATATTGAAAAGCAAAATCAAAGAAAGGAAATTGAAGGTGATGAAATGCTTCAATTGGCCAGTTCAATATTTAATTCTAAAATTGATAAAATTATCTTAAATGAAGATGAATAAAATCGGAGAATAAAATGGCAAAGGGAATGCAAGGCCTAATGAAACAGGCTCAACAAATGCAGCAAAAAATTAGTACACTTCAAAAAGAACTTGAAAAGCGTGAGCTTGAAGTATCTTCAGGTGGTGGAGCTATTAAAATTACAATTACTGGTAAGCAAGAAATTCAAGCTATCAAAATTGATCCTGAAGCAGTAGATCCGAATGATGTCGAAACTCTTGAAGATCTTGTTTTAACTGCTGTTAACCAGGCTATTAAAGAGTCTCAAGATATGGTTTCGAATGCAATGAGTAAGGTAACTGGCGGTCTAAACATTCCAGGACTTTTCTAAGGCTATAACTTAATGAAACTACCTGAAAGAATTAATAATCTTGTTGATTCATTTTCTAAAGTACCTGGTATCGGTGAGAAGAGTGCTCTAAGACATGTTCTCAGCCTGGCCAAGTGGACTAAAGAAGAGTTAAGCGACTTTGCAATCGCACTAAATGAATTAGCAGAATTAAAAAAATGTAATCAATGTGGCGTTTTTGCGGATGAAGATATCTGTGCAGTTTGTAGTGATATTCATCGTAAAGAATCAACAGAGATTTGTGTTGTTGAGTCTATTACAGATTATATGGCCATTGAAAGAAGTGGCCAATATCGCGGATTGTATCATGTTCTAGGTGGAGTTCTTAATCCTCTTCTTGGAGTTGGTCCAGCGGAACTGAATATTGATAAGCTTAAAAAACGTGTTGATGAGTTAAAAATCAAATCAGTGGTTCTTGCTATTGGTCCTTCTGTTGAAGGCGACGCTACTTGTAGCTACATAAAATCAGTACTTTCAGACGAAGTTAATGTTGATAGAATTGGCTTCGGGATTCCTATGGGAGGGAATCTCGACTACTTAGATACAATGACTATATCTAAGGCATTAGAAAATAAAACCAAAATGTAAGGAAGGTTTATGGATAACATTGAAGTCGTTATTCAAGAGTTTTTTAGAGAATATAGTGGACTAGATTCTCTTGTAAATAGTGGATTGATTGTCTGTCGACAAGATGGAATACCACTTTATTCATTTAAAAGCGTTGAAACTGATTTCGATAGTGATACTGCTGGTGCACTAATTGCTGGTGTATGGCAGGCAAGTTCAGTTCTTTCTCAATTTATCCCTGAAGAAACACAAGATGAATTTAGATTTAATTATGCGACTTCATCAAAAGGGATTTATATAACAAAGCTCTCAGGACTTTTCGATGACATTTATCTAAGCCTTATCTATTTTGATGTCGATAATCCGGCCAAATTAAAATCAAGAATTAGAAGTATTGAATCGAAGCTTCCAGAATTTATTGAAGCACACTTATCAGGGGATAGTGATCCAAATGAGGTTTTTCTATTTGATGATATTAGTGATAACGAAGTCGATGACCTCTTTGCAGGCGTTTTAGGATAACGGGGGCCAGATGTCTTTTGTAAATTACAATACGAAGGAAATTAATTGTAAGATCGTTTATTACGGGCCAGGTCTTGGCGGTAAGACAACGAATATCCAATACATATATCAGAAAACTGCTGGTGGAAATAAAGGTGAGATGGTTTCTCTCGATTCTGAAAATGAGAGAACAATCTTCTTTGATTTCCTACCACTTGATCTAGGTGAGATAAGAGGATTTAAAACTCGCTTTCACTTATATACAGTTCCTGGTCAAGTTTTCTATGAATCTTCACGTAAGTTAATTCTTCGTGGTGTTGATGGTGTGATCTTTGTAGCAGATTCTCAACTAGAGAGAATGGAAGCTAATATTGAATCATTAAAAAGTCTTGAAGCGAATTTAACTGAACAGGGTTACGATATTGATCAAATTCCAATTGTTTTTCAATGGAATAAGAGAGATCTACCAAACGTAACACCAGTAGAAGATATGAATCAAACACTCAATGCCGATGAAAGGCCAGCATTTGATGCTGTTGCAGTTAAGGGTGTGGGTGTCTTTGAAACCCTAAAAGTAATGTCAAAATTAGTACTAATGAATTTAAAGGGCGGCTTAAAAGAGTAGCCCTTTATATTTTAAAAAGTGAATATGAGCTTCGATTAGTGCCTCTTGGCAGTAGAAAGATGATCTTCTCCCAATGAGGTGGTGGCCATCAAGGATACCTAGCTTAATTCCTCGTTCAAAGTAGTAGGGAAATAAAGAGCTTTCCGTATCAACAACTCCGTCATTGTCATTTTTACTTCTAATGAACATTTTCATTAACATCATCCATAGATGACTCTCGTACCACTTTGAAGAAAATCCAATCGATGTATAAAATAAATTTGGATTTAGTTTTTCGTGATTATTTCTCATCCATGGCCTTCGAAAAGTTGAAGAGAGAGATTTTTGCATTTCTTTTGCTAAAATATCTTTTTTACCATCAATGAGTTGATAGAGTTTTGAATCAGAGAAATTATGAATAAGATTCAGCGTTTTAATAAATTTCTTATTAAATGAATTTGATCCCAAGATAGGAGAAGCAATTGTAGAAAGTCCTATAATCGAGTCTTGTTCTTTACTATATTCTGTTAAGTAATGAAGAGAGTCTAGTCCACCTTTAGAAAATGCCACTAACCACAACTTTTCATCTGGATGTTCACTTACATATTGAGAGATTTGATCACGCAGTGACTTAGAGTTTTTTAAGCAATTATCAAAACCGTTAACTTCTGGAGTATAATACTTAATATTATAATTCATTTTCAGGTGCTGACATGCTCTCTCGAATGAAGGAGTAGAGAATAACTCATTGAATACTCCTGGAACTAGAACAATAGTAATATCTGTCTTTGGCTCGTCTAGGTTAGAAATATATGTCGGATGATACTTTGCATATTCTACTTCGTTGTAGATTATTTTAAAGATTTCTTCATCTGTAAGTTCTATCGGTTTACGTGCCTTTAAATCGTTGAAGAAACGATAATTGACCTTATCAAAATCAAATTTATTATCAAAGCTTTTGAAGTTAGTCAGTGAATGAATATAACGAGCAGTTGAAAAGCTAATCCAAGCACTTGAGGTAACAAGATTTCGCATAAGCTTAAGTGCTTCATTAGGTGAGAGATTATTCTTAACTAAATTAAATCTTTCAAGTAGATCTGATTTAGTTAATTCTTTTGCAGAGTTTAAGAAGCTTTTAGAATAATTTTTTCTAGCGTTATATGCGTTAACACGATTCTTAAAATCTAAAACTTTTGATTCAATATATTTATTTAAAATTAAATCAGTATCTCTCATAGTTCTTTTAAATTCCTTGCGCTAGATGTAAAATTTTGGCATTGGTAGTGTATACAAGTCAAATAAATGAAAGATAATAAAAGTTTGTTCACTTTTTTTTCGTGTAAATTGTAACTGCTAACTAGTTGTAAAATAAGGTTATTTAATGGTTGATGAATATAAAGAGCACTATTCGGTCTTAAAAAAAGAATGTCTCGACTATCTTTATTTAGATAGTGAAGAACATGATCAATTACTTTTTGCTGATTGCACATTTGGGGCCGGAGGCCACTCACTAGCAATTGTAAAAAGAGATATTAAGGCCAAGTTAATTTCTTTCGACCAAGATCCTGATGCGTTAAAAAATGGACGTGAATTAATTAAGAAAAACGGTGTTGAGGACAGACTCTTCTTACACGATTCAAACTTTTGTCATTTTGAAAATATTGTCATGGGCAACCATGCTGATCTCGTAAAAGAAAATGGCGGACTCAATGGTGTCCTTCTTGATTTAGGTGTTTCTTCTCACCATTTTGATGAAGGCTCACGTGGTTTTTCTTTTCGTGTTGATGCGCCGCTTGATATGCGAATGGATTACGATAATGACAGTATTCAAACCGCTAAAGATATTATCAATCGATACTCTGCCCAAGACTTAGCAAATCTTTTTAGAGATTATGGTGAGGAAAAATACGCTTGGAGAATCGCTGAGCGAATTGTCCTTGAAAGGGATAAGAATGGCCCGATTAATACAACTTTTCAGTTAGCAGAATTGATTAAAGATTGTTATCCGAAGAAATTACAATTTGGTCGAATCCATCCAGCAACAAAATGTTTTCAAGCGTTAAGAATCGAAGTTAATCGCGAGCTTGATGTAATAACCGATGTAATTAATCAGGTGCTACCATTATTAAAGATTGGTGGTAGAATATTAATTATAAGTTTTCATTCATTAGAAGATAGAATAGTGAAGAAACTTTTTAAAGATTATGAAAAAAATGGACTTGGAGAAATGCTTTTTGAAAATGAAGTTAAAAAGCCAATTATCCCAAGTGATGAAGAGATTGCTGAAAACTCTCGATCAAGAAGTGCTAAGCTTAGAATTCTTAAAAGAGTCGTGAGTAAGAAATCGAAGAATAAATACGAAAAGTTTTCAAAGATTGAAAATGAGTAACAATAGGAGATTGTTAAATGGCCTCAAGGATGAGTCGAACAAAATCTAAGAGTGATGGTATTGGATCAAAGCTAAAAGGAATAGTTTTAAGTTCACAAGGTTTACCAATTGTTCTTAGTTTAGTTGTGATTACAGTTTTATTTGTTCTTTTTAGAATGAAAGGGATAGAACTGAACTATGAAATCGCAACAGTTAAAAAAGAAGTAGAGAGAATTAAAGTTGAGGGCAAAGAGTTGAAAGCTAAAAAAGCTAGACTTCTATCTGTATCGAATTTAAGAAAGATGGCCCGTAACTATAACTTAGCACAGCCGAAGCAGCATCAAATTATTGTTGTTCCAGCTAAGAAGTAAATATAGTGAGTGATAATAATTTAAAGAACAGATTAAAAGTTATATACGTAATTTTCACAATTGCATTTGTTGCTATACTTGTGAAAGCATTTCGTATTCAAGTAGTCGATCGCGGACATTTATTATCACAATCTAAGAAGCAGTTCTTTAGAGAGAGAAAAGTCTTTCCTAGACGTGGCCATATTTATGATCGTAATGGAAATCCTCTTGCTATCAATATTAGAACATATTCTATCTTCACAATTCCTAAGAATATTTCAGATAAGAAAGTTTATGAAAAATTGAAGGCCATTCTACCTGAAATGGAATTAGAGGGCATAGCTGAGAAAGCTCTTGAGAGAAATCGTTTTACTTGGATTACCAGAAAATCTAAGTTAACAGAAGAGCAGGTTGCCGCGATTAAAAAACTTAAGGGTATTTATATTGAAGAGATACCAAAGAGGATTTATCCAAACCATGAGTTAGCTGCTCAAACACTAGGTTTTGTTGGATTAGACAATAATGGGCTTGCTGGTATTGAGCACCGATTTGATAAAGAACTTAGAGGTGAGCCACAAATTATTAAATACTTTAAGGATAATAAAGGTCGTCCAGTAAGATATGTAAGTCAAAATATCCCAACGGAAAGAGCAAACGATGTTTATCTTTCGATCGATAAAGAAGTTCAAGCGGTTGCTGAAAAGGCCATTAAAGAAGCCGTAGAGAATGTTGATGCGAAACGTGGTGGTGTTGGTGTAATGGATGCCGAAACAGGTGAAATCATTGCAATGGCCAATTATCCTACATTTGATCCTAATGATGTTGGTGACTCAAAAAGTAGTGATCGTAAATTGGCGTTTATTAGTGATCCGTTTGAACCTGGTTCAACACTTAAAGTTCTAACATTAGCTTCTGCCTTAGAAAATAAGGTTGTTCGTCCCGATACTAATTACTACTGCGAACAAGGCCGTTTAAAAGTTGAAGATCATATTATTAAAGAAGCTGAATCAAGAAAGAAATTTGAATGGCTTTCTGTCGAAGAAATTCTTATGTATTCATCTAATATTGGAACAACTAAAATTGCCTTTGATTTAACATTTCCAAAATTAAAGAAAACTCTAAATGAATTCAAAATAGGTGAGAAGACAGGAATTGAACTTCCTGCTGAGTCACGTGGAATTTTTACAGACGATAAAAATGTATCGCCTCTGTCATTAAGTAATATCAGTTTCGGACAAGGCGTTGCTACAACTGGAATTCAAATGCTTGCAGCCTTTGCAGCAATTTCAAATGACGGTGTTTATGTTCAACCTACAATTTTAAAAGTTGATGACCCGAAGAAAGTTAAGTCAAAAAGAGTTCTACCACCAGAGATTGCAAAATCTATAACAGATATGATGGTAAATACTGTTGAGAGAGGAACTGCGAGAAAAGGAAGAATTCCTTATTTTAAAATTGCTGCAAAAACGTCAACAGCACAAAGAGCTGATAATAACGGCCGTTATACTGGTTATATTCCTGGATTTCTAGGCTTTCCAGTAGGAGTTAAGAAGAAGTTTGTCGTTTACTCATATGTTGATAAACCAGCGCGTGGTAAATCATATTATGGAAACTCTGTCGCAGGACCGGTCTTTAGAAAAGTAACTGAATACCTACTTTACAAAAATAAAGAATTTGAAGGTCTAGCTGAGAATGAAGCTTATAAGAACGATATTGCATTCGACTCTGTAAAGAGGGTTCAATCAGCTAAGCGCTATACTGGACGTGGCACAGTTCCAAATTTTGTGGGCCTTGATAAAAAGTCTGCAATGGCACTGGCGCAAAAGTTAGAAATCGACTTAAGTCATATCGGAGTTGGTGTTGTTAAGGAACAAACACCTGAAGCCGGAAGTACTCGCGATGGAGAAGTCATTGTAAAGCTTAAGTACGCACCACCAACATATGAATAAATTAATCTCAAAATATAAAATTATATTAAAAGGTCTAAGCGACTTAACTGCCAATCTTGATCAAGCAAAACCTTGTGATATTGCTTTTTATCGTATTCATGACAATGAAAAGGCTATGGCCCTTTTTCGTGAGCGTTATCAAAAAGGAAGTGCAGGACTTGTTATAACAAATAGAGAAGTCTCAGATATTACAACTCTCGTAGTAGATGATAATGATTTTTATAAATTACAAGAAGAGCTTGTAGAAGAGCTATATCCTATAAATCGTGAAGTGAAGTTAATTGGTATTACTGGGACGAATGGAAAATCTTCGGTTGCTCATTTGTGTCAGTTAATTTTGAATGCAAATAATTTAGATGCTTGTTGTATTGGTACTGTAGGTGTCGTTAAAAATGAAAGTGAAATCATGGAGAGCTTATCAGCTACTACACCTTCTTTCATTGACCTACGAAGAATAATTTTCAAGTTAAAAAATATTACTTACTTTTGTTTAGAAGTTAGTTCTCACGCATTAGAGCAAGAGCGTGTTAAGAAAATGAAGTTTGATTCGATAGGTTGGACTAATTTTACTCAAGATCACCTCGACTATCATGGAACAATGGAATCTTACTTTAATGCCAAAGCAAAATTTGCTAAGTATTGTGATACAAACTTTATCATACCGCGCTCACAAAAAAATGAATTCCAAGATAAGTTAGATTTTGATTTAGCCCCAGAGACTAAGAATTTATATGGAGAGGAATTTAACCTCAGCTATAACATAGATAACTTAGAGCTTGCCTTTGCTCTATGTGAAAGAGCTTGCGGTATTAAGTTAAATAAAAATATAAAGCTATCTTTACCAAAAGGAAGATTTAATCTTTTTAGAAAAGGCGATAGTGTATTTATTGTCGATTACGCACATACTCCAGATGCTATTGTAAATATTTGTCGTGAAACAAAAAAGCATTTTGCCTCTTATGACATTATTACTCTTTTTGGTTGTGGTGGCGATCGCGATCGTACAAAACGTCCAAAGATGCTTGCAGCAGCACTTGAGTTTAGTGACAAGGTTGTCGTTACAAGTGATAACCCAAGAACTGAAGAACCTTCAGATATTATTAATGATATTCTTGAGGGCAATGAAAGCGAAGTCGATGTTGTTGTTGATCGAAAAGAAGCAATTCATAAATATGTAAGAGAATATAAACGTCCTACTGCAGTGATTATTGCAGGTAAGGGACATGAAGAGTATCAGGACATTAAAGGTGTAAAACACCACTTTAGTGATATAGAAGAAGTAAAGAGTGCATTAGGTGAATTATGATAATTTCAGATTTTAATAAAATCACTGGTCTAGTAAAAAAGATTGGTAAGGATTTAGATAGTGAAATTCTTCTATCAACTGACTCGCGTATGCCTAATGGAAAAAATACATTTGTAGCTCTAAAAGGTGAGCGCTTTGATGCATATGACTTTATAGAGGATGCCATTAAAAATGGCGCGAAATCGATTGTTCTAACTTATTCGCTTGAGAGAGAAGAACAAATTAAAACTCTTTCAAATAAATACACTGAGACATGTTTCTTTCTTGTTAATGACAGCCTTTCATTTCTCCAAGAAGCTGCAAAATATAGAATTACTGAATGGAAGAGTAATGGAGGTTTTGTTTTTGGACTAACTGGTTCAAATGGAAAGACAACGACAAAGGAATTATTGTTTTCCTTAGCAAAATCTATTCTTCATGATGCAGTTATTTGTACTCAGGGAAATTTAAATAATCATATAGGAGTGCCACTCACAATATTCTCAATTAAAGATGATCACAAATTTGCGATTGTTGAGATGGGAACAAATCATTTTGGTGAGATTGAAGTTCTTTGTGAAATAGCTCAACCTGATTATGGTTATATAACAAATGTTGGCCATGCCCACACAGAATTCCTTATTGATCTTGATGGAGTATTAAAAGAGAAGTCTGCTCTTTATCGTTGGGTAAAAGATCATGGGAAGAAATTCTTCTTAAATATGGAAGATGAAAAACTAGCAACACTTGCGATTACTGATAAGATTATTCCTGTTTCTTCAGATAATGTATGTGAGTTTGAAAGTGAGTTTATTAAGGAATCATACAATCGCTGGAATGTTCAAGCTGCCTGTTTTATTTTAGAAAATATTTTTTCATTAAGTTTATTTCATGAACTTAAAAAACTGAGGCTGCCAGAAAATAAAAGAGCGCAGTGGATTAATGTTAATGATTCAAAAATATATTTAGATGCATACAATGCAAATCCAACTTCTATGAAGTTAGCGATCACAGAGTTTGCAAAACAAGTTCCATCTCAAAAAAATGTTATCTTTGTAATTGGTGACATGAATGAGTTGGGGGATAAGACCCAAGAGCATCATGAAGAAATAGCAGAGCTCTTAAATGATTTAAAGATTAAGGATGCTATCTTTATTGGACGATTTTCAGAATTTTATGCAAATAAATATAGCGGCGAGTCTAAAACGTTTAAAAATCTTGATGATTTCATCCCAAATTGGCCATCAGTATTAAATTCGTACGATTATATTTTTTTAAAAGCTTCTCGTTCTTTACAACTAGAGAGGCTAATAGATATAACTATGTAATATAATTTAAAAACCAGGTGATTACATGCTGTATCATTTCCTCTATCCCTTAAGGGATGAATTCTTCGCATTTAATATTTTTAAATACATCACATTTAGAACAGTTGTGGCCTTCTTGCTCGCGACAGTTATCTCAGTTATTTGGGGTAAGTACTTTATCGGCTTCATGCAACGAAAGCAGTTTGGACAAGTGATTCGTGATGATGGACCAGAGTCTCACTTAAAAAAGGCCGGAACTCCAACAATGGGTGGTGTTTTTATCTTGGGTACGATTCTGTTGACTCTGTTAATAACTGGTAATTTTAATTCTCTTCCAGTTCTTATCACTTGTGGTGTTACAGCATCATATTTCGTTCTTGGCTTTATTGATGATTACGCAAAGATCTCTAAAGGAAATACAAAAGGTGTTTCGGCCAGAGGTAAGCTTATATGGCAATTTGCAACAGCGCTTATTGCGGTATTTGCAATGGTCCATTTTAATGTCATTGATACACAACTATTCGTTCCTTTTGTTAAGGGGCCAGTTTTTAATTTGATGAGTTTCTTTGTCATCTTTGGTGCCATCGTTATTGTCGGCTCGAGTAACGCCGTAAATTTAACGGATGGTCTAGATGGTTTGGCCATCGGTCCAATTATCACATCTGCAGCAACTCTTGGCTTTATTGCTTATGCAACAGGTCACAGAGAGATCGCATCATACCTTTTTGTGCCGTACGTTGAAAATGTTGGTGAATTAGCTGTCATTGGTGCTGCAATCGTCGGTGCAGGCGTTGGATTTTTATGGTATAACACATACCCAGCTCAGATTTTTATGGGTGACGTGGGGTCCCTTGCCTTAGGTGGTACACTAGGGACAATGGCCGTACTGACAAGAAGTGAATTACTTTTTGTTATTATTGGTGGTGTTTTTGTTGCCGAAGCAGTTTCGGTAATTTTACAGGTTGCTTCTTATAAAACTCGCAAGAAGAGAATTTTTAAGATGGCGCCGATACATCATCACTTTGAGCTGCTCGGTTGGGCCGAGCCAAAAGTAATTGTTAGATTTTGGATTATAAGTATATTTTTAGCGATTCTAGCAATCGCAACTTTGAAGATGAGGTAATTAATGGATAGATTTAGAAACAAGAATATTCTAATCGTAGGTATTGGAAAAACTGGTTTCAGACTCATAAACTTCTTTAATCGTCTTGAATGTAATATTCGAGTAACAGATATTAAACCTATCTTCGATCTCAATAAAGCAGTTAAGAAACTTCGTAAGATTAAGCCAGCAGTTGAAATGACTTTTGGTGAACACCTTGACGATGACTTTATTAATGCAGACGTTGTTGTGTACTCTGGATCGGTTGATCCGAATATGCCACAACTAGAGCTTGCAAGACGTGAAGGTAAAGAGGTTTACTCAGAATTCGCTCTTGGTAATAAGCTTTGCCGTAAGCCAATCATCGCTGTTTGTGGATCTCATGGTCGTACAACTGTAGCACACATGATTGGATTTACTCTAAGACAAGATGGAAAGAATGTATTCGTTGGTGGAACAAGTGAAAGTCCATTTATTGAGTATTCAATGCTTCCAAACAAAGATGAAATCGATTACGTAGTTGTTGAAGTTTCAGCAGTACAAATGAGACGTCTAACAGACTTCCACCCTAAGATGGTTGTCTTTACTGATATCGCAGATACTTACCCACAAGGACAATTCACGTCGATGGGTGAGTACATGGAAACAAAACTAAGTATCATTAAGACTTTATCTCCTGATGACACTTTAATTGTTAACTTCGATAAGCTTGCAAATAATAGCTTCTTTAGAAATGCAAATTGCCAAACTTATTGGTACTCGAGAAGGTCATTCGTTAAGCTTGGTGTAATGGAAGAGATTCAAGGAACGCACTTCCACGATCGTCGTATCCATTCAAATATCAATTACCACTCAGAATTTGTTGTTAAGAAAATGAGAATCATTGGTCAAAACAACCGTGAAAACTTACTAGCTGCTATCACTGCATGTAAGGCACTAGACCTTTCTGATGAAGCAATTCAAACATGTGTAACAAAATTCCCAGGAATTCCACACAGAATTGAATTCTTAATGGAAAAGAACGGTGTATCTTTCTATAACGATTCAAAAGCTACTGATATGAGAACACTAGTTGAGACAACTAAGGCGTTTAAAACTCCTGTTATCTTAATTGCTGGTGGGAAAGACATTGAAGAACTTGAGTATGAAGCATTCACTGATGAGCTAATCCAAACGACAAGAATCATTGTTCTAGTTGGTGAGGCAAAAGAAAGAATGAACCGTGCTCTTGGTGAGCACCCACAAACTTTCATTGTTGGATCTTTTGAAGAGTCTGTTCTATTTGCTTATCAAAAGTCGAGAACTGGTGACACGATTATTCTTTCACCAGGTAACCCTGCAACGGATTTCTTTAGAGATTACGAAGAGCGTGGGAACTACTTCAAAAAACTTGTTTATCAATTGTAATTTTTTGAAATAATAATTATAGAAATGCCTGCTTAATGCAGGCATTTTTTTTATGCCTAATACAGAACAAGTTTTAAGTCATATGATCTCGTCATGAAGGTTCTGTTATTTTTTATTTTTGTTTCTATTTTTTCTACTCAAATCAAAGCTAATCCAGATTATGTAAAAGTCTGTGAAAATCTAGTTGATAAGCGCTTAACAAAGTACAATCAATTTCGTTTTAAAAAACAATGCTCGCAAATTACAACAAAGTATCAGTACCAATGCTTAACAGATATTTTAGATAATCGAAGGGCCTTAAGCCTAGTTGAGTTTAATGCTTGTACATATGTGAAGAGCGCAGAGACTTATGCAAGTATTCGTGAAGTGGCCAAGTATTACCACAGTAGTGTGAATAGTTTTCACGTAACAGTAGCGGCATTAGTTAAAAATAAAAAAGAAAGAGAGTGCGTTTTAAGTATCATTCAAAGAGAAGGTCTGGATCCATTCAACGCCTATACTTGTTTTGATGAGCGTGGATTTGATCCAATAAGACAATTTGCTCAGATGTACATCAAGTAATCCAACGCACAGCTTCTTATATTTATACTGCATCGAATTCAAAATTCATATATTATGAATATATGAACACTCTTGAAAACACGGATCGTTTTGGAAAACTCTTTTTAATTATCACATCAATTATCGTTGGTGTTGGTATTGTCATGGTTTACTCCTCATCTTATATGTTTTCAAAAGAAGTTTACGGTACAAGTCTTCACTTCTTTTCAAGACAAATACTTTTTGCACTAGTAGGCGTAGCAATGGCCTATGTTGTCGCAAAGACGAAGTATCAATTTTGGATTAAGTTTTCATTTCACTTAAATCTTGTGGTCGCTTTTCTATTAGTTCTAACTTTTATTCCTGGATTAGGGGTTGTTGCAAAAGGTGCCAACCGATGGATCAACTTAGGATTTGGATCTCTTCAGCCAGGAGAGCTTGCAAAGTACACAATCCTTATGATGTCTCTTTTCTTTTTTGAAAATTATGAAAAGCTAAATTTAAAGAATCGACTAAAGTACGTTGCAAATATAGGCTTAGTCTTATTACTACTTCTTTTACAACCAGATTTTGGTACATTTTTTATTTGTGCTTTAGGAATGGGTTTTTCTTGTTTCATTTCAAACTTCAATAGAAAGTACTTTTATATCATGGGCGTAACAGGCACGATTCTCTCGGCGCTAATTCTCGTTGCTCAGCCTTATCGTGTTAAGCGTTTAATGGCATTTCTTGATCCTTGGGCCAATCCAAGAGGAAGTGGTTTTCAGGTAATTCAATCATGGATTGGGTTTGCTAATGGTGGCTTTTTTGGAAAGGGAATTGGCAATAGTTTGGAAAAATTATTTTTTCTTCCAGAAGCACATAACGACTTTATTTTCTCAGTTATTGGTGAAGAATTTGGTTTCTTAGGGGTTCTAGGTTTTGTCGTACTTTTCATTGCCTTTACTCATATTGGTTTTAAGCTTGCCTTAACTTTAAAAGACGACATCGCTAAGAAAATGGTCATGTCCATTATTTTTATCATTGGTGTTCAAGCATGTTTAAATATGGGTGTGGTTTTAGGACTTCTTCCAACTAAAGGCTTAAACCTTCCTTTTGTTAGTTATGGAGGCTCATCTCTAATGAGTAATCTAATTGCAATCGGTGTAATCTTCTCTTGTGTGTCACGTCAACGATCGATATCAAATGAGAAGCCGTTTTTTTCTCAACAATAGCCATTATATGCGCTAAATTTAGAAGAAGTAATCTTGTGAAAAGGAACAAGTATGAATATTAATATTCAAAATATTAGCGTGCATTTTATTGGAATTGGTGGAATTGGTATGAGCGGTATCGCTGAAATTCTACTAAGCCTTGGCTATAAAGTAACAGGTTCAGATATTAGTGAATCAGCAAATGTTGCAAGACTTAGAAGTCTAGGAGCTGAAGTATTTATCGGACACAAGCGTGAGAATATCACACCGGATACTACTGTGGTGGTTTACTCATCTGCTGTTAACGAAACAAATCCAGAAATGCAGATGGCGCGTGAAAAACAAATTCCTATTATGAGAAGAGCTGAGATGTTAGCTGAACTTATGAGACTTAAAAGAGGAATCGCAATTGCTGGTACTCATGGCAAGACGACGACAACGAGTTTTTTAGCGACGATCTTACAGGCCAGTAACTATGAGCCAACATATATAATTGGTGGTATTGTTTCCAATCTTGCTGGTCATGCAAAGGTTGGTACTGGTGAGTATCTTGTTGCAGAAGCGGACGAATCAGATGGATCATTTCTTATGCTAAATCCAATTATGTCTGTCGTAACAAACATCGATCTTGATCACATGGATCACTATGGAAGTGAAGATGTATTAATGGATAGCTTTGAAGAATTTATTAATAAAGTTCCATTCTATGGTCTTTCTTCTTTAAATGCAGATGACAAGAGACTAATGAGTCTCGTGCCAAAGGTTAAAAAACCTATTGTTACTTTTGGAATTGAAAAAGAAGCAGATTATAGGGCCGTCGATATTAAAATGTCTGACCTTTGCTCTGAGTTTGATCTTATTGTTGAGTCGCAAAATCTTGGACGTTTCACAATTAATCTTCCAGGTAAGCACAATGTTCAAAATGCTCTAGGGGCTATCTCTATTGCACATAAAATGGGAGTTCCTGTCGACATGATTAGAAGCTCAATTCGAAGCTTTGAAAATGTAGGGCGTCGTTTCCAGTTACTATATAAAACAGATGAAGTGGAAATCTTAGATGATTATGGTCATCATCCAACAGAAATTGCTAACACTCTAAATACTTTAAAAGAAATTAGATCACATAAGAAGATTGCAATCTTTGAACCGCACCGTTTTTCAAGAACTAAAGACTGTTGGAATGAATTCCTACATTGCTTTAATGATGTTGATGAATTGTATATGTGTCCAATATATCCTGCCAGTGAAAGTCCTATCCCAGGAATTACTTCAGAAAGATTAGTTGAAGATATTAATCGTCTTCACCCTGGACTTGCAAAGAATATTGAGCTTAAAGATTTAGATACAATTATTAAGTCTAATAAGAATTCGACAATTATGACTTTGGGAGCTGGTTCTATTGGCCGTGTGATTAGAGAATGGGTTTTAGATAACGATCGCAATGAATAAGATTGAAGATATCCTAAGTAATATTCAAAATATTGAAGTTGAGATAGATAAAGATCTATCAAAATATTCAACGATGAGACTTCAGTCTAAAGGTGACCTAATTACTGTAAAGGATTTGGTTGCCCTTAAAGAAGTTGTAAGAACACTTACATCTAAAAATATAACTTATATGCTTTTAGGTCTTGGTGCTAACCAACTTTTAAATGAGAGAATTGTAAATCCAATAATTAATTTAGACTTTGATTATGATCGTGCGATTTTTAATCAATATAGAGAAAGTTATATTCTTCCTGCGTCAGTGAAGTTATCAAGCTTAACTTCTCATGCCTCAAAATTTGGTAACAAAGGATGGGAGGTTATAACAGGGATACCTGCAACTCTTGGTGGGGCCGTATTTATGAATGCTGGCACAGGCCTTGGCTGGATTAGTGAAATCATCGCCTGCGTTTGGTATATTGATAAAGAGGGGAATGAATATCTTCATGAGGTAACGAAAGATAGTTTTTCTTATCGTCAAAACAACTTTCTAAAGCCAGGTGATGTTGTTTATAAAGTCGAGCTAGTTGCTAATGGGCAAGATAAATACCTTGGAGAAAAGATTCGTAACTACTTACTAATGAGAAATAAGTCACAGCCATTAAAGGAAAAAACTTGTGGAAGTGTCTTTAAAAATATCGTTGGAGATAAGCGAACTTGCACTGCAGGACAATTTATTGATATACTTAATTTGAAAGGATTACAGGTTGGTGACGTACGAGTAAGTAATCTCCATGGGAATTTTATGGAGAATTTCGATAAAGCCACGGCCAGCGATGTAAAAGAACTTATTAAAATTGTTCAGGATGAGCTTTACCTCAATTACGGTTTAAAGTTTGAGCCTGAAGTCAGGATAGATATTTAATGAAAAAAGCTATTTCAATTATTTCTTTTCTTCTTTTGAGTGGATCTGCATTAGCAGTCTCTCAACCTACGGAGAAGATTAAATATAAGACAGCTTTTGGTAAATGTCCTTCACGTGCTGCTGGAACACTTACACTGAAACTAGTGAAAGACTTTGAAAAGAATCGTTCTTTAAGAAGTATGAAGAATCTTATTGCAGCAGATAAATTGAAAGAAAAACATTTCTTATCAGATTACGCTATTAAGTATGATCCAATGGAAGGAATGCTAAACTTTATCTACGAATGTCCATCCCCATTAATGAAAGTTCAAATCTATAAAGAGAATGGGATGGAGTCTTATGAAGCAATTCTTGTTGATAATGGTCAACTATTTGATCCTACTTATGAGATACTTCTAAGAACTGAAAAAAAATTAAATTATGCTCTACCATACCTTGCTATCCCAGTAGGGGAAATGGATAAGACTGTTCAGAAAAATATCACTCGTATTATTGCAGATCTTGATCTTGTTTTTAGAAAGTTAATTTCTGAAGTTATCATCAGTGATGATAAAGAGTTAACGATGATTCTTTCAATTAAAGGAAAGCCTTCGAGCGTCTTTATGGGTAAAGATGAATGGCCTCTTAAAGTTGAAAAGTTGACTCAAATCATTGGTTATATGAACAAGAAAAAGAAAATTCCATCTGTGATAAATATTACAAATTCCAAAAAAGTTGTTGTCAAGTTCAACGACTAATTCTAAAATTTCATTATATGCGGTAAAAATTGCCGTTAGATTTCTTTATTAACAGAATGATTCTGTAAGAAAAACTAGAGAAAGGATTCTCAATGAAAGAAAAAAACATCGTTGTCGGTTTAGACGTTGGTACAACTAAAGTCTGCACAATCGTAGGTATCCAAAACATTTCTAATCAAAACACTGGTAAAGCTGAGCTTGAAATCATTGGTATTGGTACACATCCAAGTCATGGTTTAAAGAAAGGCAGTGTTGTAAATATCGATAAAACAGTACGCTCAATTCATAACTCGCTTGAAGAAGCTAGGCTAATGGCAGGAGTTGATATCCATAGCGCAACTATTGGAATCGCTGGTAGTCATATCTACAGCTTCAATAGTTCTGGTGTTGTTGCTGTTAAAGGAAATGAAATTTCTCAAGATGATGTTGATCGCGTACTTGAAGCAGCAAAGGCTGTTGTAATGCCAAGTGATCGCGAAATCATTCACGTAATTGCACAAGAGTATAAAGTTGATAATACAACTGGTATTAAAAATCCAATTGGTATGTGTGGAACTCGTCTAGAGGCACACGTTCATATTGTTACTGGATCAATCTCTTTGATTCAAAATTTAGTAAAGTGTGTTGAGCATACAGGTGTTAAAGTTGAAAACGTTACACTTCAACCAATTGCTTCTTCTGAATCAGTTCTTTCTCCTGAAGAAAAAGAAATGGGGACATTACTAGTTGATATCGGTGGTGGAACAACAGATCTTGCACTATGGAAAGATGGTGCTCTTGTTCATACACAGGTAATTCCAGTTGGTGGAAATCATTTCACAAATGATCTAGCTGTAGCACTTAAGATTCCTCATGCAGAAGCTGAAAGAATTAAAATTAACCACGGATCTGTTCTTCCAGAACAAGTTAATCAATCAGCTCACATTACAGTTCAAGGGATTTCTGGAACTAAGCCAAGAGAAGTACAACTGCACACAGTCGCAAATGTACTTGGTGCAAGAGCGGAAGAATTATTTGATCTAATTAAAAATATTATTAAAGAAAAAAATCTTGGTGATGAAATCAGTGGGGGAGTTGTTCTTACTGGTGGTGGTGCCATGATTAAGGGAATGCCTGAGATTGGTGAGTATCTTCTAGAGAGACCACTTAAAATAGGTTTCCCAATAGCTTTTGGTGGCATGACAAATATTATGCAAAATCCAAAATTTTCAACTGTATTAGGTCTTCTACTTGAAGCCTCAAAAGGCAGAGAAGTTGAAGTAGAAGAGGAAGAAGATATTAATCAAATAGATATTGTAAGCAAATTATCAGGATCTATTAAATCAGTATTCAGAGAAATTTTTTAAATAAGGGGGAACTTATGTTCGAAATTTCTGACAACAACGAATTAAAACTAACTGAAGGCGCGAAGATTCGCGTTGTTGGTGTTGGTGGCGGTGGCTGTAATGCCGTAAACACAATGATTAAGGCCGGTCTAACTGGTGTTGAATATATTGTTGCTAACACTGACTCACAAGCACTTGCTGTAAACTTAGCACCAACAAAAGTACAACTAGGTGTTGAGCTAACTAAAGGTCTTGGCGCTGGGGCCAACCCAGAAGTAGGTCGTAAAGCAGCTCTAGATGAGTATGAAATGCTAAGCCAGGTTCTAGAGGGATCTGACATGGTATTTATCACTGCCGGTATGGGTGGTGGAACAGGAACTGGTGCAGCTCCTGTAATTGCAAAACTTGCACGTGAGCTTGGTGCTCTTACTGTTGGTGTTGTTACAAAACCATTTATCTTCGAAGGTAAGAAGAGAATGAGACAAGCATCAACTGGTATCCAAACTCTAGAGGAAAATGTTGATTCACTAATTACAATTCCTAACCAAAGACTTCTTCAATTAGCAGGTGAAAGCTTATCTTTAGTAGAAACTTTCATGAAAGCTGATGAAGTACTTTTAAATGCAGTTAGAGGTATCTCTGACCTTATCAATACTACTGGTCATATCAATGCTGACTTTGCAGACGTTTCAACTGTTATGTCTAATAAAGGACTTGCTCTAATGGGTACAGGTCTTTGTGCAGGTCCAGATAGAGCTATTAAAGCAGCTAATGAAGCTATCTCTTCACCACTACTGGAAGATATTTCAATTGATGGTGCAACTGGTATCATCATTAACATCACTGGTGGTTCTTCAATGACTATGCATGAAGTAAATGAAGCAGCTACTTTAATTATGGAAGCAGCTGATGAAGATGCAGAAGTAATCTTTGGTTCTGTAGTTGATGATGAGCTTGAAGATAATATCAAAGTAACAGTAATCGCTACTGGTCTTGGTGGTCGTGAAGCAGCTGTTAATGTAGCTCCTCAACAAGAACTTAGAAGACCAGTTGTTCAAGAGTCTAAGCCAGTATATGTAGCACCTGTAGCTCCAGCTGCTCCACTTGTTGAAGAAAAGCCAGTTTATGAGCAACCAGTTGCTCAACCTGCTATGCAACAAGCTGCTTACCATGAAGCTCCTGTTCAATCTAACCCACAGGTAGATGCAATGAGAGAGATTCAAATGGAAGCTCAACGTGAACAACTTGTACAAGATACAGTAGTTGAAAGTTCAAGAGCTCACTCATTTGATGGTGATAACTTAGAAACGACTCAAAGACCAAGTCTTACTGATTCAATTAGAGAAGCTGCATCTCAATATGAAGCTTCAAAGTCTGAAGTAGACCCATGGGCCAATGAGAAAGTATTAACTGGGAACAATACTGCTGAGAAATCAGATCGTCCAAAATCAATTGCGGAAAAACTAGGTTTTATCAATTTTGATGAAGATGAATTAGATACTCCTTCATACTTAAGAAAAGAAGAAACACAACAACCTTCTGGAACTGAAACTTTTCGCCAAGTAGAGCGATAGGATTCCCCCCAAAGTATATTTGATGGAAACATCAAAAAAGAGGGCCCGTAAGGGCCCTTTTTTTTATAATGAATTTGATTTTAAAATATTTGATTTGAATGATTCTAACAGCTCTGCTGTATCGGCCTTAAAATCTTCTGGAAGCTTAATTAAGAGTTTTGAATTATTATGCGGAATATTTCTTAAGACAAGTCTGTAGTTTCCTTCCCATTCTTGCCAGCTCAATTCATATTGCCAACGACTAAATTGACCACCACCAAATTTCACATCTCTTTTTTCAGGCATTAAAGCATCAATAGTATAAGATACTTTTTGTTTTAAACCAGCTGATGTTAAATCCTTTTCACATTCTCTAATTAAGCGGTCATGTTTAGAGTCAAAGACAATATTTGGTTTATTCTCTTTCATGATCTGATTAATTTGGCCTTTTAGTATTTCAAGATCGTTCACTTTTACTTCCTTACTTTTCTATTTTCAATCTCTCCCTCATTTCATCTTCAATTTCTTTTTGAACGTGCAATTGTACATAAGTTTCAATTAAGTCACTTTCAACATCAATTTTGTACTCGCATAAGATGAAAGTTGGGATTTTATGTTTATTCCAAGTATTCTTTTTAAAATTATAAATATAAACACCCTTTTCTGGTGTTTCACTAGTTGTTCTTTCGTTTGTGATAGATACCCACTCGTGTTTTGAGTACAAGTTGAAGTGTTCACGGCATAGGTGAAGAGCATCAACATTGAAGTAATCATTTTCAACAAGTTCTTTTTCACAAATACTACAAAGACCAAGAATTTTTTCTTGAGGCTTGTTTTTTTCTAAGAGATTATTAATTTTATCAGTTAGCTTTCCGTCTTGAGTTTCTTCTTTCTTTATTTCTTTGCGAAAAGCAATGAATGCAAATACCCCAATGAGCATAAATAGCGCAATAGCAATGATTACAAGTAATGCAATGATGATAACTGAATTGTCCATGTTATTAGTTTAATGGACTTAGCAAATATGAACAATGGCCAGAGGCCTATATCCTAGTATATTTTGAAAATATCTTCTTACCGCTACCCTGATGCGTTCTGTTCTCTGATCGATCGTTCCATTTTCGTTAAAGTAATCAAAGCAAATTTCTTGTAGTTGACTAATTTGATCTGAATCCTCAGGTATCCCCATTGTTGTTACGTGAACTCTATGTTTTGAACGTTTTAGACTATTATTTGAAATAGAAACAAAGACTGTACCGAGGGTGGCCATTTTTCTTCTTTCTGAAATTTTTTCGCGCTCAATAACAATTCTATTGCCGTGGATTAAAATTGGAGGAATCTCCTGTGAACGATTAACTTTTAATTTACCATCTTGTGTAAATGAAATGCAGTCGTGATTTTTAATCTCAATAGCTTGTGTATTAGGAAGGATTGATTTTATAAATTCGCAATGCTTTCTTAGAAAATATGTTTCCCCATGAATTGGAATAGCAATCGTTGGTTTATAGTGATCGTATACATCTTTAAGGTCTGCTTTACCAGGATGGCCAGATGCGTGAATCATTCCATTGTAATGTGTTATGACTTCACAACCCTTATCTGTAATTTCATTATAAAGAAGAGATAATTTTTTTTCATTTCCCGGTATAGCTTTTGAACTAAAGATGAAAGTATCGGTTTCATTAAGTTTATAATACTTATCACTTGTACTTGTAATTCTTTTTACTGTTCCTCTGAACTCGCCTTGGCTACCTGAGCAAAGAATAATATGTTTTTTCTTTAAGTCTGCTACTGACTCAACTTCACGCACTAGTCCATGATCATTGAAGATTTCACATTCTCTAGCAATTTGTGTGTACTTAAGTAATGAACGACCATAGGGAACGACTTTCAATTTGAGTTCTTGAGCAATATTGAAAATAGTTTGTAGGCGATGAATGTTAGAAGCAAAGCAAGTTATGAATACTCGTCCCTTAGCGTCTGAAATAAAAGTGGATAAGTCTTTTTTTAGTTCCGACTCTGATGTCGTTCTATCATTGCTGCTTGTAATATTTGTAGAATCTAGCATTGCAATTCTATTACTAAATTTCTTAGACAGAAGATTGATCTTTTCTAATTCAATAGGTTCCTCGTATTCCGAATTAAAATCACACTTGAAATCGGAAATAAAAAGCACTCCAGTATCGATTTCTTTGATACCAAGATGAATCCCTTTAGTGTTTGGAATAGAGTGATTAACATGGACGATGTCTATTTCAATTTCATTGAGGATTAATTGACTCTCTAAGCGATTTATTTTTTTTGAAAGATTCAAATACGATAATTTATCTTCAATTAGTTCTTTTGCGAAAGTTGGAGCATATACTTCTGCTTCAGGAAATCTTTCAATATAGTGAGATATCGCACCAATATGATCTTCGTGGCCGTGAGTAATAATTAAAGCATCAATCTCAACTTCAACATTTTTTAAATCTGGAATCAAGTAGTTGATATCAAAACAGTCTTCGTAAGGAAATAGAATTCCACTATCGATAATCAGGTTTGTATTTTTATATGATACTAAAGTCGCGTTAGAACCAATCTGTCCAACTCCGCCGAGAGGTGAAATATTTAAGTTAGACATTAAGATCCTTTTGTCGAATTCAGCAATAATTCGAATTCTTTATTGTGTTCAACTAATTGTAGTAATCTTGCAGCTAATATCTCAGATGCAACATCAGTTTCTTCTCCAACGATGAAGTCTGCATATTGTCTTTGAGGTGCTAAAAACTTTTCATACATTGGACGTACGCTATCGTAGTATTGATTGATAACACTTTCTAAACTTCTACCTCTTTCTGCAACATCTCGATTAAGTCTTCTTGTGAAGCGAATATCTGCTTCAACATGGAGAAAGCAACGTATATCTAATTTCTCTCTAATTTCTTGATCAAAAAGTGTGAAGATTCCTTCAAAGAGAACAACTGGTGTAGGTTTTAAAGTCGTCGTTGTAGCGGTACGATTACTCGTTTTGAAATCGTAATTTGGAACTTCAATCGACTCGTCATTCTTCAGTGCTGTAATATGTTGTTGAAGGAGAGGCCAGTCAAATGCTTGAGGATGGTCGTAATTTGGTCGTCCTGATTTCGTATAATGCTCTTTTGGTTGCTCTGGTAGATAGTAAGAGTCCATTGATAGAACTGACACTTTCTCTTTTGGTAGTTTAGAAATTACCTTTGATGCAAAAGTAGTTTTTCCTGAACCTGAACCACCAGTGATTCCAATTAGCTTCATAGATGACCTTTGTTTGAATGTTTTCAGTAACTTATCACAGATTGAGTTCACATCAAATAAAAGAGGTGATAATCTTATAATAATTACATTTGTGTCATTCGTCAGGGATATTCGATGTCTAGAATTTTATCTATTTTGCTAATTTCTTTCCTAAGTTCAATGGTTTACGGAGCGAGTCTTAATGTCGCAATCTCATCATCGCCTAATAGCTTAAGCCCATTTTTTTCAACTGATGCAAATTCGCAAAATATCAATCGTCTTATTAATGCATCACTAATCGACTTTGACAGTAATATGCAACCTATTTGTCAGTTGTGTGAATCGTTCAAGGAATTTCGCACAAAGGAAAATTATAAGATTCGCTTTAAACTTAAGCCAGGTCTCAAATTTTCTAACGGTGAAGAATTAACTTCTAAAGATGTTCAAAAGTCTCATTTTTATTTCACAGAAACGGCTAAGATCAAATCAATTTTTAGATTCGCATTTGGAAATATAACAGAAGTTAAGATTATAGATAAATTAACATTCGAATTAATTTATAAGAGTTTTGGCCTTGATCATCTTCCCAACTTAGTTCTATTTAAAATTATTCAAATTCCTAATTACGACGTTGTCGATAAGGTTGAAATGGTCGATATTGTAGGTGCAGGTGATTATAAGATTACTAAAATTGCTCCACTACAAATCGACTTGAAGTCACTTAAGAAAGGTCATTATGATTTAAATTTTGTTGTCGTTAAAGATGAAACAACCCTTTCTTTGAAGCTTATTAAAGGTGAGATTGATCTTTCTGTCGCTAATATTTCACCTCGTAAGGTTAACTACTTAGAAAAGAATAGTGATGTGAATGTTCAAAAGGTTTTGGGAACAGATTATAATTTTATAGGACTAAATCAAAAGAAGGGTGTTCTACAAAATGTTAATATTAGAAAGGCGTTAAGCCATCTCGTTCCACGTAACAAAATTATAGAATATAAATTTAAAAATAATGCTGTTGCATCTAATGGACTGTTCGCAAAATCATTTAAGAGTTTCTATATAGACATGCCCGTCGATGAGTTTGATCCTAAAGTCGCTTATGATCTTTTTTTAAAAGCGGGCTTTGTAAGGAAGAATGGTGTTTGGTACGACCCAGAAGGTAAGACATTCTCTCTAACTTGGAAGACTAGTAGTAATAAGTTTCAACAAGAACTTGTTACAATTATCAAGAATGAATTCGAAAAATTTGGTCTCGTTGTTAATGTTGTCCCTCAGGAGTGGGGAACATTTCTTAGGGGAGTCAAAAGAGGGGAATATGATCTTTATTTAGGGCGTTGGATCGGCTTTACTGGTCAAGATATGCTTAAGTTCGCTTTTTACTCTGAAAATATGGCCCCAAAAGGTGCAAATCGTGTCTTTTTTGATAATAAAGAATTCGATAATTTAATTGTAAAGGCAGAGCAAACTATTGATAAGAAGAAGGAAGTTGCTCTTTATAAAAAAGCCAATATTGTAGTAAACGAACAATACCCATATATTAGTTTATGGCACCCGCATGTTATTTGGGTGATGAGTAAATGTATAAAACTGAAAGAGATTTATCCAAATGGAAACTTTCTAGTTTTAAAGGAAATTGAGAATGTCTGTAAAAACTGAAATCTTTAAAATTGTTACGATCGAGTTTCAAAGTAGCTCACAATGTGAAGAAGTAAATAAAATCGCCCTTAATGACTTTGAAGTTGATGGGATTGAAGAATTCTCAATGGAAGAAGCTCGTGTTGATGAAATTTTAGGAGAAAGAGCCTATTCTGGTGGAGATGTTCCAGAATCTGTTATTGATGAAGTCGTTGATATATCAGATGACCAAGATGTGAAAAAGTTTAATTACTTTTTCTTCCAAGGTGACATTAATAGGGCCCATGATTTTGTTAAAGCGATTGAAGGTATGGACTTATCTATTGAAGTTAAGGATGAGGAATACTCAGATTGGAATGAAGTTTGGAAAAAGCACTATGCACCTATTGAAGTAACTCCAGAGCTAAGTGTAATTCCTGAATGGTTTAAAGAAGAAGATTACAAATCAAATAATAACAATATCTATATTATTCCTGGAATGGGCTTCGGTACAGGTGAGCATGAAACAACTTATTTATGCTTGAAACATTTTATGGCCGTTAAGGATTCATTTAAGGATAAAGATCTGTGTCTAGACTTTGGATGTGGATCTGGAATTCTAGGTATTGGTGCAATCAAAAAGAGTAATATGCTCGTAGACTTTGTTGATATTGATCCAGCAGCACTTGATAATTGTCATGAAAACTTAAAACTTAATTTAGATGAAGATCGCTTAAATGGACATCGACTAGTTGCTCGTAAACGCTTTAATCTTGATGATAAGTACAAGTTAGTTTTTGCAAATATACTTATGCATGTTCTTGTTTCAGAAAAGGAAGTACTCCTAGATTCCCTAGATGATAATGGTTATTTAGTTTTATCTGGAATCTTAAATGAACAAGTTAATGATGTAATTGAAGAGTATAAGTCTTTGAAGAAAATTGATGTATTATCTAAAGGTGATTGGTCTGCAATTCTTTTAAGAAAGGAGTAGTTCATGCGTGCTATTTATACTCGAGATGATCTTTCTCCATCGATTGATGGAATACTAAGCTTTTCAGATGATCGAAGCCACCACTTAATTAAAGTCGTAAGAGTTAAAAAAGGCGATGAAGTACTACTACTTGATGGTCAAGGTGGTCGTTATACAAGTGAAGTTATAAATTGCACCAAGAGAGAAGTTTCTCTTAAAATAAAATCCTTTGAGAAAGTAGATAAGTTTTCAAATATCGACTTAGCAATAGGTCTTCCAAAAAGAGAGGCTTTTGAAAACGCACTTAAGAATGCAACTCAAGTCGGTATCTCTGAAGTATTTCCGTTTCAAGCAGATTATTCTAACTGGTCAATAAAGAACTTTGATCGTGTTAGCTCTGTAATTGAAAGCTCGTTAATTCAATCTAATAATCCTTATATGCCGATTGTGCATCATGAAACTGCTAGTTTAGATGCTCTTTTTGAGATCTTCCATCAGTATGATTATATATTCCTAACGACATTATCCCGTGCAAATGGTAATGATATCGAAGACATTAAAAGCATCAAAGATAAACGTATTTTAATTATCATTGGACCGGAGGGTGGTCTCTCTAACCGTGAAGAAGAACTTATGTTTAAAGAGAATAATGTAATTGGCCTTAGGCTAGCGACACCTATTCTCAAAACGGAAAGTGCAGTACTGACAATTGTGGGCTATGTACTTGGAAAATTTGATGTTAAATAAAAAATGTGTCATCCTATTATAAGAGGGCTCAGGGATGAATTTAGATACACAACATAATAAGAAACCAATAAATTTAAATGACTTCGAAGAATTTGAAGACTTTGAAATTGAAGATATACCATTTAAGCCAATTAATGAAGGTCTAGGCTTTCACCATGGAAGAGCAAGTAAAGAAGTATTAAAAAGTGCCAGAGTTGAAGTTACACCAACTCAGTCACATGTTAATAACTTTAATAAAGTTCTTGGCCGTGAAAAAGAAATGAGTGTTCCATCAGAACTTGAAGCTTTCTATCGTAAAGGAACTGAGTCTGAGATTCCTAAAGTAAATCGTGAAATTGAAATTAAGAGTAAAGCTCAAGATGTTTCAATTGCAAGGCGTTTTGCTTCTTACATAATTGATATGAGTGTGTCTTTAGTTGTTTTTGCTGTCACATTAGCTGCAATGTTTTTAGTAAGTGGCCTACCTCAAGAGTCATTTATTGAAATCACACTTCAAAATTCAAATTATAGATTTTTGATTGCTTTATTTGTACTGATTCATATTATCTATCGTATAACATCAGTTTATAGACCTACTTTTGGTCAATACATCTGTGGATTAAAACCAAAGCTTTCTAATGAAGCAGCATTTAATACTATTATTGAAAGAACTTTATTTGAATTCATTTCAATTCCACTTTTAGGTCTTCCATATATTCTAGGACTTGATAAGAAGTTCTTTGGAAATAGTTTAAAAAAGAGTAAGTAATGAAATATCAAGAAGCAAAGGATTATGTTGAAGCTAACTTTAGTGGGCAAAAAATTGTTTTTACTAATGGCTGCTTTGATATTCTCCATCGTGGACATTTAATGTACTTAAATGAAGCGAAGAAGCTCGGTGATGTACTTATCATTGGACTTAATTCAGATAGCAGCGTTAAGCGTTTGAAAGGTGAAGATAGACCTGTTAATCCAGAGAATGATCGCCAATTTATGCTTGAAAATTTAAAAGCCGTTGATAAGGTTTTTATTTTTGATGAAGATACGCCGTATGAATTGATTAATGCTGTTTTACCAAATACTCTAGTTAAAGGTGGTGACTGGGCCATTGAGCAAATTGTTGGACATGATGTTGTAACGGCCAATGGTGGACAAGTGCTAAGTCTAAACTTTGAAGACGGCTATTCTACGACGAATTTAATCGAAAAGATTCAAGGTAGATCGTAAGTGTATATACATTTACATCAAGATTACGCTGTTATTTCTAACGAAGAATCTAGTATTGAAATTCCTTTTTCGCAAATTTTAAAAACAATTAAAGCTACTCTCAAATCTGGATTAGTCGTTGTTGTAAAATTTCAAGATTGTAATTTTAAATTATCAAATTTAAGAAGTAAGCACTATGTTGCTAATAATGATTTTGCATTTATTAATACTTCATTAAAAAATAGATTTCCTATTGATTATAAAATTAAATCACCGAGTGAAATGCTCCAGTATATGCTTGATTTGAACGATTTGTTTCTTAAGTAATTGATTCTCCTGAGCTCCTTTAGTAGTCGGTCGGAGTTGTTCGGTATCATATTGTCATCGTAGCAAATACTGCGTCCAAAAAAGTAAAAAATCTTCCACTTTTCTCTCAAGAATATTTCCGAGTAACCGTTATGGGTATTGCAACCAGATGGGTCTGGTTGTTTGGGATTTAAAATTGTTGAGACAAGGAGTTTCAACGCAAATTACACAAGGAGGTTGCTTATTCGAGGAGAATAGTAATGGGATTAAGAATTAACACGAACACACAGTCAATTTCAGCACAAAGAAGTCTAGGTCAAGTTAAGAGAACACAAGATGAGTCTTTAAACAAGCTTTCATCAGGTTCAAGAATTAACAAGGCAAGTGACGATGCTGCAGGACTTGCGATATCTGAAAAGTTAAGAGCGAATATCAGAGGTACTCAACAAGCGGCAAGAAACGCGGGTGATGGTATCTCAATGATTCAGATCGCTGAAGGTGGGATGAACGAAGTATCAAATATTTTAGTTCGTCTAAGAGAGCTTTCAGTACAATCTGCATCAGATACAATTGGTGATACTGAACGTGAATTTACTGATAAAGAATTCCAACAACTAACTAAAGAAGTTGATAGAATTGCAGAGTCAGTACAGTTTAACGGAACATCACTAATTAATGGTGAAGGTGACGATAAGGAATTCCAAATTGGTTTATATAATGATGAAACTAATGACAGAATTGCTTACAAGCCATCAGCAGTATCAGTTAAGACAGAAGACCTAGGTATTGGTGGGCTTTCTGTTGCAACAAAAGGTGACGCTCAGACTAACCTTGAGGCTATTGATAAGGCGATGACATCAGTGTCTGGTGGACGTGCGGAGCTAGGGGCTTTACAAAATAGACTACAGTCTACAATTAATAACCTAGAAATCTCTAATGAAAATATGAGTGCCGCAAATTCACGAATCAGAGATACAGATGTAGCAGCAGAGTCTGCAAACTTAGCTAAGGCGAATATCCTTACTAACTCTGCAACTTCGGTACTTTCGCAAGCAAACGCTTCGAGCCAATCTGCACTGAGACTGATCGGTTAAGTAAAAATCTAAATCGAAAGCAACATCTACAAGTAAGGGCCTTCTTCGGAAGGCCCTTATTCATTTATCTTATACTTTCATTTTGAAAAATTGAGCTTAAATAAATAGACCACGTTTTCACGTGGCCCACTAGAATCTTGAAAGAGCAGAAACTCAGGAGAGAGAATCGCTCATTTCTAATTATATTCATAAATCTTATTTCAAAATATGATCCTAATCATTTATTAGTGGCAAAAAATAATGTCGATTTTCATCCACTTTTTAAGTACTTATTATTGATACCTTAATTTCTAACCTATTGAATTTATGTTAATTTGTATACTTTTTTCCAAATATTTGAGGGATTAACTAAAGTATTTAACCGAGTGTAACGAACAGGTATTTGTGAACACTAATTTTGTCTGAAAGCTATTTAAGTAGGACGTGAGGAAAGGAGAAAAAAATGGGTTTACGTATTGCAACTAATACCGCTGCGCAAATGGTGCAGAAAAACATTAAACAAACAGGTAAAGCTTCCGGGGAGGCCTTGGAGAAGTTATCGAGTGGTAAGAGGATTAATAAGTCCGCAGATGATGCTGCCGGTTTAGCGATTGCTAAGAATATGGAAGCACAAGTTAAGGGTTTACGTCAGGCTTCTCGAAACGCAAATGATGGTATTTCAATGGTTCAGACTGCTGAAGGTGCCATGAATGAAACAAGTAATATTTTAGTAAGATTGAGAGAGCTATCAGTTCAGGCCGCATCGGATACGATTGGTGATACTGAACGTGGCTTCCTTGATAAAGAATATCAGCAATTGGTTAAAGAAGTTGATCGTATTGCTGAGTCGACAAAGTATGGATCGATTGAATTATTAAATGGATCAGGTTCCGAGATGGATATTCAGGTTGGTACTTTTGCTGGCGATAGTGGGCAAATCCAATATGACCCTTCTCAAACAAATGCAACTTCATCCGCACTGAATATTTCAGGTTTAAGCGTTTCTTCTAAAGATGATGCAAGATCGTCAATGGAGAACGTGGATGAGGCCATTACGAGTTTATCAGAGCAACGAGCGAATCTCGGTGCGATTCAGTCAAGGCTGCAATCTTCGGTTAATAACCTTGAGATTCAAGCGACTAACTTAGACTCGTCTAGATCTGTAATTGAGGATGCTGACGTGGCCTTCGAGTCATCTCAATTAGCTTCTTCTAATATTGCTAAGCAAGCAGGTATCTCATCGTTAGCACAGGCTAATAATCTGAACTCTGCAGCACTTAGATTAGTAGGTTAATAAATATGGGGGTCCTGCCCCCACTCCTTTCTTAAATAATTAAGCGGCCTTGTGTAGGAGAGACCAAGGCCGCCTTTTTAGGAGAAAGAAGTATGTTAAGGTTGAGAGACAAATGAGCACAAAGAAGTTTGAACAAGATATTATTGAATCAATAAATGAAAACAGTGAAGTTATTGTCTGGGACGTTATTGATCATAACATTGTTAGACTTCCGGCCAAAATAAAAAGTCTTAATGCCTTTGCCAAACAAATCTTTTTAACAATCGAAGATGGCTTAAGAGATAGCTTGGCGCACTTTGTTCGAGGGCCAGGACTATTAAAGTTCTATATTCCAGATTTACAATTAATATTCATTAGCGAGTTAAATGCATCACATGGTAATAGCTTAGAGATCTCGTATCCAGTAAAGGAGAAGAGACTCGAGAGACGTGAACATGAACGCTTTGAGCCTTTGATTCCACTTTATAGTTGTTTTCAAAATATAAAATATGAAATCTTCGATATAAGTGAAGGAGGGATTTCTTTTGTCTTGGGTGCATCTCAATATGAACAGCTCTTTAGTAATAAGAATGAGGTATTAAATTTTGAGGTAGGATTTGCGAAAGAAAAAATTCATGTGAAAGGCCATGTTGTAAATAAAAAGAAGATTAGACCTTATCAGATTTCAAGATTTCCATACGGTGCTTATCGAATTGCAGTTGCAATTGATAATAACCCCGAATATCGAAAGCATGTGAAAAAGCTTCAAGCGGGTTGTGATAATCTTATTAAAGATCTACTTTGATTATCTGCGCTAATCCTATATGATTACTTTATGAGTTGTTATGTGATTTCTGATGTCCACGTGAAATGGGATCAAAAAAATTCTGAATTTCTTAAAAAATTTCTATCTATTGATTTCAATGAAAATGATCGTATTTATTTACTAGGTGATATTTTTGACTTAATGGTTGGAAGCTACCAAGAGTATGAAAAGCAATACGACTGGTTCTTTAAACGTATCAAGGAAATTAAAGATATAGGTGCGACAATTTTCTATATACAAGGAAATCACGATTTTCATATTGAAGACTTACTAACTGATAATGGAATTATTGTAAAAACTAAACCATTTGTAGAAATTGTGAATGAAAGAAAAGTTTTATTCTGCCATGGTGATGAGATAGAAATTGAAAATTTCAATTACCGAGTATGGCGTGGCTTTATTAGGAGTTACCCTTTAGCGCTTATTTCAAAATATATATTCAATTATAAGATCGTAAAGGCCATTGGGGATTACCTTTCTCATAAAAGTAGACAAAGAAATGAAAAACGATATGGTCAAACACAATTGAATGATGGAATTCGCGATAAGTTTAGAAAGAGCGCTGAAATTGCTTCAAGAGAATACAATGTCGATATAATTATCTGTGGCCATAGTCATTATCAAGATGAATTCGTTGCTGAGAATTTTTCATACTATAACTGTGGATACGTACCAGCTTCAAATAAGTTTTTAATTATCAATGATGACTATAGTTTTGAAGAATTAATTTAATCTTATCTTCTTCCGTATTTAAACTTCTCTTTTAACGTTCTAAAGTAATTTCTTTCTTCGTTAATATAGAAGTTAACATGACTACTTCTAGATTTTTTTATTTGAATCTCGTCTTTAGGCTCTAGCTTAAATTCTTTTTGTCCATCAATAGTAAGATAAATGTCTTCTTGCCCACGTGGAATAATAATACTTAATGTTTCGTTATCTGGTAGAACCATCGGTCTATGGGTTAGGGCATGTGGACAAATTGGAGTGAGGACAACTCCTTTAACACTAGGGTGTAGGATTGGTCCATTCGCAGCTAGTGAGTATGCTGTTGATCCAATCGGTGTACTCACGATTAATCCATCTCCTGCTAGGTTGTATATACTCTCGCCATTTGCCTCTAGTTCAAGATTAAACATTCTTGAAATACCAGATTTAGTAATAACAGCATCATTCATAAAGTTAAGTTTAATTTTCTTGTGTCCAGGGCGTGTAATCTCAGCTTGGTATATCTGAACTTTGCGAGTTTTTAATTTTCCCTTCAGTGCCATTTCAAGACCTTCATAGAAATCGTGCTTCGCAAACTCAGCGATAAATCCAAGATTACCCATGTTTATTCCAAAGATATTCACCTTTTTAATATCTTTACTTCTTACAGCACCAATTAAGGTCCCATCACCACCAAGCGTAATTAGTATTTTGCATTTTTTAGCAATATCATCTCGGTTAATGAAATTAAAATTTTCAGGTTGGCTGTTTTTGAATATTTTTAAGATGCGTGATTCTTGAGATTTTTCAAAGTAGACATCGACCTTTCTTCTTATTAGCCAATTTGTTAAGTTTGGTAGAACAGTTGAAAATTCTGTCACTACTTTTGGCTTTAAGATTATTGCTACTTTGTTTGTTATTGCCATTTATTCCTCAATTATAACTTCATTTAAAAAGTTATTTATATCATCAAAAGGTTTCTGTATTACTTTACAACCATAACTTGCAGCCCTTTGAACAATTTGCTCAGAACTGTATGCAGTAATAATATAAAAAATCTTTGATATTTCTGATTCATTATATTTAGTTTTGGATTCTTCTATTATATCAAAACCAGTAATATCTTGAAGCATTAAATCACAAATAATACGCTCATAATTGTGTTCTTTGATAAGTTCTATTGCTTCTTTTCCACTGGCCGTAGACATAACATCTACCCCTTTTCGTTTAAGTAGAGTTACAATAGTTTTCTGTATCAGAAGCTCATCTTCAACAACTAGTATTTTCATGATTTACCTTGGGAATATTTATTTGGAAGTGGGCGCCTTTTTCGGATTCAATGAGATAAATATCACCATTAATCTTTTTAGTTAAATTTTTACAAATTGCTAAGCCTAGTCCTGTTCCAGTGTCTTTTGTTGTAAAAAACGGATTGAATATATTGTTTTCTATATCTTTAGATATTCCAGGCCCATTATCAATTATATCGATCAAAATCTTATTATTAACTTCACTAACGTTAATATCGATTCTTGAGTTTGCAATATTGTTAACATTAAGTGATTGTGAGCTGTTAATAAGTAAATTAAATATAACCTGACTTAATAATGTTCCGTTAGTCATTATTTCAATATCATTGCTCATGTCAAAATTAACTTTGTGGGATCTAGATTCCGATTTTGTTAAAATGATTGTTTCAGCAATTAAGTTTTTTAATGATGTTGAAGTGAACTCTTCATCATCCTTATATAAATTTGAAAACTCTTGAATAATAGCTTGTGATCTTTTTACGCTGTTTGATATATGCGAAAGTGTATCTTTTACATCGAAGTCTTCAGTTTGTTCTATTAGAAGATTGTGAGAAAGATCAATTCCAAAAAGTGGGTTACTGAGTTCATGCCTTAGCGTGTTTAAGAGTTCTCCCATTAGTAGAATTCTTTCATGATGAAGTGAGCTTGTGTCTTGTTGATGATCTTCAATACCGATTTGATTGATCTTAACTCCGTCATCTTCAATAACAAAAGAATTGATAGGGAAATTAGAGAGAATTTTATCTCTTTCGATCTTTGATTGCCTGCTACTTTCTACAGTTATTATATTAAATAACTTAGGAATAGATTTAATGATCAACTTGTCGAAGTTTGTTCTGTCTATATCTGCAACAGGGAATAGGTCATTACGTGATAGGAGAATAATTAAGTTAAAGTCACGAAACGATAATTCTTTTGCTAAGAAATGTCCGTCTAATTGTATATGCTTATTAAGTAACTCTTTTTGATCAAAAGACTTATTTTTACTTTTTCTAACTTTTGCGAATAAAGTGTTAAAAAAAGTAGGTTCTTGATAAGTCTCATAATATTCATCATTTTTGTAGGTGATAGAGTATATATTAGTAGTACCTTTTTGATGAATGAGCATTTGAGAGGAGCTAAATCCATTTAACTCATCTGCATTTGTAAGTGCCTTTAGGAATGATCGAATACTATCTTTCTTTTTAAATTGAAATTCTTTGCTTGGTAGTAGAGTTAGCTCTTTTGCATCACATATTTTATCAGAAAGAAAATCTGTCGAATTCATTAGAACGAATTTCTTACTATTGATTTTTAATTCAATTTCATCTTTATTATATTTAACGATCTGTAGTTGAGAATTTTTTTTTGAGGTAGTTAAAAAATTGCTGTCTTGAAATAATGAATCCAAGACAGCTTTATCTGCATAAATATTTAAAAATTTATCTTTGACTCTTGAATGAGTGGTATTGCTCTGATTTTCCACTGTTTAAGATTATCTATTAGTTCATATTCTAGCAAGTCAGAAAGCATCACAATATCATTGTTTTCACGTGCTGGGATAAGTGCTTTAATAACAGAAAATAGGTGAATCTCAAGATTCTTAATTACTTCTTTATCTGAGAAGAAATTCTTGTTTGCTTTTCTTGCCGTAGCATGAATTCTCGTAATTAAGTGAACATATAGATCGAGTAACTCAATTAAATCTGCAAAAAATAAGTTCCCTTGATCAATATTTCCTTTATTGAACTCATCTGTAGTAATTAAGATTTTATCAACTAATTCATCAATATATCTTTTACAATCTTCCAATGCTTCAAAAGCCAATTCATAAGAGTTTTTAATTTGTAGACTAGGGTAGCCAAGCTCTTCGAGCGTGTAGTCTAATAATTCTCCAACTTCATCAATTGAAAAAGATTTGCCTTCAATGACAACTGCTGTGATTGATTCATTATCTGATATACCATCTGTTTCAATTGCTGTTATGGCCTGTCTAAGGGAAATCGAATTTCCATCTAAAGAAAAGCTATCGTTTCCTAGTTCTAATGTGATCATATATTTTCCCTTGCCTCTGGTTTGGACTTGTTAATGAGTGAGCATTTTTCGAAAAATTCGTAAAGGACACTACACATAAGAGATATCTCGTTATACGTGTAGAATGCAGCTTCGGATAATTTTACAAGATTATTTCCTTGTAGATTGTTTTTAGCAACTTTTGCAAAGTCTATGACTGGTGCTAGTAGTGGATAAGAAGTCGATACAAGATCACTAAGACGATCGATTTCATCTAGTTTTGCTGAAAACTTCCTTATCTCTTCTAAGCTTGGTGTATTCTTACTAATTTCTTCGATTATGTATCGTGAGTACTTTTTACCAAATTCTGACAGCTCATATAATGTTTCAATACCTTTTGACTGTGAACTTAGTTGTGCTTTAGTTTGAATATTAAAAGAAGGGATATCCATGCTAGTGTTAATTTCAGTAAAAATGCTAGTCCACGCAATGTGATAGAAATTTCGCATAACTTCTTTTGCATCTTGATCCTTATGTAGTGATTCTCTAATATATAAGTCTCCATTATCAAGCATGTCAGAATGATAAAGCTTTACTCTACTTAAAGAGAGAGACGAACATGAGCTATTTAATTCCTCGATATTAATCTTGTTATTATTTAATAACTGTCCAATACATTGATGAGTAATGTTGTATGGAACATCGTTGTGACATTTGAACTCAGTGCACTCATCCTTTGGGAAACAAGGAGCACACTCTGTTTTAGGCGCTAGGTTGTAGTTGTCTAGAGCATAAGGAGTTGTTTCATGCGGCCTAACAGTACCTAGGGATATTGTTAAAGTTTTTATGTTTTTGAAACTTAGAAGATTCCCAATCATTGAATCATGGCCCACGAATAAAAAAGAACTATCGACTTTTGAATATAGTTCTTTTAGATCTAAACCAATCCATAGATTAACACGATCCTTAAATGGCCTAATTAGCTCGGAATTTAAAATTTCATCTGCTGATTTTTGATCTTGATTAGAGCCGCAAATATATACTTTTACATTCTCATTCTTTTTTAATGTTTGGTAAATAACTTCAACCCATCGGTTCGCTTTCCACATTTTTTTTTCATTTGATGCAAATGGGTGAATTAATAAATTTGTTTTCTTTTCACTTGAATAATCTTTATTACTTAAATGAGTGAGCTTCTTTGTTGTCCCAATGATTGAAGAGAATAGGTCTACTAGATTAAATGGGTTAAGATCACCTCTCATTACTGTTGAGTAAAGGTATTGTGACCATCTGTCTGTGATTACTCTCTCATGTAAGTCATTGAAGTATGGACCTACTTTATTACTTGATTCAATTAGCGAGTGAAGGTATGTCGCAGATTTAGAAAAAGCGAGGTTGATTGATACATCGATATTTTGTTCATTAATTTCTTTAAGTTGTTTCTTTAATTTAGAGAGGGCCTCTCTCACATTGTCAGCTCCAAACATTGCTGTTTTGTGCTCAATTGTTACAACTTTATCAAATACCTTTTCTAATAAGAACATGATCGGTGTAGCAAATTTTTTACGCGCTACTAGGACAACTCTATATTCGGGATGATTTTCTTTTAGTAGCTTAACGGCATGAGATGTTTGCAGAAGATCACCAATTCTTGTTGTTTGAATTATTGCAATGGTCTTTTTATTATCTGCTTCGTTTTTTAAGGCGTTCATTGATTGCTCCTATTCTTCTTCTAGGACAGAACATAGATATAAAAAGGCCATGTCGTCTTCGCTCAAGTTTTCTCTTTTGACTTGTTTCTCTTGAATTCTTTCAAGTTCTTTGAAGAATTCAGTCCTTAAATTGTTATGATCTTGATTCATTTAATAATTCCTTTGTAGATTCTTCTCGTAATCTACTACGACTCTCTCTTACTAAAATTGATACTTCTTTAATTTGTTCAAATTGTATTTGTAGATCATTTTTTAAAGCGATTAAAATATGCTCTACTTCTGATAGAGTCGGTGTTTCGATATTATTAATTTTTGCTCTGTAGAATAAAAATGGAAGTGCGCAGTAATCAGATGTATGACCTATATATAAATTAATATCCGCTAACTTTGCTTGTAGTTTTTGCGTGTCTTGTGCAAGTGTTGCCTTAATTGCTGCTAACACATGACGTGAGGATTTAATTAATTCCCCCTGAGCTTGCTCTAGCCAGTTGTACGTAAAGTTTAAGTCACTTTCGACAATACCGTGTCCAGAAAGTGTTTTTCGTTCTATTTTTCGATATAAGAAATCTCTTGATAGATACCTTTCAAGCTCTATTTCTGTATCGATACGTCCTTCTATATTTTTATAAAAACCACCTAATTCGTCGTGTTTGATTTGATAGATCGATATGTCAGTGTTTTGTAGATATTGTTCTTCTTTATTTAGGAAATACTTATTAAGTACATAAATAATATCTTCAGCTTTAATGATCTCATTATTTCTAACTTGTTTTTCCGTGTGTGCACTTGGGCCATAAGCAAAGTCACGATCTTTAATTCGTGGAGTGATAATCATACTTTCTAGATTTGTTGTTCCTTGTTTAAGAAATGGTGAAGGACCCATTGAAAGCTCAATTGTTGGAACATCTAATATATCTGCCATATGCTTTATTGCTGTATCTGGTGTAATTAAAAGATCACAGTTGATTAACACTGATGGAAGAGCACTGAACTGTGCTTCAATTGTTACAGCTTTCTTGTCTAATTCGGAATTGATTTTATTAGCATAAGATCTTTCGTCTGATGACGGAGCGATCACTAGCAATGGGATCGTATCTTCTTGTGCATTAAGTTTGTTGATTAGATTGATAAGTTCTTGCCTTTCAATCATTTTATTAATGTTTGATGCTGTTAGTTGAATAGCTATCAGCTTAGGATCGATTTTTCCTTCGGCCTTTCTCATTTTTAAGAAATTTTGATGGCATACCTTATTGTATTCATTTGAAACGTGTAGGGCATTGAATGAGTTGTTTTCTTCAATTCCAACCATCTTATGATAGCAATCATTGAAATTTAGTGGAGCATATTTTTGTTGTGTAAGTACGTCATTAAATACAACAGCCCATTCATTTGAGTATTTAACATTACAGTTAAGGTCAAATTGAATACCTTTAAATTCTTTGTTTATATATGATGCTAAACTCGTTGAGATTCTATCGTTAGAGTAGTTTATTACTAAATTCCAACTTTTATTTATTTCTTTTATCGTTTTACCAAATTCATCGAGAGCAAAGCCGTTTGAATAGATCTTATTTTTTTTGTAGCTAACAATCTTTTTTCTATCAAGTGTGATGATATTTTTAACACCATTTAGTAACTCAGCAGACTTTTCAAATTCTTTGTTAATTAAAATCGTTATATTTGCTTCAGGGTGTTTGTTCTTTAGTGATGAGACAAGTCGTCCCATTTGAAAAATGTCACCATGTCTTTTGAAGTTGATAATTAGTATATCTTTCATCTATTCCTCTTAACCTTGCTTGATTACGGCATCAAAAGCCAGGAGTAAAAAATCATTTTTATTTTTAAATTGATTTGTTTGATATATTGCTCTGTCGATATGTTGATCAATTGTTAAGTCTTGATCAGCATTATAGAGTAGGGACTTAAGTTCGCTTGATTTAATATGCTCGATACAGTCACCGATTTTGCTACTCGCTTCAAAATCTAAAAAGTCTTTGTAGAACTTATTGTAAAGAGAGAATGAAGGAGCATGAGTAAGTATAGTTGGTTTTTGAGAAAGAAATGATGCGACATTCTTTTCTTTATAGATACTCGCCACATCATCAGTGGCATATACTTCGATGTTTTTATTTGGAAATAAATTGTTCTTTATACATTCTGTGTATGTTTGCTCATTAGGTTCGATGACAATAACTTTATAATCTTGACCATGGTATATCTCAAGAAGCTTACATGCTTCATAGACGTGGTAGGCAAAACCTAAACCTAAAATTAATAAATTCTTATTCTCTTTAAGTTGATGCTCGATATTGGCGATTAGCTTTTTAGCTTCCTTTGCAGGATGGTAATTCGAATGTAGGTGTACGCCGTTAATAACAGGTACCTTTAAATTACTTCGTGATTGTTTAATTTCGTACGAATGTATATCTAAGAAAGAAAGTGATTTTGCAGGAATTGCTTGTACTAATTCTTTTGCTAGTTCCATAATTTCCTCGTCCTAAGGCCCAATGGTCTTTATATAAAGTGAAGCTCTTTCCTAGAGCTCCACCATATTATACTATAATTTCGATTAAGGGGGCAAACTGGTCTAGTATTACCTGTTTTTTACATTGTTCAGGTTGTAGCCCTGAAATTGTTGACGTTTTTTGAAGACAGTTGAGATTTCTTTAGTAGTTGACTCTTTTGCTTGTGATAGTAGGTTTAAGCACTCATCATCAAGCTTTTGATTTTCATGAACAAGTTCCGTGACATCTTGTATCCAAGATTTAAAGATTTCGATATCTTCTTGTGGATAAATCACTTTATTATTCTGAATTTCAGCTTCAATATCATCTTGGAGTAGGCGAATGATATTAATCAGTCGCTCTCTATTTTCAGAGATATTATCAACGAGGTCAAATCTTCCATTGTTACATGAAGTGATCATAGACTTTGTAGAGTTAACGAGAAGTCCCAGTAAATCTAGATGTCTAGTGATCTTATTAAAGATCTCTATTGTGTTCATTATTTAGCCTTTTGCTCAACTCTAAGTTGCTTAACAGCTTCTTGCCAACCTTCATATAGCGTCGTTAAAACTTCAAGGACTCCTTTTAATGGCTCCTTATCAATTTTGATATTTGCCTGTGTACTTGAAAAAAGCATAAAGTCATATAAAGATGAAAGTTCTTTGGCCACATCTCCACCAACTTCAAAGTCTAAACTACTGTTAAGCTCGATGATAATATCTTGTAGCTTTCCAATAAATTGTCCTTTCGCAGATAAGTCCTTCTTTTCAATTGCTTCAATTGCTTTTTTACAATTTTTAATAGCAGCTTGATAAAGCATAAGTAGGATTTGCTCCTTACTTGCTGTTTTTACAGATGTTTGTTTGTAGGCACCTAAACCGTAACTCATTTACTTCTCCTTAATTATCCCATCGGCTGAGGTCCGCCAAGGCCTGCACCTTGTGAACGAATCCTAGACATGGTTCCTTCTAAGCGTGAAAATTTATCTTTTAAGTTCTTTTCTTTTTGTTGAAGCATGTTCTCTCTTTGAGCAATCCTTCTATCAATTGTTTCAATATTATTTTCTAGTGATCTTTTTCTTGAAGAGAGTAGACCATTTGGAAACTGAAGAAGCTGGCCTACAGTTTCTTTGAGGTTATCGATGAATCCATTAGTTTTTGTACCGTCTTCGTAGCGACCAGTTAGAACTTCAGCAATATGATCGTAATCTTTCTCCATTACTGTTTGAAATTTCTTCTGATCAAACTCAAGTAAACCTTCCCTTGAAAATTGGATACCTAGTTCTCCAATACGAGAAGTCCCTCCGTCTTTAAGAGGAATATCTTTAAAGATTGCACTTCTTAATCGAGATTCGATTGATTGTAGAAGAATATCTCCACCTAGAGTTCGAGAGGTATCAGTCGTTTCATCCATTGTGTTTTGTTGTTTAATGAATGAGAATACACCGTTAATTTGATCAATTAGAGATTTTACTTTCTCTCCAATTTTTCCAGCATCTTCACTAATATTGATAGTGAACTCATCACCAGGCTTTGCCTTTTTAAGATCAAGAGTTACACCAGGTATTAGTTCTGCCGCTTTATTTTCAGGTAATTCGATTTCAAAACCATCAAGTGCAACGACAGCGTCTTGGGCCTCTCTTTCAAATTCAATATAAAAATCTTGTTCACCATCTACGAAATAGAAGTGTGGAAATTCTGCCTTGTTAATATCACCAGTATCTTTTAGCGATAGGATTAGGCGCCAAGGTGTATCTGATTCCGAACCGTCATTGATAACACTGGCCCTTAGTCCTGATTCTTCATCTTTGTTAATTAGTTTTGCTACTGACTTTAATGAAGCGTTGTCAGTATCTACGTATATTTCTTTTGTATCGCCACTTGGTAGTGAGTATTGAATAAACCCAACACCAATATAACTTTCATCTGGATCAGCAAAACCAGATGTCATGGCCGAAGACTTCTGTGCAAGTTGTTTAACTTCGAATTGATATGTTGCTGGTTCCGCAACGTTCTTATCCGCAGTAATTCCTACGATATCATCATTTCCAATAACACTTAATTCTCTTAGAGATCTGGCACTACCGTTTTGGAGGAGGGTTCCACGCATACCTTCAACTAGGGACGTAAGCTCTTGGACAAGTGCTTTCTTGTCAGAGATCTTACCTTTACGCATTTCCATATTTTGAATAGGAATTCGTTCAGCTTTCATAATTTGCTGAACAATATCCTTTGGAAGTCCCGTGTTAATGGAGCCCATTGCTATCGACAAAAATCCTCCTGATTTTAGATGTGAAAATCCTTTTCACACTTGTCTCCAACTCTGATTTTATCACACTTGAGCTTTTTTTTCCGTCGCATCATTAGTGGAAGAATTTTCTAGGCAAGGCCTCTTCGTCATTTGATGTTTTAGGGGCTATAATAGATAAATCCCTGAAAATAAAAAACCCGCCTTGTGGGCGGGTACTTTTCGAGAAAGTAATTTTTTTGGGATTGGGATTTTGTACTAAATTTATCGGGTATTACTGTGAAAACTTTAGAGAAAAAGTCGGATATTTACATTGAAAAGACAAAATTCTTGTTATTTCGACTAGTTACATATTTTACATTCTTATTATTGCCAATCTATTTGCAAAAAGAAGTTAATCTCGAGCCAATTTGGCAAATTATCGCAATGATTTTCTTTTCAATGTTTATTGTTTCTCAGTGGTTCTTACTGGGAAAGGAAATTGACCACCGATTAAAGATATATTTCAAAGTGAACTCATCCATCGATAGAGTCGTTTATCGACTTTTTATGGGGATGTTCTTTATGGCCATTTATTTCAACTTGCTAAGCCTTTTGCCTCACAAGTGGAGTTATAATATTTTTTGGCTTACGTGGATTGTGATGGGGCTATTTTATTCATGGCCTACGCGAGGAAAGATCATTAAGGAGTCGGTTTCGACTAACTTCCATGAGTATCGCTATCTTGATAAGTTTGAAAAGACAGTACTATTTTTAACAGTAGTTATGTTCTTTACTTCGCTACCTCAGTTGCCGAATTTATTTTCGACAAGTTCTCTAAGGCTGTTCTTTGATCCAAGTGAACGAGTCTCAGGAGCATTCTGGAACTTTATATCAATTAACTATATTCCATTTAGTAAGTATCCAAAGCTTTTAAATCTATCATGGTCGATTCATTTTTACTTTGTAACGATGTCTCTATTTTTGATGACCTTCTACGCTCTTCTTCGAAATTTTGTTTCAAGGAGACTATCTCTTCTTGGAGTATTCGCGTTAGTTTCTTCTTGGTCATTTTCAAAGATACTTGCAAATAACTACGGATTTACCCTTTTAACGACTTTTTCTGTTGTGTGGGTATGGTCTACACTCTGGTCGACAAAGAGTTCTACGTACCGTTCAGGGCTGTTTATAGGTCTGCTAGGTGCTTGGGGAACAGTTATTGATAAGTCGAATATAATCTTATTAATAGTTCAACTCCTATTAATCCATTTTGTTTTCTTCAAAGAGGAAACTGCATGGTATAAGAGACAATTTTTCAAATATACATTGTTGGGAGTCTTTCTCTCTATTTCTCTGTTCTTTTTATCAACGAGCACCGTTTCAATCGAAATGATTGAAAGTGTAAACATAATTTCTGCAGAGATTATGAGGCTCGTGTCTCGTAAATCATTCTTTATTCTCTCAATTTTTGGCCTAATAGTTTTTATGTATAAAATTTTAGGGCAAACGCGAAGTGAGAAGCACAAAATACTAAATATCTCGCATGATTCTTCCATTAAGGTTGCGATCTCTATTCTGTGCCTCCTTCTAATTGACGTTCTCTTTAGTTCGCGAACATTTCAGGACTTTTCTATACTGTGGTTATTGGCATTTTTTAGTGTCTTACTTATTGAAGTTATCTTCCAGAAAATCAGAGGGCTTAGAAGCTCTAGGAATATGATATACGCGGTTTATATTATTATCTGTCTACTGGACTCACACTTTGAAGGACGAGTTAAAATCCTATTAAGAACGATCGGAGCAATTGACTAAAATCCTAGGACTTAAAATTATTTATTTATATGAGAATTAATTTATAATTTAATTAACGTTAACGATGAAAGGGAGTTTCATCTGTTTAAGTCTCATATAACAAGACAATTGTTTGAAGAGTTTTCTGATTCCTACAAAATGCGTAAAGACGCGGCCACTTCACATCCATTTGTATTTGTCGACCCAGCTGATAGTAGTATCAAGCTGATAGCTAGTTCATTTACTTATGATGATGGTGAAGAGTATGGAGCGATCCTAGCAGGTAGTGAAGAATTAGAATTCATGGTTACTTCCGAGTAACTGCCTCTACCTTACTGAAATAACTATTATTGTGCTTTGAGCATAAGGGAAATCCATCCCTCAAAATCTTACTTCAGATATTCGAAAAATATTATTGACAAGCTTTAAAAGCACTTTGAAATGTGCATATGTGGATAAGTTAGCTTTTTTTGTTGGTAAGTTTACTTGCGACCTGTCAAAACCTGTCATCACATCGCAACATCTAAGGTAAAGTGTTGAAAATAAGGCATTTCATTAGTAAAAGTTAAATTAATGAAAAATAACCAAGTATTATGGTCAAGTGTGGATAACTCTGTTAATAATGTTAGTAAAAAACCTGAGTCAATAAGTTTTTTCACAAAAGAAATTTTTTTTTCGCGCTCAGATGTAAGAAAAATGTCGTGGACTTACAAAAAGCGACTTTTTCAGTTTTTTGAATAATGTTGGTCTAATATCAGATATAAGGTTTAGTTAATGACGTTTAAAGTAAAAGATTATTATTACAACAAGGCTAAGAAAGAAAACTTTTTGGCCCGCTCTATTTATAAGCTAGAAGAAATTGATAAGAAGTATAAGGTTATCGAAAAGGGTAATAATGTACTCGACTTAGGCTATTTTCCAGGCTCTTGGATGCAGTATACGAGCAAGAAGATTGGGCCAGAAGGCTTTGCAGTGGGTATTGATATCAAGCCAGTAAATAAGAAACTTTTAGGAGTTAAGAATGTCAGGCTTTTTGAAAAGTCGATTTTTGATGTAACAACTGTGGAGGAGCTTGATTTTGATCGCAAATTTGATGTTGTGATTTCTGATATGGCCCCAAACACTACTGGTGTACGCTCTGTAGACCAATTAAGAAGTTTAAATTTAATTGAACAAGTTTTTGCACATCTTGATGTCTTTTTAAAAAAAGATGGAAACTTTGTAATTAAAGTATTTGATGGCCATGAGGCCCAAGTCTTTTTAAAATCACAAAGAAGTATTTTTAAAGAATTCCATTTCCTAAAGCCGAAATCTACACGTTCGGTTAGTAAGGAGTTCTTTGTGATTGGTAAGGGCTATAAAGGTGTTCAAATATAGGTTTTTGTATAAGTATTTATTAGTTTTAGCTCCGCTCGCTTTAATAGGATATTTTTTAGTAGGAAAAGACGAGCAAAAGAAAATAGAAGTTAAGCCAAAGGCGAGTGAAATTGATAATCATCAATTGAAGCACTACCTCTCAAGCCAACTTTTAGATCCTAAAACTCCATTTAAACAAACAATTTCACATAATTCGAAATCTTACAAAGTGAACTATTCAACAGATCCTGAATTAGAGAGCTTTGTAAGAAAACGACTTCGTTATTATCGTCCTGATAAAGCAGCTATTGTTGTTATGGATAATAACAACGGTAATCTATTAGTCAGTATTGGATTTACAAGAGAAGGAAAGGTTTTTGATTACCTTCTTCCTTTTACTGGGACACATCCGGCAGCAAGTGTTTTTAAGATTGTTACAAGTGCAGATCTTATTAATAATGAAGATTTTAATATTCATGATAAGTTTAAATATCGTGGTCGCGGAACGACTCTTTATAAATATCAGTTAAAGAATAAAAAATCGCGTTGGCAGCGAACAACATCTTTTGATAAGGCTTTTGCATATTCTAATAATGTAATTTTTGGAAAGGCTGCAATTAATAATACAACTCCTGAAGAGTTAGAGGAGATGGCAAAGCGCCTTGGCTTTAATGACGAGTTAATGAAGGAAATTGACTTGGCCAAGTCGACATTTGAAATTCCTCAAACAGACTATGCAATGGCCGAAATAGCGTCGGGCTTTAATAAACGTACGCAAATCTCTCCGGTTCATTGTGCTGTACTATCAAGTGTTGTTGCTAATGATGGGGTTTTACAATATCCACGACTGGCAACTGACTTAGTTGATGAACAGAATCAAAAGGTTTGGCAAAACGAAATTCGTAAAGATCAGGTTATTGGCCAAGATACTGCTAAAGAACTATCTGAACTAATGCAAGGAACGATTAAACGCGGTACTGCAAGAAGAACTTTTCGAAGATACATGAGTAGACGTATTGCTAATAAACTCGAGATAGGCGGTAAAACTGGTTCAATTACTGGTGGTTTTCCGTTTGGGAAAAGAGATTGGTTTACATCTTATGCTAAACCGAAAAATAATTTAGACGATAAGGGTATCTCTGTTTGTGTCATGATTATTAACTATAAGAAATGGTATGTGAAATCGACTAAGTTGGCGCAAGAAATTATTTCAAAGTATTATCGAGGAATTAAGTGAGTGATATTTTAGACGAGAAAATTGCTAGTCGTAAGAAAAGTTTTCTAAGGATGAGTCGAGACTCATTTCTAATAATATTATTTCTTTTGGTTTTTAGATCTTCTTTTTATGAGCCATATCGAATTCCCTCTGGTTCAATGATCCCGACACTAGAAATAGGTGATTTTATTTTAGTTGAAAAATTCAGCTATGGCCTAAAGTTACCCTTTTCTGATATTGCCCTAGGTGGGGTTAATTCAAACCCTGTATATCTACTTAGAACTAATGATGTTCAACGTGGAGACATCATTGTTTTTAAATATCCAAACGATCCAAAAATTAATTATATTAAAAGAGTCGTTGGACTACCTGGTGAAACTATTGAGATTAAAAACAAGAAGATTTATATCAATGGTAAACCAATAAACGAAAAATTAATTGCAACAAGATTCAACGATAATTACGATTATCTTGAAACTAAGATGAATGAGAAAACATTTGTTGTTAAAAAAGATATGGATAATATCTATAAGCTAAACTATCCCGCAACAAAAATACCAAAAGACCATTATTTCGTAATGGGAGATAATCGAGACAACTCTTCTGATTCTAGAGCATGGGGATTCGTACCATTTGAAAATATTAGAGGACGCGCCTTCTTCGTTTGGTTCTCAATGATGCAAGATAGCTATACTGGTCAAATGAATATAAAATCAGAGCGTATTTTTAAGTCGATTGAGTAAGATCGATTCTTGTTGCACCATCATTTCCTTCATCTGGTGACCAATTTAGATCTCTCTGTCTTCTAAGCTCATTTCTCAGCCATTTCTTTAATGTACCATCGCCATGGCCATGTACAATGATTAAATAGGGAATATGTCCCATTCTTAGATCATCAATGCATGAAAAAACTTTCTGCTGGAATTCGCTTAAACGCATCCCACGACAATTAACCTCTGTAGTGTAGTTAATGGTCTTAAAGACATTAATTTCAACTTTTTTTGCTTTTTGTGGCTTCTTATTGTTGATACCTTGTTGATCAAAAAGGGAAGCCTTTGGAACAGAAATTTTCTTTCCATTAACCTCAACAACACAATTCTTACCTTTTATTTCAGAAACAATACATGTCGAATTCAGACGGTCGCAAAAATAGCGAGAACCAACTTTTATCTCAGTTGCAATTTGTCTTTCTTCTTTTGACCTTTCATTTCTATTTGGTTTAAGTCTTTCATATTGCTTGTTTAAGGTAGAAATTTCATTACTTAAGCTTTTAGTCTTAACATCATTAAGACCTTTTATGATCTTTTTAATTTCTTTTTCATATTGATCATAAGCTCTCTGTTTCTCTAAGAAGAGAATACCTTCTTGAGATTTTTTTTGATTCTTAAGTTCATGATTAAGCTGAATGTTTTCTTTAAGTGTTTTGCTGATTTTTTCTTGTTTCTTAGATAGATCTTGAAGAAGCCTTTCATAAGTAACGTATTTAGTATCAAGCATTTTTTTAGCATCATCTAAAATAAATTCAGGAATATTGTGTTTCTTACTAAGTCGCTTAAATATCTCTAGTGCCATTGATGAACCAGGTGTTCCAATGATTAGTTTGTATGTAGGAGTATTATTATCAAAATCATAACCTACATGGGCCGAGATAAATTCTTCACTTTCTTGGATTTTGGTTTTAAGTAATTGGTGGTGTGTCGAAATAAGAACATCACAACCAAGCTCTTTTGTAACATAATTAATAATTGAATAAGCAAGTGATGATGCCTCATCTGAAGATGTCGAATTAAAAATCTCATCTGCAGCAATAAGTGAATCATTTTGAATATTTTCTAGCATTGATAAGATTACCTGAACTTCTCCCGCAAATGAGCTTAGTCCCATTTCTAAATCTTGGTAATCGCTGTCAAAGTAGAATACATCACTTTTATATTGTAGTTTTGCTTTTTGCGCAGGAATGAATAACCCAAGTTTTAGGAATAAATGGGCAATAACAATACTTTTGATGGATACTGTCTTACCACCTGTATTGGGACCAGAGATAATAATACCTCTTTTTTCACTATCAACTTCGATTGTGTTTCTGACACAATTATCAATTAATGGATGATAAAAATCTACCAAGTTTGTTGAACCATCAATACTAACTTCTGGATAACAAAAACTTTTCGCGTGTGAATAACTAGCTAATGTATATGTATAATCTAATTCTATAAAAAATGAATACACATCATGCATTGTTGAAAGATCGTTATTCACTAGGTCACAAAAATTCTTACATATTTGTGATATGGCATAGTCAATTTTAGAGTTTATTTCGATAAGATCATTAGACATCTTTCTCGTTGCAACTGGTTCAACAAAAAGTGTGTTACCTGTTGAAGACCTTGCAACGATACTGCCTAGATCACTTCTATAAGAGTCACTTCTGATTGGAATGACAAATCTTTCATTAATAATATCAAAAGTATCCATTTGAAGACGCTTGGAAATGTCTTCATCCTTAAGAATAAAATTGATTGTTTCTCGAATTCTTTTTTCTAATCCTAATTGTTCTTGGATAAGTGGTGCGATAATAGGGTGTCTTTCAAGATGAACACTGCCGTCTGCATCGACAAACTTTCTAAATGGATTGATAAATTTCTGCTTTAGCCTTTGAGTTTTATTCACTAACTCATCTAGATAAATTCGATAGTGGCTAAAATTAAGAACTCTTTTGGCTGAAAAAAGGTTTTCAATTGTATTTGCCAGAAAGTTAAGCTGATCTAATGTCGCAACGCCACCTTTAGAGATGTAATTTAGGGCATTGTGATTTTCTTCACTATCTCTCAAATTACTAAAAAAATAGTCTCCTAAACTACCTGACTCATCAATTTTCTTAATAATCTCATTTAAGTCAAAAAAATGCTCACTTAATTGTTCAGATTCGAATATCTTTGGATTATGTTCTATAATATTTTTATTAACTTGAAATCTTGCGTGGGTGATTATTTCAGAAGCTATCTTGCTCCAGTCAATATTACTCAGTGTTTGTGACAAAATTGTTGGATTATTCATGAATTTAAATTTCTCAGAGCTAGGGCGAAATGTCGATAGAATTAATGATCAATTAATTGAAAATGGCGCTTCAACAAATCCTCGAATACAAAAAATCTTCTCATCGGGAAAGCTCGTATTATTACAGCTTAGACTTAGAGGAAAGAATCTTTGCATTACAATTGGAAGAGGAGGAGAGCATTGTGGTATTTGGGACTCAATTCAATCGATTCCTTCAGAATATCGAATTACACGTGATCAGTTTCTAGAATTTCTAAGATCTAATATTCGAAATAGTCGACTTATTGAAATTGAAACTGATACCAAAGATAAGTGCTTAAATTTCAAGTTTTACGATAAGAGTAACCTTTTGCTTTTCTGGAAAGGACGACAACTATTCTTTAGTTATGTTTATATAAACGAGGGGAAGAAGTTTCACTTTTCTCCATGGCAATCGAATAAGAAGCAAGTTTTTGATTTTGAAAATTATTTCGACATCTTCAATGAATTAGGAAGAAAACAACTTGATACAAAAGATGTTAAGGAAAAAAAGCTTATTCTAGCTGAAGAAGATGTTTTTAATAAAAAAGCAGAGACAACTTATAACAAAAAATTGTTGCGTAAGAAAAATTTTATTCAAAAAGACCTTGAAAACTGTAAGGTTAGACATGAGCTTGAAAAGAAATTAATTAACGATGAATTAGATTTAAATGAACACGTTTTCAAATATAAATCACTCAAAGCTAAGTTTGATTTTGGCCTTAGTTACTATCAAAAGAAGAATATTCTTTTCACGAAGATTAAGAAATTGCGAAAAGGTGAGGAATTTCTTGAAAAACGTCTTGCTGATGTTATTAAAGAAATTGAGTCCAAGAAGGAAGTATTTGTTCGAGAAAAAGTGAATGTACCAGTTTGGAAGAAAGTAGCACCCAAAAATACTGAAGTTAATAAGTCGGATGATCATTCAATTTTTAAATGGAATGAGATATCAATTGCTGTTGGACTAAATACTAAGGGAAATGATTATATCCGAAGTAAATGGTCTAGTAAGGGTGATATTTGGTTTCATATAGATGGAGATAAGAGTGCTCACGTTATTGTTAAGAATTTAGAAGGCTTTGATTTTGATAAATATAGTGTAGTTGCTTCAATTCTAGCTGATTACAGTGAGTTTAGTGCTGATCAAATACCTGTTATATTTACTCAGGTAGAGAATTTAAAAGGTGTTAAGGGCTCTGCAGGTAAAGTTATTTATAAGAAGGAAAAGCATTTGATTTTACCTAAAGTCAATTGGAAGGAAATAATTTCAACTAGTTGGTAAAGGTCTGTGTCCCTTTTAAAATAAGTTAAAAGGACATATTATGCTAAAATTTAACTTATCCCTAATTGTTGTTTTATTACTTTCTGTCACATCTGTATTTTCTAACAATAGTAGTATTTTTAATGATCACAAATTAAGAACCTACACTCCATTAGAAGGGGAGATTCAAGATTTATTTTTCGATATTCGAGAACCTAATCTTGAAAAGTATGTAAGAGCAAATACGGCCCTTGAGCCTGATGATGTTTACTATCGTGTTTATTGGGTATATCCAAACAATATTAGAATTAGAGTTGAAGGGTTACCTGAAAAAGGTTTTGATTTATTAAAGCAGACTTTGATTGCAAAAGTTAAACCTTACGTAGAATTAGTTTTAGCGAAAAATCTAACGACTCCTTTAGAAATGAGTGCATTTAAGAAGGATCCTAAAAATAATAGTCGATTCATACGAGTGAAGGATCAAGCAGAATTATTAGATTTGAGTATTGAATTGTATTCAAGTGGACAAATTAAAGAGATTGAATCAAGTAGTCCACAGTTGCATACAAAAACTTCTTTTTCATATTCAAAAAAATCATGGGCAAAAGGGAAAAGTGTTATTTCACAGATATCAATTTCTGAAGGAAGAGGTACTTCTTCAATTCTCAAAGAAATTGAAATTGAATATGAAAAATTTGGTACTTTCGGATTACCTAGTAATATCGAAGCAGTATCGTATGCCATAACTGGCGATAAAAAGGTTGAGCTAGGTAAGTTAGATTTGAAGATTCAAAATTATCAAATTAATACTGGGCAAGCCAAAAAGATTATAGGCCTATAAATGAGACAAATAGAAATTAATAAAAAAGTTAGACTTTACTTTGAAAGTAAAGTTATCCATTTATCTGAAATTGATATTGAGGATTCTCTACGCTCTTTTCGTCCGGGGGAATGGTGTAGTTTCAATCATTTGAAAAATAAGTATATTGGCTTTGTGAATCCAAACTCGACAAGAAAAAAGAATGTCGTTGTCTTGAATTCAACTTTAGGGCCATGGGATTACATCTCTAAAACAATTGAAAAGGCGATTCGTTATCGAAATGAAATTGGTTATGGTAAAAATGCTAGGTTAATTTATGGAGATGAGGATGGACTGCCTGGACTTATTCTCGATGGATATCAGAACTGTGCAATTCTACAAATCAATACAGCTGGAATGGATGGCTTTCGTAACGAGATAAAATCACATATCCAAAGCTTAGTAGATAAAGAAGTGATCCTTCTTGATAATAAGAAATATAGAGATATAGAAGAGCTTCCTGTTTTTGAAAGTGATGAATTACCAGATGTTATAAAAATTGAAGAAACAGAATTTCAATATCAAATCAAGAAAGATCTAATGCAGAAGGTTGGTTATTATTACGACCACCGAGAAAATAGAAGAAAATTTGAAGATCTAATTAAAAGAACAGGACAGAATTATAAGACTGGTTTAGACCTCTTTACCTATGTGGGATCATGGGGATTACACCTTCTCAGAGCTGGTGTTGAAAATGTTGAGTTTGTTGACCAAGCTAATATGAGTGAAGTTGTACATAATCATCTTGAAAGTAATAATTTCAGTGGCAGAGGAAACTTTACTCGTAATGATGTATTTAAGTTCTTAGATGAAAAAGTGAGTGAAGGGAAAAGTTACGATGTAATTGTCTGTGACCCTCCTGCTTTTAGTAAGAGTTATAAAGACAAAAAGGCTGCTATAAGTGGCTATGAAAAATTATATACAAAAATATTCAAAATGATAAACAAGGGTGGAATTCTTGCTGCTGCATCTTGTACTCAAAATATTTCAATGAATGAACTAGATCAATGTGTAGCTCGTAGTGCGCAGAAGAATAATTTATCAATCCGCTTAATTGACACAGGAATACAAGGACTAGATCATCCAATTAGCAAATTAGAATCAAAATCAAATTACATAAAATATTTAGCATATAAGGTGGAAAGAAATGACTGATAGTTCAAGACAGAAGGTTAATAGTGTTTTAGATAGGGCCAAACGTATTGTTTATGGTCAAGATGAAATGCTTGATAGTATCATTGCGGCTTTAGTCTGCGAAGGACATCTCTTAATTGAGGGGATGCCTGGACTGGGTAAAACTTTATCTGTTTCTACAATGAGTAAGCTATGTGACTTAACTTTCAAAAGAGTTCAGTTTACGCCTGACCTACTTCCCTCTGACTTAGTTGGAACGATGGTCTACTCTCAACAAAAGGAAGAGTTTTCTACAAAGTTTGGTCCAATCTTTACACAACTTTTACTTGCGGATGAGATCAATCGATCTCCTGCCAAGGTACAATCAGCTTTACTTGAGGCGATGGCCGAAAAACAAGTTACAATTGGTGACTCTACTCATAAGTTATCGAGCCCATTTGTTGTACTAGCAACACAAAACCCAATTGAGCAGGAAGGAACTTATCCGCTTCCAGAAGCGCAGTTAGACCGTTTTATGATGAAAGTTAGTGTAAATTATCCTGACTTCGAAGCGGAAAAATCTATTTTAGATTTAGAAAATGTAAAGCAAGACCTAGGCTCTTTTCTTTCAACCGACGATATCCTATCGATTCGCCAAGAGATCGATAAAGTATACGTCGATGATAAGATGAAAGATTTAATTATTAAAATTGTAAGAGCAACCAGACCTGGAGATAAGCATTTTTCTCCTGATTTTAAAGGACTTGTACAAGCAGGAGCTTCTCCGCGTGCAGCAATCTGGCTACAGAAACTAGGTCGTTTTAATGCCTTTATGGCCCAACGTGATTTCGTTACACCAGATGATGTAATGAAAGTCGTTGCCTCAGTGCTAGGGCATAGAATTATTTTAACTTATGAAGCATCCATTGATGGAATTAATCCGAGAGACTTAGCAGTTAAGATTGCTCAGAAAATGATTTAATATGAAGACACTTGAAGTACATCAAATTGTTCAAAATATGAAAAATAGTTTGTTCAAACGATCAAACTCATTTTCTATTGGTATGCTTAAATCTCACTTCAGAGGAACGGGATTAAAGTTTAAGGAACATCAGGTGTATGTTCATGGTGATGATGTTCGTTTTATTGACTGGAAGATGGTCGCAAAAACAAATACTCCATATATTAAGACTTTTGAAGAAGAGAGAAATGTTGAGATTACAATTCTTTTAGATTGTAGTCCCGGTATGGTTATCGGACACAACGGAAAGTCTAAGCTTGCAGCAGCTTTTGAAATTATATCGTTACTTTATTTACTCTCAGAAAAAACACATGACTATATAGAGACAATTATTTGTTTGAATGATCGAGTCTTAAGAGTTCAAAAAAAGAGAGGAGAGGCAGGTCTCGTTGCGTTTGTTGACGCCTTGAGGAAAACGAATGTTATTAATCAAGCCGGAGAGATTGATGTTGAATATCTGGTTTCTCAAAAAGAAAGAAATTTCGCTAAATTTGATGCCGAACTAGTTCGTGAATTTTATAAGAAAAGAGAAGTCGTTATTCTAAGTGACTTTTATGAATTCTTATCTCCAGAAACCCTAAAGAGACTAACTGCACGTAAACATGTTCATGCTTTTCGTTTGCTCTGTCCCCTCGATACTTCTAATGAGTTTCGATTCTCTATTGTTGGACGTATCGCTGGTAAAGGTAGTGGTAAGGTTGATACTAGATTAAAAGGAAAGGCGGAAGTTTTAGATTTTGGATTTCGTTTAAAAGATATAAATGTAGGGGATCGCTATTTAGAAGACTTTGTTAAGGAGATGTTGTAGTGAAAGCACGTTTCTTTTATGCATTCTTTTCAATTTTATTAATTTGTATGTCATTTAGCTCCTTAGCTTTAGACACCAAAATTGAGATAAGTATTGATAGTGAGAATAATGTTTGGAGTGTTGGTGAAATTAAAGACTTTAAGCTAACTATTTATCCAATAAATGACATAGTAGATGAAGATATAAAGGCTCATTTATTATCACGTGATTTTGCTGATATTATTAAAATATCAAAAGTTAATAAACAGTATTTCCTAGCTGCTAATCCAGAATATTATATTATTGAAGCCAGTGGTGTACTTATTGCTACACCAAAAGATTCGTTTCCAAAAATCTGGGATTATCGAGGAATGGCCCTAGGGGTTACATTTTCAGACATTAGTTTTCAAGATACTACAATTAAACAACAGGATTTTTTTGTATTTAACAAAAAGCTAAACGAAAATAAATCGATTTTAGATTATTCAATTTATCTTCTTATCGTTCTTATGGTTCTTGGATTGGCCATATATGGTTATCTACAATTTTCAAAAAAAAGAAGAGAGCATCAAAATTGGCAAAAAAGAGTTTTAACTTTTAAAAGTGCTGATACACGTGAAAAGCATGAACTTATATATAGTGAGAAGGATTCTTTTTTTGAATTATTTGAAAACCGCGAAGCCTTTAAAAATTATTTGAATAAAGTAAATGAAGTTCAATATAAAAGAGCTTGGACACCTGAAGATGATGTAGCAATTGTAGCTCTCCATGAAAAAGCAAAGGAGAATATCGTTGTTAAGTAACTATATCTTTCATAATAAATACTTATTCATCTTTGGAGTTATTGGCTTTCTTTTTTGGTGCGCTGATTTTTTTGCCATTTTTAAAAAAGGTGAACTTATCTTACCTCCTAAATATAGCTTAAAGAAAAGGCCGTCATTTCTAAGAGGGTTGCTGTTTCTAATGGCCATTGGTGCTTGGGCATTAATAAGCTTTTCATTAATGGGTCCAAAAACTCCAATGGGTAAAAGCAATGTAAAGAAAGAGATTAATGACATTTATTTTGTAGTCGACGTCTCTAGATCTATGTTGGCAGAGGACTTTCCGCCAAACCGCTTGGAAGCGGCAAAAGGGCAAATAAGAAAGTTCATTGAACTATCTCCTGTTGATCGCATCGGTATTATTATGTTTGGAGATAAAGTTTTTACACTAATTCCTGTGACTACTGATTTGAAATTAGTCGAACAATCGGTAGAACAAATTAATATTGGTTTTCTAGGCTCAGGCACAAATATTGGGGATGCCTTAGGGCTTGCACTAGCACGATCTGAAACTAGTGTTGCTGAAAACAAATCTATAATTTTACTAACTGATGGTAGTGCCAATGCCGGATTAATGTCACCGATGCAGGCAGCAGAAAAAGCTAAAGAGCTTGGCATTAAAATATACACAATTGGTATTGGTGGTGATCCTGATGCTAAACTACCAGTTGGTCGTGATGCATTTGGTAGAATGAGATATCAAAATATGCCTGGTCAAAGTATGGACTTTGAAACTTTGCAAAAAATAGCTGAGATGTCTGGTGGAAAAGATTTTGTTGCCTCTGATAATGAATCTTTGAATGAGGTACTTTCTGAAATTAATAAATTGGAAAGAAAGGGCCTTGAAATTAAAGGGCGAATTATTTATCAAGAGGACTATTACAAGTTCTTACTTGCTGGCGTTTTACTTTTGATATTAATTGAAAGTACTCGTAGATTATATTTAAGGGAAGTAGCATAATGGATTTCGTTAATACAAAGCTATTGATTATATCTATTATAGTAGTCGCTATATTTATATTTTTTCTTACCTTATTAAGAAAGAAATTTTTCAAGATTGTTAAACAAGTATGGAATTTTGATTCGCGTTTTATTTCTAAGCTATCTATGTTCTTATATGCGTTAGCATTTTTAGGTTTTGCCTTATCTTTAGGTGACTTAAGAGGGCCGGAGGAACTTGTTGAATCTAATATACCTAATCAACGTACACTTATTCTAATTGATAACTCGCAAAGTATGTTAGTTGAAGATATCAGACCTAATCGTATAGCTAAAGCTGCAATTATTGCTAAACATCTTGTGAAAAATGCATATGGGCACCAGATTGCATTAAGTGTCTTTTCTGACATACAAAGAAAAATTGTACCCTTTACTGATGATGTTGATATTTTAGAGTCACGTTTAGGAAGTATGCTGAGCGCAACACCAGAAGGTGGATCTAATGTGAGTCTTGCTCTTAAAGAAGCTTTTCAGTTTTTTAAAACGAGTGAAGGTTTTTCTAAAGGAAATATCCTCTTAATCACTGATGGTGAAGAGCATGGAAGTGTTGATGTTGAAATACCAGACGAAATCAGCCTTGCTATTATTGGCGTAGGAACTGAAGAAGGTGGAAAAATTCCAATGCGTGGAAAACGTGGAAACTTCTTCGGATATAAAAAGTTTAATGGTGTTGAAATTATATCAAAAATGAATAAACAATTTTTTGAAGATTTAGTCGGTAAGTCAAAATATGCAAAAGTATGGTTTGTTGAATCATATAGTTTACCGACGCAAGAAATATTGGCTTTCTTTAAGGATGTACATTTAAATTCTTTTACAAAAGGAACTTTGAGGTCTAGGCCGGTTTTAGGATATTGGCTTATTGTTTCAAGTATCTTGTTGTATGTGTTTTCTGTATTACTTGGGCGCTTTAGAACTTTTAAACCAGCTGTCTTAGTTTTACTTATGTGTCTTTTTATTTTGCCTGAAGTTAATACTTTTGCTCAGGACGATGAAGAAACTCCAGTTGATCCCTTACAGCAGGAACTTGTAGATAAAATGAGGGCCGGTAATATTTCTAAAGAAGAGAAGTTGAAACTGGCCGAGCTTTTTCTTAGGCAAAAAGAGGGGCAAAAGCAAGCTGCAGAAATTTATAATGAAACATTAAAGAATTATGAAGATGAAGCACCGGCAGATCTATTTAATTATGCAACTGCACTTTTGAAAGATAATCAATTCGTAGACTCTATTAATTTGTATAAGTACATATTGGAGAAGAACTCAAACAATAAAGAATTAGAGCAAGTCATTAAGGAGCAAATTAAGTTTGCCCTACAAAAGCAAAAACAAGACAAACAGAAGAAGAAAGAAGAAGAAAAAAAGAAGCAACAAGAAAAGAAAGATAAAGAGAATAAGGATAATCAGGAAAATAACGAGAATAAAGATAATAATGATGACCAACAGAAAAAAGAAGGTCAACAAGATGATAAAGATCAAAAAGACAAGGGTCAACAAGGAAAGGACTCTAAAAATAATAAGGACAATAAGAAATCAGACTCTTCAGATAAAAATAAAGATAAACAACAGTCTGAAGGTGATCAAAATAAAAATGAGAAGAAGAAACAAAAAACTCAGCAGCAACAATGGAAAGAACTTGAAGATCAAGCTAAGAAAAAGAAGCGTATGAGAAAGGCAAATGGTGTCTTCAAACAAATCATGAATGATGACTCTCAGTTGCAAAAGAAACTTTTTGATTCAACCTCAGATGGTAATAATCGTAAGGATTGGTAATGTTTAAGTATATAGTTTTATTTTTGTTAACATTTTCTTCGCTAGCACAAACGATAACTGCTAAGGTAAGTTCATCAGAAGTATCGTTAGAAGACTCTTTTAAGTTGATAATAAATTTCGAATATCAAGGAGAGACTGAACCATATGTAAATTTCAAATTGAATAATGCTGAGATCGTATCTGATAATACGAACGATGCAAGCCGTCTTATGATAAAGGGTTACTTTGCTGGCGGTAAGATGGTTCAAAAGAAAGTTTATAACTATGTTTATGAATTGAGGGCCATTAAAACAGGTTCTGCAGTCATTAGAGATATTAAAGTTGATTTTGGTGCCCAAGTTGTGAAACACAGATCATTAACTGTTAGAGTTCTTAGTCAAAGAGCAAGATTGCAAGATTATTTTGTACGTGCTGAAGTTGATAAGACACAGGCATATGTAGGTGAAAAGATCGACTTGGTTTATTACATTTACTTTAAAGGGCAGATTTCAAATCCTGAATTTGTAAAATTCCCTGTTCAAAAGAACTTTTTAAAAAGATTTGAATTACCAAGATCTTCGGTTGAAAGTGTAAGTATTCAGGGAGAAATTTATAAACGAGCCGCTTTGTATAAAAGTGTACTATATCCTGAAAAAGCAGGTGACTTATCGATAGATCCAGTTGAAATACGTTTTCAACATCCCGATTATACAAGTAGACGTGGGAATGCCTTTGGGATGTCCTTTACCTTTAGTACTGGTTCCGAAAAAACTAAAGTGTTAAGGAGTGATCGAGTTAAGATTAAGGCATTGCCTATACCTGTTGAAAATATGCCTAAATCATTTACTGGTCTAGTTGGTAAACATACTTTCAACCTAAGCCTGAATAAAAGTAAGATTGTCGTAAATGACGTACTTGAGGCACGTTTAGAAATTCGTGGTGATGGCGCTTTAGAGAAGTTTGATGCTCCTCGCTTGATAACATCAGATGCGTTTGAAGTTTTCGAAACAAGAGCAGAAATGATTGAACAAACAGCTTTAGTTAAAAATAAAGTTTTTGATTATACGTTTCTAGCGAAGAGGGCAGAGTTCGTATCGGAAAGGAAAATAGAACTATCTACATTTAACCCACTAACAGGGAATTTTGAAACGACAGAATTAACAATTGATCCATTGATTATCATAGGTTCCGGTTCTGCGGCTTCAAATATAGCTTCTGATGAGACTAATGACGTTGTTAAGAAAGTTCAGCAGACAGCTCCTGCCGAAGTGAAGACTGTTGTTTCTGGAAATATTATGGCCCCTGTTTTTACGAATTCTAAGAAAAGGAATTTGTGGGACATTATTAATTACTCTTTAATCGGGATCGCCGCTTTTGTAATTGCACTAACAGCATTTCCTTACATTCGCTTCTTTGATAGAGACCCATTTAAGAATCTTAAAAGAGAATTTAACTATTCTAATATTTTTCACCATATCACGACATTTACACCAGATGTGCATGGTGATAGTTTAAATGATCGTATTAAGGGGATGAGAGTCTCTCCTGAGGCACGAAAGTACTTTAATGACTTGGTTGATAATGCTGGAAAAAATGAATACAAGGGAGCCAAGTTACCTCTTAAGTATAAAAAAGAATATTGGCAAGAATTAGCTAGAGCAAATAATGAAAATAATTAAAAGTTTAAAAGATATTGAATGTGATAACTTTGCTATAACCATAGGAAACTTTGATGGTGTACATCGAGGACATCAAAGAATTATTAAGCAAATTTATAGTGAGTGTAGCGAAGCTAATTTAAAGCTCGTTGTTATCACTTTCACGCCACATCCTGTAGAAATTCTTAACCCTAAAGAACACTATCTTATCAATAGTTATGAGGAAAGAAGAGAACTTCTATCTGAATTAAGTATTGATTATCTTCTTGAAATTGAATTTAATCGAGATCTTTCAATGAAAGAACCAGATGATTTTTTAAACGAATATATTTTCAATCACGTTGAACCACAAAGAATATACTTAGGACATGATTTTGCCTTTGGTGCTCAGAAAAAAGGGAACCATGAGTTTGTTAAGAAATTTTGTGCTGATAAAGTAACAGATGTTAATGTTCTATGCTCTTACGATGTTGAAGGGGATAAAGTATCAAGTACGATCGTACGAGATGCACTATCTGTCGGTGATGTTGAAAGCGTTGCTAAATATTTAGGGCGCGAATACTTTATTCGCGGACGAGTAATCAAAGGAGCAGGTCGAGGTCGTCAGATTGGAATTCCAACTGCGAATTTAGCACTTGATCGCTATCGTCGCTATCCTAAAAATGGTGTTTATATAACTAAAACGAAATTTGGTGAATCAACTTGGTTTTCTGTGACAAATATTGGCCACAATCCTACATTTACTAACGGTAATAACGTTTTTGTGGAAACACATATTTTAGATTTCGATAATGATATCTATGGAAATGAATTAGAAGTTTCTTTTGTAAAGAGGCTAAGAGATGAAAAAAAATTCTCTTCAGTTAATGAGCTTATTGAACAAATAAAGCTTGATGTAGAAAAGACTCGAGAATATTTTAATGCTTAAGCTTGGTTTACTGGGAAAAGATATTCAACACTCAAAGTCACCACAAATCTATGATGAATTATATAGTGGTCAGGTAGAATATAGTCTTTTAGATGTCTCTTCTGAAGATAAGATTCCTTGCCTTAAAGATATATTTAAAACGTTACAAGGCCTTTCGATTACAGCACCATACAAGAAACACTTTTTAAATGATGTAATTCTAGAAGAGAGTGTTCGAAAAATAGGGGCGATAAATTGTATTAAATTTGATGGTACACAATTTTATGGCACAAATACGGACTTCTTAGCGGCCAAGGAGATCATATTAAATAATTCATATCATAAGAAAGATATCGTCATGCTTGGTGATGGCGCAATGACGGATATGTTTAAGGTCTTATTTGAAGAGCTAAATATTAGCTATCATCAATTTTCTAGGCGAAAAGATGGTGACCTTAATGCAGTTAAATACGAACAATATGTAGAACTAGATAATCTATTGATTATCAACTGTTGTGCTCGTCAATTTCAATTTAATTTATCGTTATCAACTAAGTCTATTTTCTGGGATATGAACTATTCCCATCCATTTCATCACTCTTTTCTGAGCAATAAACTCACTTATATAGATGGAAGTGAACTTCTTTACCTACAAGCCGTAGCAGCAAAAAAATTTTGGAACTTTACGTTATAATAGTAAATAAATAGTAAATAGTTAGTGTATCTAAGTATTCAATATTTAAAGAAACTAATCTTAGGATAACGTAAGGTGATAAGAAAAGAATTTCTAGAGGTCATTTCAAAAACGGGTATGGTACCAAGAAAAGATTTGGTGCCTTTGGCCGCAAATAAAAACCCAGGTGTTGTTTCAGAACTCGATTTGTTAAAGTTTAATTTCTTCGATGATATTAAATTTGCAAAAGCAATTGCAGAGTTAAGTGGGCTTACATATGTTGATCTCTCTGAAACTCGTGTTCCTGGCTCTACACTTCAGTTGGTAAAAAAAGGTGTCGCAACAAAGTTTCGAATCGTACCTTTAAAAAGACAGTCCGGTACTTTATCTTTAGCAATCTTTGATCCCTCTCTTGTGGAAATTAGAGCAGAGATTCAAAAAGAAATTCAATCAAACGTTGAGTTTGTTCTTACTTCATTATCAGCTTGGAAAACTTTATATCAAAATATTCAAGCCTCTATTGATGAAATACTTGAGACGGTTAGAGAAGTTAGAACTGATCAAGCTACTGGTGACGATAATGTTAAAGAAGAAGATATCGGAGAAGATATTATTTCTTACGTAAATAAGGTACTCGCTGAAGCGTATATTAAAAAGGTTTCAGATATTCATGTTGAACCTTATGAAAATAATTTTAGAATTAGGTTTCGTTTAGATGGATCCTTACATGAATATGCAGCACCTCCAAAATCGATGCTTTTACCACTTGTCTCTAGAATGAAAATTCTTTCACAGTTAGATATTTCTGAAAGAAGAATCCCACAAGATGGGCGTATTAAGCTTGAAATTGATGGTAATCCAATTGACTACCGTGTTTCAACACTTCCAACATTGTTTGGAGAAAAGGTTGTAATGCGACTGCTAGATCAATCAAATCTACAGCTTGATATGACTAAGTTAGGTTTTGAAAAGAAACAGCTAGAAGTTTTCTTAGAAGGGATTAAGCAGCCATATGGAATGTGTCTTGTAACTGGACCAACAGGGTCTGGAAAAACGACGACTCTTTATTCAGCACTATCAGAACTTAATAATATAGAAAAAAATATTTCCACTGCAGAAGATCCTTGTGAATTCAACTTGGAAGGTATCAATCAGGTTAACGTTAGAAAAGATATTGGTTTAGACTTTGCAAGGGCCCTTAAGGCCTTTCTTAGACAAGATCCTGATATCATCATGGTTGGGGAGATTAGAGATCAAGAAGTTGGAGAGATTGCTATTGAGGCCGCTCTTACTGGCCACATGGTTCTTTCTACGCTTCACACGAATGATGCGCCTTCAACGGTAACTCGATTGTTAAATATGGGAATTGAACCATTTCTTGTAACTGGTGCGTTGAATGTTGTTGTTGCACAAAGGTTATGTAGAAAGATTTGTGAAAATTGTAAGACTATAGATGAAAGCGTAACTGTTGATCAGATTGTTGCATGTGGAGTTACTCCTAATTCTGCAAAGAACTTAAAAGTCTATCATGGTACAGGTTGTGAGTTTTGTGATGGGTCTGGATATAAGGGCCGTGTCGCAATCTATGAAGTTCTAGAAATGACTCCTGCTGCAAGGGACCTCGTTTTAAAGCATTGTTCTTCTGATGATTTGAAAAAACAGGCTATAGCTGACGGTATGAAAACTCTAAGAATGTCTGCATTAACCAAGGTTGCAGAGGGTGTCACAACTTTAGCGGAAGCAATTAAAAACTCAAGTGTTGATAAATTATAAAAATATAAATGGGTGATATAGATGAGTAGCGATAATACGCAAACAAAAACTAAAACCGAAACAAAAACAGGTGCTATCACGAGTGCGGAGTCTTTGAAGATTCAACAGTTATTTAAGCTGATGGTTGATAATGGTGGATCCGATTTGCACTTAACTCCTGGTACAGCTCCTGCAATGAGAGTCAACGGGGATATTGTAAGAGTTAAACTACCGGCCCTTGATGCATCCTCAAGTAAATCACTTATCTATCAAATTCTTTCTGAAGAACAGAGAAATGAGTTTGAAAAGAATTTAGAGCTAGACCTTGCATTTGGGATAAAAGGCCTAGCACGTTTTAGAGCAAATATTTTTTATTCTAAAGGTGGAGTTGCGGCAGTATTTCGTTTGATTCCAAGTGCTGTTCCTGACTTTAAAGCACTTAACTTACCAAATGTTTTAATGGAAATGACTGATGTTTCAAATGGTTTATTTCTAGTTACTGGGCCTACTGGTTCTGGTAAGTCGACGACTCTTGCAGCTCTTATAAATCGATTAAATGAAATGGAGCCTGCGCATATTGTGACACTGGAAGATCCTGTTGAATTCGTCCATCCTCACAAAACGAGTATTGTAAACCAACGTGAAATTGGACGAGATACTCATTCATTTGAAAATGCTTTAAAAGGTCTCTTAAGACAAGATCTGGATATTGTTCTTGTCGGGGAGATGAGAGACGTTGAGACAATTGAAGCCGCTCTAACGATTGCGGAAACAGGACACTTGGTTTTTGGAACACTACACACTAACTCATGTGTGCAAACAATTAACCGTCTCGTTAACGTATTCCCTTCAGATCAACAGGATCAAGTTAGAACGCTTCTTTCATTTGTTTTACAAGGTGTTGTTTCACAACAGCTTTTACCTAAGACACATGAACCAGGACGTGTCGCTTGTTTAGAAATTCTAAGACCTACACCGGCAATTAGAAATCTAATTCGTGAAGATAAGATGCATCAAATTTATTCTCAGATGCAGATTGGTCAAGATAAGACTGGTATGACGACAATGAATCAGTCAATTAAAAAACATGTTGATTCAGGGGCAATTGATGCAGAGACAGCAATGTCGTATTCAACGAATCCGGAAGAACTTGGGCCGCAACTAGGTCTTAAGGAGAGATAGAGTAAGATATGCCAATTTATAAATGGGAAGGACTAGATAAAAACGGAAAGAAGACCAACGGTCAAATACAGGCCAATGATGAGAAGGACGCTAAGAAAAGACTTCGCGCCCAAGGAAATCGTGTACGTAAAATTATTCCACCTTCGATCTTAGAATTTGATATTAACACATGGTTAATTGAAAAAGGTATTGGTTCTGCTTTCGGTGCAGCCGAGCTTATGAACTTTACAAAGCAATTGTCTATTATGATCAATGCAGGTGTACCTATTATTTTGGCGCTTGAGATTATTTATAAATCAGAGAAAAATCCTTCTTTAAAGAATGCTGTTAAAAATATTGCGACTGATGTTTCAGAAGGTAATACGCTAGCCGAAAGTATGCGTAAGCAACAAGGCTTTGATAACCTTTACTGTAACCTTGTTAAGGCCGGAGAGGTTGGAGGGATTCTAGATGAGATTCTTTCTAAACTAACAGAGCACTTAGAAAAGCAAGAGAAGATTAAAAAACAAATTAAATCAGCTATGAGTTATCCATTAATTGTTTCAGGTATTGGTGCTTTAGTAGTTTGGGGACTAATTACTTATGTTGTGCCTCAGTTTACTGGAATGCTTGCGGACACTGGACAAGAGCTCCCTTGGATTACTCAATTTGTAATTGATACTTCAGAATTTTTTGGTGAATACTCTGGCAAGATGATCCTAGGTGGAATAGCTTTATTAATTTTTCTAACTTACTTCATAAAAACACCTCAAGGAAAAATTGTATTTGATAAGTTTTCAATGAGTGTACCAGGCTTTGGTATTGTTATTATTAAGGGGAGTTTAGCTCAGTTTTCAAGAACTCTTTCAACACTGCTTGGTTCAGGTGTAGCACTCATCGATGCCTTAGAAATTTGTGTTGAAACAATTGATAATAGTGTTATCTCTGGTGATATCAAAGAAGTAAGAAAGAAAGTTATTGAAGGTAAAACTCTTACTGAACCATTAACTAAGATTGACTACTTTCCAGAAATGGTTGCTCAGATGATTAAGGTTGGTGAGTCAACAGGGGCCATTGATCAAATGCTGGCAAAGATCTCTGTTGTTTTTGAAGATGAAGTTAATGATGCAATTACTGCAGCAACAAAAATGCTAGAACCTTTAGTTCTTGTCGTTCTTGGTGGAATTATTGGTGGTGTTCTTATAGCAATTTACTTACCAATGTTCATGTCAGCGGGGGCATAAATACTTAAATTGACTAAGATTAGAGGCAAAAAAGTAGTTAAAATTATTTATTGTTTTAAGATAAGGCATTGATATTATTGGGATTTAATTTTTAACTTAAATATGCCGTAAAGTAGTTATAGGGCTGGTTAAATCTTAATTTTAGCTAAGTTCTTAAAGTTATTTAAATTAATCTATCTAAATTAGATTAACGAGGAGAAAAGACATGAAATTTACGAACGAGTTGAAAAACTCAAAAGGGTTTACCCTAGTTGAGTTGATGGTCGTTGTTGCCATCATCGGGATTCTATCTGCGGTAGCAATTCCAAACTTTAAAAAGTATCAAGCGAAAACGAAAACTTCTGAAGCGAAACTTCAGTTAGCTTCAATTTACTCAGCGATGACAGCTATCCAAACTGATTATGATGCCTTCGGTACATGTTTAGGTGATGCTGGTTATGTATCTCCAAATGGTGCATGGGATTCATCTACTCCAACTAGTGGAAGTAACTATTATTCAATCGGATTTAGTGCTGCTAACTCGACACCAAACCAAATTGTTAGAGATAACGGCGGAACTTGTCAGAATATCGAATTTGGAGCACCTGCATTTAAGAAGGTTGGTGGACAGAGAACAACTGTTGCTAACATTTCTACGATCGCTGTTTCAAACATGGGGAATGGTTCACAAACTGCTCCAGGTGTTGATGCTCAAGGTGGTTACTTTGTAGCTGGAGCAATTGGCTATATTGATACAGATAACATTACAACTGCTAGAGCTAGTAAATGGGCAATTGACCAAGACAAAGTACTTAGAGAGATTAATAAAGGTTACTAATCTTTAATTTAATAATCTTGAAAATAGAAGGCCTCATTAATTTGAGGCCTTTTTTATTTCTTCTATTTTCTTAATTAAAACTTCTCGTTCTTTTATATCTTTAGTTCTATTCAATTGTAATTGAAGGAGTTGGAGGTGAGACTGTTTAGACTTACGTTTATTCTTAGCCTCTTCAATTAATCTTGGGAGAATTACAAAGTTTACAGCATAAGGTGTCTTTTGAATCTTTTGATACATTAATAGGGAATTGTCGTAATCTTTGAGTTGAAAGTGATAGTTAAAGGCGGCATTGTACATAAGTCTGTAATCGTTAGGAAAAACCTGTAAACCTCTATTGAATATTATCTCCGCTCCCAAAATATCATCTTTAATGATTGATAAGTAGATACCACCATGAAGATAATTTTCGTAAAACTCTCTATCTAAATCAGCAATTAGTTTAAACCTATAATATAGCCATGACTTCTCTTGGTTCTTTACGTGTTCAATATCAGCGTCAAGAAGCGTTTTTGTCCAATAGTAGCTTGAAATAAAACGGTAGTTTCCAAATGAAACAATTTTTATAAAATCACTATTTAAAGTAGTAAATAACTCAGGATTAACTGGTTTTTTAAATGAGAGATTATAGTTAATACCTATTAAAAGTATGAATAGGATCAAAGGAATCAATTTATTTGTAAGTTGTGTTTTCTTCATGAGCATATCTGATTATACTAATATTAAAAAAAATAAAAAGGCTTCTATGTTAATTTGTGAAAATATATCAAAATCATTTAAGAAAGATTTTTGGAATAAAGATTTTTTAGCATTACAAGATGTAACTTTTGAACTGAATGCTGGACGAATCGTTGGTTTTCTTGGTGCTAATGGTGCAGGAAAAACAACTCTAATCAAAATTATTCTTGGATTCATTAAGCCGAACACTGGTTCGGTTAAAATTTTGAATATTGATTGGACTGAAGATGAGGTAAGAAAGTTAATTGGTTATATGCCAGAGCGACCATACTATTATCAGAATTTAACAGGTTATGAGTTCTTAACCTATTGTGGAGAACTACAAGAAATTGAGAACGAAGAGATTGAGAAAAATATTGAAAAATGGGCGACTAAGTTAGAGATTAAATTCGCTTTAGACAGGAAGATTAAAGGCTATTCTAAAGGGATGTTACAACGACTAGGTTTTGTCTCAGTACTTTTACATAATCCAAGACTTATTATATTAGATGAGCCACTTTCAGGCTTAGATCCAATCGGACGTAAAGAATTTAAAGACGTTATTAAAGAGGTTAATGAAGAGGGTGTTGGTGTATTCTTTTCTTCACATATTGTGAATGATGTCGAAGAAGTTTGCCACGATGTTGTTGTTCTAGAGAGTGGTAAGATCATTTATAACGGGACGATTAAAGAATTAGTATCACAAAATACAAGTAATAAATTTATCATTAAGTACAATGATGGAGATAAGGATCATGAATTAGTGGTAGATGAAGATCTGAAAGATCAAAAAATCTTAGAATTAATTGAAGCTGGATCAAATGTTTTAAAACTAAATAGAGAAAGCTCGTCGTTAGAAGAAATAGTGTATCGGTTAAACAAATGAAGAATATATTAACAATCGCAAAGTTTACATTTAAAGATATTGTTAAGAGTAGAGTGCTCTATCTTACTTTTTGGATTGCTCTTTTTATCTTAACTTTAAGTTATATAACTTCAGAATTCTCTTATGGAAACGTTTTAAGAATTTCAATAGACTTTGGTTTAGGGGGAGCTTCATTGGCAGCAAATATTCTTGCAATTTTTGTTGGTGTAAATGTTTTGTCAGATGAAATTGAATCGCGAACTATATATATAACCTTGTCTCGACCTATTTCGAGAGTTAAGTTTTTACTTGGTAAAATCTTAGGAGTCTCGTCAATTCTTGTTTTAAGCTCATTTGTAATATTTGGAACTTCGTTAATAGTTTACTTATTACGTGGTGGTGCTCTTGATGGAGTTATAATTAATTCACTATTCCTAGGAATATTAGAGTCAATTTTACTTTTCTTGATTGTGCTTTTCTTTAGTTTAATAACTTCACGTGCACTAAGTGTTATCAATACTGTCGTTATTTATTTTGTTGGACATGCAATAACTCATATTTCAAGTTTATCTTTTGTAAAGGATAGAGAAGGACTTGAACTAATACTGCGAATATATAAAGCAGTACTCCCAGATTTAAACTTATTAAATTATAAGCCATTCGTATTTAATTCAAATCTTGTGTCAAATCAAAATATCATGAATAGTTATTTATATGGGCTTGCTTATATTTTAGTGCTTTCTTTTATAAATGCATACGTATTCAAAAATAAAGAGCTTAGCTAATGATATTACTATTTAAAATATATGCGTTTATCTTTGGAGCAATGATAGGAAGTTTTCTAAATGTTCTCATTTTGAGACTACCTACTAATGAAAAGTTTTTTATCGATCGCTCACGTTGTCCAAAATGTGGCTTTCAACTTAAGTGGTTTCACAATATTCCAATTTTAAGCTTCATTGGCTTAAGAGGGAAGTGTGCTAACTGTAAGACGAATATTAGTTTTCAATATCCAGTTATCGAGTTACTTACGGCAACTATATCGTTATTTCTATTTGGAGGCGAAATAAGTCTTCATGGATTAACTTCTTATTTATTCTTTTTTACTGTTGCTTGTTGCCTCCTTGTTCATTTTGTCATTGATGTACGTCACCAAATATTACCAGATGTAATTAATGTATATTTGGGAATAATCTTTTTTATCCATGTCGTATTTTTTTATCATTGGAAGCACTGGGTTCTAGGTGGATTAATTGGATTTTTAGTACCTTACTTAATTACTTACCTATTTTATAAAATTAAAGGTGTCATCGGCCTGGGTGGAGGTGATATAAAGCTGTTTGGTGTTCTCGGAATTTATCTTGGTCCATTAGGAATTATTCATAATATGCTCTTTTCATGTATTCTAGGAAGTTTGCTAATGATGCCTTTATTACTTTTCAAAGTTATTAAAAGAGACCAGGCAATAGCATTTGGGCCATTTATTATTATTGTGGCCGTTATTCAAATCTACTTTCCAAGTACCTTTGAAATGATGCTGGGCGCATTGTTGTTTTAAATAACTTCTTGAAATGACTGGACTGTGCAGAGTATAATAAAATAATACTTTGATAGGTCACGGATGAAGAAGAATATTGATATACAGGATGTTATATTTAAAATTAGGGAAGCTTTAGGTTTAGTTCCTAAAGAACTTATTGGTGTTGACATTGGTCAAAGCTCAGTAAAAGTCTCTAAAATAGTTACCAAGAATGATACTTATAAATTAGTTAAGTATGCATCTGTTCCACTTCCGGAAGCTGCAATCATAGAAGATGAAATTCAAGATGAAGAAGCTCTAAAAGAAGCTTTAAAAGAAGCTTTTAAAGAAGCGAAAGTCACAGAGCCCTATATTTGCCTTGGTCTATCTGGGCCTAATACAGTAATTAAAAAATTACAATTGGCCGGTGGAGATGATGAAGAACTTGAAGATCAAGTAATTTGGGAAGCAGAGCAATACCTCCCATTTCCGGTTGAGGACTGTAATATCGATTGGTATGTCATCGGTGAAAACATGGGTGGTGGTCTTGATGTTATTGTTTGTGCGGTAAAGAAAGATGTCCTTGAATCATTCAAAACAATAATTGAATCCTTAGGTAAGATCGTAAAAGTCGTTGATTTGTGCTCTATTTCGATTACTAATATCTACGAGCTAGCTTCTGAAGAGGATTTATCATCAGATATTGATGATGAGTCAGAAGATGAAATATTTGAAAATACTTCAAGTACAGATATAAATAAAATTCTAATTCCATCGACATTGCTAATTGATATTGGTTCTCAGGCAACTGTTTTTATCGTCCTTAAAAAAGGTATTCCAGTCTTTGTTAAAGAAATCATTATTGGTGGCGCGAGTATTACAGAAGAGATTCAGAGACAATTAGGGGTAACATTTCAAGAAGCGGAAGACTTAAAGAAGATGTCATCTGGTGAAGGTGTTCCTGATGATGTGTTAATGATTATTAATGAGATTAATGGAACTCTTGTTAACGAACTAAAAAAAGCTCATGACTTTTATATTAATGCAACTTCTGATGATTCTTTAAAGAATATTACAGTAACTGGCGGTTCAGTGCGATTACCTAATTTACTTGAGGAAATCCGATCATCTTTTGGTGTTGATGTTAATGTATTGAATCCATTTAATGAAATCGAATTTAATGAAAATGATTTCGATGATGATGAATTAAATGATATGGCCCACGAAGGTGTTGTTTCATTTGGATTGGCCCTTAGGGAGTTTCCAAAATGATAGAAATAAACTTATTAGAAAAAAAGAAACCTTTAGAGCTACCAGTAATTCTTGGTGTTGATTTTAATAAGGTAAATAAGAAATCGCTTCTTATTGGTTATGCTGTTTATTACGGACTTACATCTGTTCTAATTCCAGGTTTTAAAAATAAAAATCAAGATGTACGTGATGAGATTGTTCAGCAAAAGGCAGTCTTTAACAGACTAAAAAAAGAAGTTGATTCATTTGGTTCTTTAACTGAAGTTATGGATGCTTTTACAAAAAGAATTGAAGAGTTAAAAAGTAGAGAAGCACTTGTAGCGCAAGTTATGTCTAATAAATCTAACCCATATAAAGTACTAAGAGGACTTTCGGGATCATTGAATGATGATATTTGGTTTAACTCTCTAACAATTGACGACAAAAAAGTTATCAAGATTGATGGGGAATCAATATCTTTTTCATCGGTCGGGGACTTTATTAACAACGTTAAAGAACTTGAGTATTTCATACCAAGAAATGGCTACTCTTCTGAAACATTTGGTATGAAAGAACTTAAAGAAACTTCAGATCAGCTTTACGGTGAAAGTGTTACATTACAAAGTTTTTCAATTGAAGGGAAAATCCAATCATATGGAGATCTTGAGTAATGCTATCTCTAATTAATAAGCTATATTTAATCTTAATCGTTTGGGGCGCATTCCAGGCTTATGAAGCGTACAACGAAGTTGAAATTGAAAGAGCAAGTCTTCAAGAAGAAGTTAATATTGTAAACGGTAGAATTAGTAAGAAGAAAAAAGAATTAAAAAAACTTAAGGATTACGAAAGAGACGTTGAGCAAAAGAAAGAAGAGATTGAAATAGTTGCTCAAAAACTTGAAGAGACACAAAGACGTCTACCTAAAGATATTAGTGATAATGAAAGTATTAACTTAATCAAAAAGCTCGGGGAAAGCTTAAAGATCAAAGATGTACAAATTAATCCAAGCGGACAAGAAGAAAATGGATTCTATATTACGAAATATTATACATTTTCAGGGAAAGGGACATATCTACAATTCTTACTTTTACTAGAAAACATTTCTAAACAAGAAAGAATTTTAAATGTTAGAGATATTAATTTAAGTAAAATTACAAAAACAAATAAGTCTCGTTACGAAATAATTAATCTATACGCTACGATTGAGAGTTATATTTATAATCAAAACCATAGAGAAAAGCGTGGTATTGAAGAAATTGAGCAGAAACTTAAACAAGAACAATCTAAAAAACCTGCGAGAAAGAAAAGAACTAGGAATAAGAATTGAAAAATCAGAGCAAATTAATATTAGCATGCTTATTTTGTTTCTTAGCAATAGGACAAGCGCCTGTTGAACTAGGTTCCGGAAGAAATATTAGAGACCCGTTTAAAGTTAAATATAAGAAAAAAATGGGAAACAAAAAAGCGAGAAGAGAAAAGTTTACTGGTTTCTCTAATAAGCTTACGACAGATCATCTTCGTATTGATCGATTAAGAGTTACAGGTATCTTTTTAGGTAAAGATCCACGAGCGATTATAAAACAAGTTGAAGAAGAAGGATTATCTCAAGCTGTAATCATAAAAGAAGGTATGAAAATCGGCCCAGATCAAGTTGAGGTTAAAGCAATTCTACCTGGTGGGGTAGTATTAGTTGAGAAAATTATTAATGTATACGATGAAGAAGAGTACTTGGAAACAATACTTCCTTTATCAGAGTAGTTCATAATACTTTTATAAAATTCAATTTATGATATCATAAAAATATAATAATTTTACTTAGGAAGAGTAAAAATGAAAAAAATAGTTATTGCAGTATCAATTCTATACTCATTTCTTGCACTATCAGCAAATTTAACAAAAATTGATTTTCAACAGAAAGACGATTTAAGTTATTTGAATTTCAATTTTGATAAGAACGATTTCAAAATTAAAAAGTTCCAAGTCGTTAAAGACAAACAAGTCATTATTGATATTGAAAATACAGTATCCACTCAAAGAGTTCTTAGAGCTTTTGATACTTCTGAATTTTCAGGTTCGGTAGTATTTGTTTCTGCTTTTAAGGCTCCAGGGAAGTCTCAAGATATTAGAGTCGTCGTACAATTAAGAGATAATGTTCGCTCTAAACTTCAAACTTCAGGAAACCTTGCAAGTATCATATTTGAAAATCGTTACGGTGCATTTGCTAGTTCTAAAGAGGAAGAAGGTGCTTTAACAACAGCTGAAGAAAAGAAGAGTCAAAGACTTCTAAAGCCAAAATCTAAAAGCATGGAAGATATCTTAGAAAACTTAACTCTTTCAGGGCAAAAAAAGTATGTTGGTAATAAGATTTCCTTGAATGTTAAGGATATGAAGATCAATGACATTCTTGATCTTATTGCGGATGCCTCAGGTTTCAACGTTATTATGACAAATGATGTTGCTGAGTTAAAACCATTATCACTTAACTTAGTAAATGTTCCATGGGACCAGGCACTCGATACAGTTTTATCTATTAATAAGTTAGTAGCAGAAAAAAATGGTGCAATTCTAACGATTAAGACGCTTGCTCAAGCAACAGAAGAGAAAAGAAAAGAAAGAGAAGCTACGCAAATCAAAGAAGTAGCAGAACCTCTCGTAACTAAAGTTCTTCCTATCTCTTATTCTAAAGCTAAAGACTTAACGACTCTTTTAAAGGACTATGTTACTCCTGCAAGAGGTTCTTTAATTGCTGATGAAAGAACTAATAATTTAATCATTAATGATACTCTTGAGACGACAGAAAAAATTGCAAAGATCGTTGATATTCTAGATCGTCAAACTCCACAGGTTCTTATTGAATCAAAAATTGTTGAAGTTAACGAAGGTTATCAAAAACAAATTGGTCTGCAGAATGGACTCAATTTTGGATATGACCCAATTGGACAAATACCAACTTCTACAGATTTAACAGGTTCGGCCAGTTCGACTAGTATTTCTGGTCCAGGGCTAAGCTTTTCAAGTGCTCCAACAACTGGTGAGAACACAAGGAACTTACTTGGTGTTACAATCTCAAGATTTGGACGCTTATTTGATTTAAATTTTCAGTTACAACTTTTAGAAAGTGAATCAAAAGGTAAGATCATTGCTTCTCCTCGAGTTGTAACTAAACATAACGTAAAAGCAGAAATTATTTCGACAGACACAACTTCTTTTGAAGAAAGAGAAGGGACTGGTGAAGATATTACAATTACATTCAAAGAGACAACTGCCGAGCTAAGTTTGGCCGTTACTCCTCAGGTTGCTAATGATGGGGCAATTGATTTAATTGTCGAACTATCTAAAGAGCAATTTGGTACTGCTCCAGCAGCGGGAGCTCCACCTGATAAAACTAAAAGACAGGTAAAGACAAATGTACTTGTTGAAAATGGATCAACAATTGTTCTAGGTGGACTTTATAGTTATTCTAAAATTGAATCACATTCTGGTGTTCCTTATTTAAAGGATGTACCTATTGTCGGTTGGCTATTTAGAACTCCGTATAATCCACAGGTAAGTAAAACAGAACTTGTTATTTTCATTACACCGAGAGTTATTAATCAAGAACGTGCAGGTTTAACAAGTAGCTTGTAGATGAAAAATTACAATAATCTAATCACAAAATATAAAAGTCAATTGGAGAAAGACCCTCGATCGAAGGTCTTTGCTCCTTTGGCCGAAATATACAGAAAAGTTGGAATGAATGATGAAGCATTAGCTTTACTTAAAAGAGGACTAATTCATCATCCTAACTTCTCTGCTGCTATTATTGTTTATGGCCAGCTATTATTAGAGAGGGAAGAGATTGAAGAAGCTTACACTGTATTAAAGCCACAACTTTCTATTAATGGCGATAATATTAAGTTTCTTAAACTTTTTGCTCATTCTTGTTTTAAACAGAATTTGATCCTTGAGGCCCTAAATACATATAAAAGAGTTCTTTTTATTTCACCTAAGGATAATGAAGCAACTGAGTTTATTGTAAAATATGATAATTTTGACAGTATTGAAAATGAAGATCTAACTCAAAAAACTTTTGATATATCGAATTTAGATGATGAAATAGAAAGTTGGAGTACCTTAAGTTTAGTTCCACAAGTTAAAGAAGAGCCAGTCGTTGAAGATAAACCTAAGAGTGAACCAGGACAAATCTTTAGCCATACTCTAGTTGACCTTTATCTAAAACAAGGCGCAAAACAAAAGGCGATAGAAGTTCTTAACAGTGCGCTAGCTGAAAATCCTGAAGATCAACGTATCCAAGATAGACTACTTGAGCTTGAGGGACAAGACGAGATCAGTGAGAGTAAGGGCCGTGAAGACTTAATGGCCGCTTTTGAATCGACAGCTAAGAAATTAGAGCAAAAACCAAAAGTAGAACTGGAAAAACTGACAATGGCCTTTGAGCTATTCGAATCATACTTAAAGAAAAGAAGCAGCGAAGTTTTAAATGGATAAATTCTTAGTCATTAATGGTCCTAATTTAAATTTATTAGGAAAAAGAGAACCATCTATCTATGGCACACTTGATCTTGATGCCATTGAAAAGTACACCAATGAAAAACTCGGGCAGTTCGGGCATAAAGTTGATGTTGAATGGTTCCAATCTAATGGTGAGCAAGAGATCATTGAAAAAATACATGCTGCGTCAGAAAGTGATATTAAAGCGCTGATTATCAACCCAGCAGCTTTCTCTCATACTAGTATTGCTATTTTAGACGCCTTGCGGGTGATGAAATGCCCAGTAATTGAAGTACATCTTTCAAACACAAACCTAAGAGAGGAGTTTAGAAAGAATAAAATTACTGCAAAATCTTCAACAGCTGTGATAGAAGGTTTAAAAGAAAAAGGTTACTTCCTAGCAATATTATCGCAATTAATTTAAAGGGTTTTTATGGAAATATCGACAAACGACTTTAGGAAAGGTTTAAAACTAGAAATCGATGGCAAACCATATGTTTGTATTAAATGTGACTTCACTAACCCAGGTAAAGGTTCAGCTTTTTATAAGTTAAGAATCAAAAACCTAGAAACAGGTGCAGTTATTGAAAGAACTTTCAAGTCTGGTGTAGCAACTGGTGCTCTTAAGCCAGATCTAGAAGAAAAAGAAGTAGAGTATTTATACAATGATCCTGATGGATTTAACTTCATGGACCAATCGTCTTTTGAAACAATTCACGTTGCAACTGAATACATTGATGATGCTGCTAACTACCTACAAGAAGGTATTAAAGTAGGACTATTATATTATAAAGGTAAACCAATTTCGATTGAACTTCCTAACTTTGTTGAGTTATCAGTAACTGAAACAGACCCAGGTCTTAAGGGTGATACAGCTCAAGGTGGATTAAAGAAGGCAATTATGGAAACAGGTCTTCAAGTAAACGTTCCACTATTTATCAAAGAAGGGGAAATCTTAAAAATTGATACAAGAACTGGTGATTACGTCGAGCGTGTAAACAAATAATTTCTTAAATATAAAGGCCCTTTTAAAGGGCCTTTTTCTTATCTCTAATCCATGTCTTTCTGTGGTAAAAAGTACGCTTAACATTAATTAAAATAATTATTTGATATAATAATTTTAGATAGTTAGTTGTATTTATATACCAGAGGAAATGTGTCAAATAACACAACCGAAATGACAAAATATGAATTTGAAAAAGTAATGAGTAACACTCAAGAGCTTATTATTTTTTTAGAATCAAATCGTATTGATAATGAAGAGCAATCTTCAATTGATGTTTTTTATCTAGACTCACTCTCAAAAATTTTATTTTTTCACTCCACTGGAAAAGTTCAAAAATTATTTTTAGAAATTAGTAGCCTCACTACTTACTTGATAAAAAGAAAAAAAATTAATCGCTTAAATGAATTAACAAAAATATTCACACACTTTGATATTACATATTCAAATGATTTATTATCGTACATTAAATTAATAAGTGGCCAAGAGTTAAAGGAAGATATCTCTAATATCATCACAACAATTACTGCTGTTAAAAACCCTGAAATATATTTTCAAATATCGGCCATTAGAAAAAGGTTAGTGAATGATATTAACTTAATAGATCCTTTGATGTTTATTGAATCCCTATTCAAGATCATTCCTCTATTTTTTGAGTCTGAAGAATTTCAAGATGTTTTATACAACTATGTTAAACGTTCAGACGATAATGATTTGATTAGAGCGATTAATCATTATTTGAAAGATTATACAGGTATAGAAGAACATACTAAGAATACGAAAGAGCACGTATTTAACAGGGATTATGTTGAGGCGTTGTATCTACCTCCAAATAGGAAAGATGAGTTGCTATCGTTAGTAGAATTAAGAGAAAAACTAATTGATGGCTGTGAGTCTAAAACTGAATATGTAAATACTCTATTTGAAATGGCTGCAGCTTATAAGCGACTTGGAAATAATGAACGAGCTTTCTTTATGGCAGTTATTGTTAATCGTTTAAGTCCAGGCTATAGGAATGTTGAGGTAATGTTAAAGAGATGAGATTTGTAAATAAATTTCTGATTATATTTACTCTTGTCTTTGGACTTCTCACGGTAGGAGCCTGGCGTTTTATACAGTCAAAATATGTATCAACATTACTAACAGAGTATATTAATAAAAATGTAATCATTGATTCAAATATGTCTCTTTCTTTCACTAGAGTTTCGGGTGGATTTTTCCCTCCTCGAACTATTTTAGAGGATGTTAATTTCAAAGTAAGAGATGAACTTGAAGTACAGGTAAAGGATGTTTCAGCAGCATTTTCTCTTTTAAGTCTTTTCTCATCAAATATAAGATTTAACTCTGTTGAATTTAGTGATGGTTATGTTGTTCTAGAGAAATTAGAAAAGAGTGAAGATGATAATTCTCAAGTAAGTATTTTTAATACTCTTTCCAATGTTACTAACCAATTACCTTTTAAAATTAACAAGATTGAAATTAAAAACTCTGATTTTTATATTGCTGAAAATAAATTAAATATACCGATCAAGTACCTAGCACTTAGTCCATTTGAGTATAGTTATGACATCCTTCTTGATATTGAAAATGTTAAGTGGGAAGGTGCTGTAGTCGATAATCTTTATCTTGACGCTGAAATTGTTGAAAACAATATTCGTGTCAGAAATGGATATATATTCATTAAAGATTCTAAAATTAGCGGATCAGGAAAATATGAATTTAGCAGTAAGAAAGTTCATTCCGATATCGATTACAAAATAAACTTTGATAGTTTTGAGGACATAAAAAGAAAATACAATATAAATATTGATGGCGTAATAGAAGGGAAATCGACTATCACAGGTGCTGTTGATAAGAAGGATATATACGTTAGTGGTTTTACTAATGGTAGTAATATACATTCTGATTATGTAAATCTTGATTCTTTTAAAACGAAACACTCTTTTCATAATAACAAGTTAACGATTAGAAATTTCACTGGTGAAGTGAATAGTGGAAAAGTTAAAGTAGCTGATGAATTAGTGTTAAATTTTAATTCTGACAAAGTTATTGATAATGATGTCGTTGTTGAAACAACTAATCTTCATCTCAATGATATTTTATATTTTCTAGGCGAGGATTTTGTCCTTTTAAAGGGCCGAGCTAATGGAAAGGTTTTATTGAGAATGAATAATTCTGGTGAAGTCTTAGTCGATACCTTTAAGAATAGTCCTATCTCAATCACTAACTTAGCTTTAAGACCAAGTAGTGATAACATTATAAATTTTTCTAACATTAGCCTAGAGAACTTAAATATAGTAGCAGGACGTGATTTTAATATAAGTGTTAATGCTAAAACTAATAATTCATTGTTAAATGGGAAAGGTTCAGTAATAGGTAATCTTGTTGACTTTGATATTAAAGCAAAGAACTTCTCGATATCAGATCTTGGTGGTGAAATTGCTGGGGTTGCAAAAGGACATGGCGACTTTGATATTTCTATAAAGGGAACTGATAATGTTGTAATTGATGTGAACTCATCAGATGTTGAGTATGTTGATGTTTTTGGTTTCTTGCTTGAGAAGAAATCCAAAGCAAATCTTAAGTATTCAATTAACGAAAATATCATTTATGTTGATAGTTTAAATAATACAACAAATGGACAGTCTAATATTTATGGTGTCGTAAATTTAGAAAAAGAAAATGTCGATTTAAATATTAAAATGAAGAGTGTTGACCTAAGTCTTCTACATAGAAATATTAAACCTATATGGGAAGATGTTAAGGTATATACCACACCACTTGAAGGTGTTTTTAATGCTGATGTAAATCTATCTGGAAATTTTTCAAATTTAGTAACTAAGTTGAAAATAGATTCAGATAAAGTAAGTGCTTATAAAGAGCCTATTGACAATATATCTTTAGAACTAATTGTCTCGAATAGGGAAGTCGAAGTAAAAAATGCAATAATAAAGAAGAATCGTTCAAGTGCATCCGCTGACTTTGTTTACAATTTCAAAAATGGATTCGAAAAAATTTCATTTATTACGACTCCAATTAAATTAAGTGATTTATATCGATATCGTGATCTTGGCCTTGGGTATAATGGTTATTTCTCTGCAAGTATTGATGCAAAAAGAAATGGTGTTTTAAAAGGAAAAGGTAACGCATATTTAACGGAAACCAAGATCGGAAACCAAGAAATTGGAGCTTCTGAGTTAGAATTTGAATTCATTGATAAGATCATTAATTTTAATACTAATATTCTTAATCAAGGAATACATATTGATGGTGAGCTAGATTTTAGTAAATCACAACCTAAAGTTATTTTGAATTATGCAGTTGATATGCCTGATATTAAACCATCTCTTGCATTTATTTCTGAGCACAATTCTTTTAACAACGAGCTTAATGGTTTTGTACAAATGAGCGGTCAACTGTCTTATGACTTCAATCCTGATAAACCCGTCAGTTCTATCATGAATTTAACTCAGTTTCATATAAGTAATTATGGAAGATCCTTAACTTTAAGAAGGCCAACTTCAATAGAGATAGAACAATCTGAAATTAAACAATTAGGTCTCTCTCTCAGTGGATCCGGAGGATACTATCAATTGTCAGGAAGTGGTAATGTTGATACTAACTTTCAATTAGTTCAAGAGTTAGATATTAATCTAAGTTATCTAACATTACTTACTAGTGAGATTGAAAGGATTTTAGGATCAATCAAAGGAAAGGGGATTATTGTTGGTAATCGAAAAAAATATGACCTATCACATTCTCTTAGCACTTCTAATTTTGGATTAAAGCTTAAAAGTGTTCCGTTAGAAATATCAAATGCTAATGGAGTTGGTGCATACCGTGATCAAAAAATCCTAATAAATAATTTAAGTGGCGAAATTGGTTCAGGAGATTTTAATCTTTCTGGTTACATTAAAGCTAATTTTCCGTTTCCTGAAGTATATATAACTTCAAATTATACAAATGTAGGTTATCAAGTTGAATCTCGATCTATCGTTAATACAGATGGAAACTTAACTCTGAGTGGAAGAGGTTTTCCTTATTTAATTAAAGGAAGTGTATTTGTTAATGGTGGACTTATTGAAAACGAATTTAATGATTTTAAATCTTCCTCTGAATTCAATAAAAGTTTAAGTAAGTATATCACTCAAAATCAAAGAGGAATTCCAGATCTTATTAATCTCGATATTGATTTAAGTGTAAAGGAAACTGTCCGTTTAAGAAACCGCTTAGCTGATTTACTAATTGCGGGAGACTTACATATTGATGGCCAGTTCACAAACCCGGCTATGCAAGGTCAACTTATCATTGTTCCAGGTCTTAGTAAGTTTAAATTTAGAGGAAATGATTTTATTCTTTCTGAAGGAGTTGTGTACTTTACTAAAGAAGAGAATATGGATCCAATTACATTAAACCTTTTAGCGAATTCAACAATTGGTCAGTATGACATTGAAATGGGAATAACTGGTTCAGTAGATGATATCTCTATTAATCTAGAATCAACCCCTTCACTTTCAAGAGATAATATCTTCTCATTATTAACTTTAGGTGTAACTTCAGACTTCTCACAGAACTTAGAAGATAGTCAAAGAACAAACTTAACAACAATTGGGATTGGAACCTTTTTAGTTGATCAACTTAATATCAACGAAGGTTTAGATGCTGCACTCGGGTTGAAATTGAGTGTATTACCTGAATTTACTGAAAGTTCGGATAGTCCTATTGAAGAAGCTACAAAATCTGAGCAATCAGTTAAAACTGCTACTAAACTACAGATAACGAAAAAAGTGAATGACAATATTAATTTAAAGTTTTCCAATACTTTTGATAGTGAAAGTAATAAGCAATCAATTAATGTTGATTACAGCATAAGTGACAAACTTTCGATTGAAGGTATTTTTGAAAGTGAAGATGATACAAACAATAAAGAAGGGACAGATGGCTCTGTAGGAGCCGATATAAAATACAAATGGTCATTCTAAGATTGATAGCCACATTCTTTCTTCTAATCACTCCAGTTTTTGGAGCCGAATCAATTAATATCAAAAATGTTGATATTGATTGTACTGGACGTGAGGAGTGTTTATATATTATCGAAAGCTTCAAAAAGTATGAAGGCAAAGATTTAACTCGTGAGGAGTTAAATAGAGTGATTCAATTTGAACTAGCAAAGCCATACTATAAAACATTCTTTTATGAAGTTAAAAAAGGGCGACTTAATATTGTTGTAGAGACTAAGCCTCGAATTTTATCAGTATATGTTAAGGGAACAGACTCTGTTCTTAATCGTCGTATAAAAAATGATTTTAATTTGAAAGAGGGTGACTATTATGATGAGACAACTGCACAAGAGGGACTTAAGGCAATCGGTAAGGAATACTTTAAACAAGGTTCTAAAGTAGGCACCATTACTAAAGAGTTAAATCAAGAAGGGGTGAAGCTTACTTTAAATCTTTTGAAGAATGAAATTAGAAGATTAGAAGAAATTAGGCTTAATGGTTTATTTGGCGTGAAGCTTAAAGAGTCAGAAAAGTTCTGGCATCGTATAAGAGGTACTTCTCTAGATTTTACTAATTATAAAAAAATGCTGCAGGAGTATCGTACCCTGCTTATTAGGGATGGCTTTTGGTTATCGCGTGTAAAAGAAGAACTTAAAGTTTTGAACAATGGGAATTATGAGTTAATTTTTAATATCGAACTTGGTTCTAGATTTGGTGTTAATTTTCATAATAATTACCGACTCAATCATAATGATCTACTTTCTCATGTTAAGAAGTATATACAAAACAATAAGGGAAGATTTGATGATATTTCTCTCAATCGACATATTGTAAATTTCTATCGTGAAAATGGTTACTATTATGCAAAGTCTAAACTTACGGAAGCGAAGGGATTTGATTTAAATGGAAATAATATTTTAAATCTATACTTCACGATTAATGAAGGTCGAAAGGTTACAGTTTCACAAGTAAACTTTAACGGAAATCACTATAAAGACAATAAACGACTAAGAAATATTTATTATAAAACAGACTCTGACTTACTCAAAGCAGACTATCTTCATGAAAGAGGACTAGAAAATGCTTCTGAAAAAATAAAAGAGTTATACGTTAAAGATGGATATATTTTTGTAAATATAGAAAAACCTAAAGTTGACTTTATAGATGGTGGCGATGCTGCAGTAGTATCTTTTTCAATCTCGGAAGGTGCACAGTATATTTTAAGTAAGATAAATATCGAGGGCATTGAGGATGAAGAGGCTAAATATTTTATAGAAGATGTTTTAAAAAATAAAATAGGTAAGCCATTCAACGTTGTACATATAGATGAAGATTTGAAAAATGCGCTAATCTCTCTAAAGACAAGAGGTTATTATTTTAGTTCTTATAGTGAAAAGCGACCTAAGAAAATTGTAAATGTTAACTCAGCAACTAATGAAATTGAACTTAATCTCAAGTTTGGCCTAGGTGTAAAAACTTACTTAGGGAATGTCATTGTAACAGGTAATTCAGCAACTAAGGACGTCGTAATTAGACGAGAGCTTCCTCTTGTTCGTGGTGATCTCGTTACACCAAAGGCGATGAATGATTTTATTGCACGATTAAGAGAGTTAGGCTTATTTTCGAACGTAAATATCTCTTCATTTGTTGGAGAGGAAATTTCTCCTACTGAAAAGTATTTGAACTTTGTTATCAAAGTTACTGAAAAGGATTTTGGGCTTGCTGAAATTGCCCCAGGTTTTCGTACTGATCTTGGTCTAAAGTTTTCTTCAACTATTTCGTATAACAACTTTAATGGAATGAACCGTTCTTTTATCTTCAAGGCGCAGACTAACTGGAGAACTGACTTTTCATATCTTGATGACCGTAGAAAACAGGATTCTAGAAAGCTTTTAGAAGGGCTAGTACAGTTTCAATATGTAGAGCCTTATTTATTTTACGATCTATTTAATTCGAAGGTAACTTTTAAGGCCACTGCACGATATGAAAGGAAAAGATATTCTGACTTTGACGCTGATATTATTAGTTTTTCACCTCAACTTATAAAGACATTCTCTGATGTCTTATCGATGAGTCTTACATATGAATTTGATAATATCAGGCAATTTGATGCAACGGATGCTATTGATGAAGATAAGTATATTATTGGTGCAATTAGACCTGAGCTGACTTTAGATTTTAGAGACAATAAAACACTTCCAAAGAAGGGCTCATGGTTTAACTTTTCTTGGGAATTTGCTAATCCTTATTTAGGTTCTCAAGAAAGTGAAGATTTAACGATTGATTACCATAAGGCAGTTGTTAGAAATTTTAACTATATACCTATGGGTGATATTACTTTAGCGACTTCAATAGCACTTGGATATGAACATAACTTTTCTAGTGACATCGTTAAAGATAGTAGCGGTAATGTAATTATTGATTCAGATGGAAAACCAATGACTACAGGCTATATTCCTCCATTAAAGGTATTTCGTTTAATTGGACGTGATTATTTGCGTGGGTATAGCGATCTAGAGAGTGGAAGACTTAATGACGGTAGTTATATTAATGACACAACAGTTAGAGGTGAGGCATATTTTGTAAACTTCAGACTGGAGCCAAGATATTATATTGGTGACTATTCTGCTATTGCTGTATTTTTTGATGCAGGGCGAGTATTTGTTGATAAAATTGATAATTTTGACTTACTGAAATCTGTTGGTATGAGCTTCAAGTTTTTTACACCAATTGGCTCTCTAGATTTTGACTACGGAGTGAAATTAGATCGCATCGGGGGCGACTCTTTTGGCCGTTTTCACATCACAATTGGCCAATTCTAATAAAAAACGTATTTTCAGTGCCTTATGGCCGAAGAAAATATTACGCATGGCCAAAAAAATAACAATTTCCCATTGTTTTATTGGGACAAATTGTTTAATATCTGCCGAAACCCGTTACCCCACAAACAACGGAATTATGGGCCTTTAGGTCCTTAAGTGTTGTAAACAAATCATTTTATTCTGATGATGCGTTTACGTTTTATTGATTTTTAACATTATTAAAGTGGAAGGTTACTATGTACACTGAGAAATCATTTGTGTTGAAGCCAGCAGACGCTGACAAAAAATGGCACTTAATTGATGCTACTGATATGGTAGTTGGACGTTTAGCAACTGAAATCGCTAATGTATTAAGAGGGAAGAACTCACCAAAGTACACTCCTCATACAGATTCTGGTGATTTTGTTGTTGTTATTAACGCAGAAAAAGTTAGATTTACTGGGAATAAGTGGAACGATAAAGTTTACTACAGACACACAGGGTATGCTGGTGGACTTAAAGAAAGAACTGCTAAAGAACAATTAGAAAGAAAGCCAGAAGCGATTCTTATGAGCGCTGTTAAAGGTATGCTTCCTAAGAATTCTCTAGGTAGAAAACAATTAACAAAACTTAAGGTTTTTGCTGGATCTGAGCATGCACATGAAGCTCAAAAACCAGTAGAATACAAATTCTAGTAAGAGGTTATTATTATGGCTAAAGGAAAAACTTGGGATTCACAGGCAGTTGGTAGAAGAAAATCTTCAGTTGCTAGAGTTTACATGGCTGCAGGGACTGGTAAAGTTGTTGTTAATAATAGAGATATCAAAGAGTACTTCACAAAAGGTACAGATAGATACGTTGTTAACCAACCTCTAAACCTACTTAAGCTTGCAGACAAATATGATCTAAAAATCAACGTAACTGGTGGTGGAACTACTGGTCAAGCGGGTGCTGTTCGTCTTGGTGTTGCAAGAGCAATTCTTAAGATTGATGCTGCACTTAGAGGCGAGCTTAAATCAGCTGGATTCCTTACAAGAGATCCAAGAAAAGTTGAAAGACAAAAAGCTGGTCAGAAAGGTGCAAGAGCAAAGTACCAATTCTCGAAGCGTTAAGATTTATCTTACAATATTTTCGAATATATGCGGGGCCCACTTTTGTGGGCCTTGTTTATTCATGGGCCTACCAAAAACTTTTCTTCTATGCTATAAATCCTTATGGCAAAATCCATTCAGCTTAAAGGCGTAAGAACTAATAATTTAAAAAATATTGATGTTGAATTTCCAATTAATAAGATCACTTGTGTTTCAGGTGTATCCGGTTCAGGAAAGTCATCTTTAGTTTTTAATACATTGGCAAATGAGTCTAAGAGAAGATTTTTAAATTCACTTCCTTCTTCAATGAATTTTTTTGAAAGAGTTCCAACAAGTGCAGAAGTCGATAGTATTTCGCCAGTTCTTCCTGTTTGGAGTTTGGCACAAAATAATCCAATAGTTGGTTCGCGATTAAATATGGCCGACCAGTTAGAGATTAGTTATGAATTGGCCCAATTATATTTTGAGCCTTTTTCCACAAAATGCTTGATTCATGGTGATGAGTTTGTTGATGGTCTTTCACAAGTTGAGACTGAAATTAATGAATCCGTGAGTGATGACTGTAAAGTCATTCATGTTCTTATTGGTAAAGACCATTATCTTGAGAATATTAATGGTATGCCTGCTAGAAGTTTTGATTCTAAAACTTCAACTATTCGAGAATTTGATAAAGAAGACTCTCAATGGGAAATTTTTAGAATTAAACCGAAGAGTATGAATCAATTTCGTAAAAAGTGGACTGAGCTTATAAAAAATAATGCTGTATCTCAGTTAAGTGTTTTTCTTGCAGGTCAAGATTTGTTAAAACACTTCAATTTAAACACTAGCGCTTATTGCCCTAAATGTTCGCAAGAAGAATTGAGAAGTGCACGTCAGATTAGTGACTTGCTTCCTTACAATGGTGTTGGTGCTTGCTCTGAGTGTAAGGGTTATGGATCGACACTAAGTTATGACATTAATAAAATTGTTAAATATCCAAAGAAAAAAATATCAGATGGTGCAATAACTTTCTTAGAATACTCAAAATATAATGATCATTATAAATATTTTGTAGCAGAAATTAAAAAAGTAGGCATCTCTCCTGACAGTCGTTTTTGCGATGTTAAAGAGGAGATCGAAGATATTTTAATGAAAGGAAGTGGACGCTTTTATGGTGTTTTAAACTTTCTTTATGGCCTTGAAGAAAAAAGATACAAGCGTTCTGCTAGAATCTTTTTGAGATCACTTCAGAGTGAAAAGTGTTGTCACTTATGTGAAGGTAGAAGGGTTTCCCCAAGTGCACTTCATCACCGTGGAAATTTACAGAATATAAATTCATATGGAGAATGTTTATCTCTCACTATTGAAGAGCTATATGAAAATATATTCGTGGATAAGAATGAGACGATCGTAAAAAAAATATTGGCCAAGTTAGAAATTGCAATAGAATTAGGTCTAGGACAATTCCCTTTGATGACAAAACTTAAATCACTAGAAACTAGTGAATATCAAAAATCACTTCTAGTACGCTATTTAAGTTTTCAAGGTAGTGGTTCATTGTTTGTACTTGATGAGCCTAGTCTTGGAATGAATTCTGAAGAGCAGAAAGTTTTACTGAAGTTTCTAAAAAAACTATCTTCAAATAATACTGTAGTAATGGTTGAACATAGTAGAGTCTTACAACAAGGAAGTGACCATAATATTGTTATTGGACCTGGAGCAGGCCATTTAGGTGGTGAAGTTGTTGCTCATAAACTTCCGAAACTAGAAACAGTTAAAAAGAAAGTTTCTAAAAAATCTCTATCTGATGAGGAGATTATCTTTAAAAATATTGAGTTTGAAGGCTTTAGATATAATGAGATCAAATTTCAAGTCGGTACAATTAATCAAGTGAAAACTCAGATGGATTCATTTGATAAGAGACTTGTTATTAATGCACTCTTTAATGAGTTAAATGAAGATATCTTTAATGAAAAATATGACTTTGAAACTTCTTATGAAATAGATGGTTTAAGTTATCCTGAGGGGATTGAAAATATCTTTATTTATGAAACAAGGATTGAAAAATCAACAAGTCGCTCTACTGTTGGAACGGCTCTCGATTTAAGTGGTCATGTCAGAAACTATTTTTCAAAGCTACCTGTCTCTAAATCACTTGGACTAGAAAAAGGTCACTTTTCTAAAAATAGTAAATTAGGACAATGTGCTGTTTGTGAAGGAAAGGGTATTCAAGAAATAGATATGCAATTTCTTGAAGATGTAACATTCGATTGTGATGAGTGTGGTGGAACTGGTTTAAAAAAATTCTACGCAACTATCACTGATGGAAAATATACAATTATTGATGCTTGTAAAACTCCTATATCAACTTTGTTTGAGTCAATTCCAACGACGCCGAAAATTAAGAGAACAATTGAATATTTAAAGTTATTAAATCTCGATTACCTAACTCTTGATCGTATCATTCCGTCGCTATCTGGTGGAGAGCGCTTGCGTGTAAAACTTCTTAAGGCCATTGATAAGAAGGTAAAGAATTCTGTTATTGTTCTAACGAATATCTCTTACGGATTATCAATTAATGAACTGAATTCAATCTGTGAATTACTTGAGGGGTTAACAAGGCAGGGGAATACGCTAATTTTACTCGATAACCATGAAATTTTTAGCAATTTCAATACGATAGAGCTTGATTAAAACGCTAAAGTATTAAGAGTATTATCCGATAAGAACAGTATGTTAAAGTTCTTGTTGTGCACTATTTCTTTTCTTTTTTCTGTGAATGTTTCGGCACAAGAGTTATTCCAAATTCCGTTGAGTAAGCAACTCTCAGAATCAAATGCGATTATTATGGGAATTTATCAGGGAAGCTTCCCTAAAAAGTTAAGCAACGGCTCCGTTGTTACGAATGTCTCGTTTAAATTAGAAAAATCTGTAGGTTTAGGAAGTCGACAATTGATGAATAAGAATTCCTTCAGCTTTGTCTACGATGGTGGGACTTGGCAGGGGATTGAGTATCCTAATAAATTACGACCTCGTTTCGTTGAAGGTCGCCGTTATATCGTACTCTTGAGAAAAGGCGAATATGACTTTTATCCTCTAAATGAAAGACTTGGTGTCTATAATGTAATTGGACGAAGTGGTGAAGAAGCAGTCATCTCTCAAGCATTTCCTGATAACCCAAAGTTTGGTTCAAATTCATTCAGTACATTTAATCTGTGGATCAGCAGTATTTATGGCGAAGGATTAAAAGGGATTGGAACTGATAAGGATATTTTTCATAAGAAAAAGGGTGGAAGAAAAATAGCTTCACTCAACGTCTCTTCAGAATCAAACGAATATAAAATTCACATCTATTGGTTAGCACTTCTTTTTGGATTACTTGGTGCGGCACAGTTAAGAAAATCAAAAGTCTAATTATCTAAATTTACTATTCATTTTTGACGCGCAATTTAGTAAAATTTAACTAATTATCCCATGGAAGGTAAATATGAATCTATTAAAAGTACTTTTGTTAATCACAGTTTTTTCACTGGGTCACAAGGCCTATTCACAAGATTTATTAAACGAAAGAATTCGCAAAATTCCGGATAAGAAGAGATCAATCTTTTTTAACAAAGGAATCTTTCATTCGACAAATAGTAATACCAATTCTGTCTTGAAATCAATTCGTCATGGAAATGGTAGCTCAAGAGGATTTGAAAGATTGGTATTCGACTTTGAAACAAATGAAGCTCCAAGAGTTTATGGATATAAGTCAGAAAAAGAGAATAAGATCTATGTAGATTTTTTTAAAACAAAACTTAATAAGAAAGTTGGTTCATTTGGAACTTCTAAGCTTGTGAAGAAAGTTGATTTTTATCCTGTAGGAGACGATACACTCTCTGCAGAACTTGTTATCGATGGAAAACATTCAATTGATGTTTTTACATTAAAAAATCCAGGTCGATTAGTAATCGATATTAAAAAGTAGGTGTGATTTATTATGAATGAATACGAAGAGTACAACGTGCAAATTAAAGACTCAGCAGGGGATGAAAAATTTCCTGAAGATGTTGTAATCATACCTATTATGAATAGCCCGATTTTTCCGGGAATGATTGCACCAATTATTTTAACTGAAGACAAGTTTACAGCTGAATTAGATGAGTATCTAATCAAGAGTGGTTACCTTGCACTTAACTTGGTTAAAAATGATCTTAAGAATGAAGAAGGAGAGATTGATCCTACAATTCAAGAAGATCTTGATTCAAGAGAAATAACTTCAAAAGATATCTATAAAGTAGGTGTTCTTTGTAAAGTTGTAAAAAGGCTAAAGCTGCCAGATGGGTCAGTTAACGTTTTAGTTCACGGTATTAAGAGATATCGTGCATCTAATATCTATGAACAATCACCATTACTACGTGCAAAGTATGAAGTATTTGATGATATTTTAGAGGAAGATGAAGAACTAGATGCATACACTCGTTCTATCATTAATCAGGTTAAAAAGCTTAGTGAAGTAAACGCATACTTCAACGAAGAGATGAAGCTTGCAATGATTAACTCTTCTTCTCCTGGTGCACTTGCTGACTTAGTTGCCTTTGCATTATCACTTGATATTCCAGAAGCTCAAGACTTTTTAGAAACTCTTGTTGTTAAAAAGCGTTTTGGAAAACTACTTGTTTATCTAAAGCGTGAAAAAGATGTTGCAGATATTCAAAAGAAAATCTCAGACGAAGTTAACGATAAAGTAAATAAGTATCAGAGAGAATACTTCTTACGTGAACAGCTTAAGGTAATTAAATCTGAGCTTGGGCTTGAAGAAGATGATAAGGCCCGTGATATTAGCAAGCTTAAAGAGAGAGTTCTTGAAGCAAAGCTTCCTGAAGAAGTTCTTCAGTCTGTAAATGAAGAGTTAGAGAGATTAGAAGTAATTCCAGACTCTTCTCCTGAGTATAACGTAACACGTACATACCTAAATTGGATTGTAGACCTTCCTTGGTCTAAGTCTACTGATGATTATGTAGATATGGATAAGGCGCAAAAGATTCTTGAAAAAGAACACTATGGCCTTGAAAAAGCAAAAGAAAGAATCATGGAGTTCTTAGCTGTTCGTAAGCTTAAGCCACAATTTGATGGAACAATTCTATGTCTTGCAGGTCCTCCAGGTGTTGGTAAGACATCTATGGGGAAATCTATTGCTGAATCTCTAGGACGTAAGTTCTATCGTTTCTCTCTTGGCGGTATGAGAGATGAAGCAGAGATTAAAGGACATAGAAGAACTTATGTTGGAGCGATGCCAGGTCGTTTAATTCAAGCAATGAAACGTGTTGAGGTTAATAACCCAGTAATCATGCTTGATGAGATTGATAAACTTGGACAATCTTTTCAGGGTGATCCAGCTTCAGCATTATTAGAAGTTTTAGATCCAGAACAAAATCATACATTCATCGATCATTATCTAGATGTTCCTTTTGATTTATCAAAAGTACTTTTTATATCTACAGCAAACTACATTGGTGATATTCCAGAACCATTATTAGATCGTATGGAAATCATTGAACTTAGTGGTTATACGATGGAAGAGAAGCTTTCAATTGCCTCTAAATGGGTAATTCCAAAGCAAATTAAAAAGCATGGTTTAGAAAAGAAAGACATCAGTTTATCAAAAGCTACTCTTAAGAAGCTTATTGAAGACTACGCTCGTGAGCCTGGTGTTCGTGTCATGGAGCAAATGATTGCTAAAATGTGTCGTCGTGCTGCACTTGAAAAAGTTAAGGCAAAGAGACATAAGGTATTCAATCCTAAACCTACGGAGCTAGAAGATATTCTAGGAACTGCTCGCTACCAAAGTGAAAAGGCCCTTAAGAAGCTTTGTCCTGGTATGACTACTGGTTTAGCTTGGACTGGTTATGGTGGAGATATTCTTTATATCGAAACTCTTTCATTGAATGGTAAAGGGTTTAAGTTAACTGGTCAGCTTGGTGATGTAATGAACGAGTCAGCTAACCTTGCTTATAGTTATGTAAAACAACTTCTTCAAAATGAAATGGATGAGTATTTCAAGATGAAACCAAAGAGAAAGGTTTCTGATGAAAATGAAGAAGATGAGATGGAAGACTTCCTTTCTGAAAGAGAAGTTCACCTTCACCTTCCAGCAGGTGCAACTCCTAAAGATGGTCCTTCAGCAGGTATTACAATGGCATTGGCCCTTTATTCTCTTGCACATAATGTGACAATTAAGAGTAATCTTGCAATGACTGGTGAGTTATCACTTACAGGTAAGGTACTTCCAGTTGGTGGTATTAAAGAAAAAGTATTAGCAGCTAAGAGAGCTGGTATTACAAATATTATTCTACCAATAGATAATGAGAAGGATTTAAAAGAAGTTCCTGAAAGACATAGAAAGGGAATGAAATTTTATCCGGTTGCGCATTTTGATGAAGTTCTAAAAATTGCGATTCCAAAATTTAAGCCAAAGTTTAAGTAATAAAAAAGGCCCTCATGGAGGGCCTTTCTTATATGAAAAAATTTAAATTCAAATTAGAATTCGACTTAGAATTCGTCTGAGTCGTACTCACTTACTGGAGCATGCTTAACTTTACCAGCTGCAATTTCTCTAAGTGCTGTAACAACATCTTTATTTTTACTTTTAACAAGTTGGTCTGCACCATCTCTTAGTTGCTTAACTCGCTTAGCTGTTAGGTGTACTAACTCATAACGGTTTTCAACTTTTTCTAAACAGTCTTCAATCGTAATTCTTGCCATTTTGTGCACTCCGAAAAATTAAATGTGACTTAAGTTATTTTTATAGGACAAAGCGCTGTTTTTGTCTAGAGATTGGGCCTAAATATTTAAAATATTTAGAAATACAGGAATATGCCTCACGTGATTTAAGTAACTTAGGTCGCAATTGTTGAGCATTTTACTTGCAAATTATATTTTATATGAAGAAGCAATTATTTATATTTATTGAACAACAGGCCGTCTCAAAATCTGTTAAACATTATCAAAGAAAGTTCAGTGGCGTCTGTGCAGGTAATATATTAAGAAAAATTGATTTAATTTTTAAAAATGGTCCATGTGATTTGGCAATTGGTTACTATATTTTTAAGATTGATATTATAAAAATTGAATCAAAGACACTTTTTGGTGAAGTGTTAAGTTATAAATATTTTGGTGAATAATGGATAATCCTACAATAGTCGAACTGGCCTTAGAAGAAAGGAAGTTTCTGCACGAAATGTCTAATAAGCTTGCAATCGCGGATGGAATGGCCGCTAAAGTTTTAAAGCTATTAGAAGAGCAAGGCGGAGATGAAGATATAATAAGAAGACAGAAGAAGGCGACAAAGGCGATTAAAGAGCAGATAGAGCTTCTAAAAGAAAGAAGATTTCTGCTCCATGAGCGTTCTAATTAAGGTTTACATTAACCTGGTCACCAACCATAAAGGCAGGAATATCTAGAATTGGCTGTCTATCTTTGTCATTAAAGTTCTTAGTAATCGCAATAGAAGTATCTGAGTCGTGATGAATTACTTCGAGCTGGCCAACCTTCATTTTATGACGGTAGCGCTTCTCTCGGTCATATGGATCATTCAAAATAACGACTCGGTATACATCGAGTAACGTTCCATTTTTTATACCTTGTTTTTCTCCAAGGTTCACATAGTAGTTCTTTTGAATTTCTTGTACGTCATTGGTCATAGGTAATTCATGTTCCACAGAATAGATCATGTAGCCATTCGCGATAACTTGCGTTTGAAATAGGATTCCGATGATGACGAGTATGAAATGTGCAAGAGTTTTCATTCATTACTTCCTTTGTTGCAGTAGTACACTTTGCAAGCATACTGATCTACTATTCGGAAAAATGAGGTAAAAAATGATAGGGGCGTTTTTAACGGAAATTGGGGGAAATATATTCCCCCAAAATAATTAGCTTATTAACTACTTTAGTCTTAAGTATTTAACTTTATTAACAACTAGGTCGTTATATCTGAAGTTTTTTAGTCGGTTATGGTAAACAATATAATCACGAGAGTAGTACAGAAGTACCCAAGGAAGGTCCTCTAGAACAATATCCTCTACCTGTGACATAAGTAGATATTTCTCATCGCTATCGTTCATTACTTTAATACTTTCAAATTTTTTATCAAAATCTGAATTAGAGTAATTTGATACGTTTGGTCCAGGAGCTTGGTTCTTCGTTGTTAAAAGTTGTAGAACATTTTCGCTATCTGGATAATCAAGAGTCCAACCATCTAGCCATATTTGTAATTTACCTTCTTTCGATTTCTTTAAGAACGCAGGAAACGTATTCAATTGGATTTTCATTTTAATCCCAATTTTCTCAAGATCTTGTTTAAGAAGCTCTGCTCGTTGTCTTTGAGTTGTAGAAGATGCTCTCGTATCGTAAACAAGAGTTGGAAGTCCTTTTCCATCTGGATATCCGGCCTTCCTTAGATATTCCTTGGCCTTCTCTACGTTATAAGAATATGGAAGTTTTCTTGATGGATCATATCCAGGAATTCCTGGAGGATAAATTGAGTTAGCTTTTAATCCAATATTATTTGTAAAAGTTTTAATATACTTCTCAACATTTACAGCATGTGCAATAGCAAGCCTTAGATTCTTATTTGTTCCAACGATTGGATCCTTCATATTGAATGAGAACCACCAGTATGTGAAACTCGAAAAAATATCAAGAGTGATATTCTTATCACGAAAGTCTTCTGTAAGTTCACCGCTAGGGGATACAAGTGAGTGATAATTGTCTTTTGGAACTCTTAGGAAATCTAATTTCCCAGACATAAATTGTAGCCATCTTGTTTGGGCTTCTTTAATGATATGGAATTCAATTTTATCAATGAATGGAATTCTCTTACCTGCATCAGTAAGTAAGTTCTTACTATGAGCGAAGCGGTCACCTTTTCCTGGATAGAATGATTTATGATACTTATCAAAACGGCTCATAAAGAGTTTTGAACCGCGAAACCACTTATCTAGTTTATATGGGCCTGTACCAATGAGCTCATCAAGAAATGTTTCTTTCTTAATAACTTCTGCTGGCATAGGTGAAGTAAAACTCATTGCCAGAGCGTTTAACATTTGTGGATATGGTGCAATTAATTTGATTTGTAATGTTCTTTTATCAATTGCTTTAAGTCCGTCGACATCAGTAGATAGAAGCTTATCAAAATCACTTCCAACTTCTTTTCTAAACTTATTAAGACCGACTACTCTACCGTCGAAGAGCCACCAACCATTACTTCTATATGGAGTAAAGGCGAGGCGTTTAATTTGGTTGATAAAGTCTTGAGCTTCAACAAAACGTGGCTGACCATTGAAAGCAGGATGGTCATGATACTGCACACCTTCTTTGATTTTAATAGTATATGTAAGTCCATCATCTGAAACTTGTGGCATTTCTTCAGCAAGAAGAGGCACAAGCTTTAATGGTTTTCTTAAATAGTGATATTCGAATAATTGTTCATAACCTTGATAAATAACTGACATAGAAACAGAGTCATAGCCATTTACGGGGTCAATTGTTGAGATCGATTCTGTTAGTGGAAATCGAAGTGTATTCTTATCATCTTTATCAACTCTACAAGATACTAGAGGCAGTAACAGAATAATCAGAATAAAATTAAAAAGGGGAGTTTTGCTCATTACTTTCCTCATCATTTTGGACATTTTTAAGTTCAGTATTAATTTTGTCGTATGAATGTCCTTTTGACAAAAGAAAGCGTATCAACTTTTGCTTAAAATTAAAATCTTCGAGGGCCGAAACGCCTTTAGAACGCAATTTCTTATTAATTAGCTCTCTTAGTTGACCATCTTCAGTATATCGATACTCTTCGTATAATTCATCGATCAGCTCTGTACTAGGTTCGACTCGTTCGGCCCTTAATTTATTGAGAATATTTCTCTTACTTAAGCCTTTATACATAAATGTTTTAATACGTGTACGAATGTATTGTTCTTCTTGAAGATATTTAGATTCTTCTAGAAAATCTAGTAGCTGATCTATGAAAGGAGTGTATTTTTTCTCGTATAATTTTTGAGATAATTTATATCTTGAGTAGTCTCTCTTTGATAGAAGCCAGATGCAGTATTGATAAGCTCTTTTAAACGAGCGAATGTCTTCAGACTTCGTTTCTGAGTCGTCTAGAGGTAGTTTTTCAATGGTTTCTTTGAGAGTCATTAGAAAGGGCGCCCCTTAATATTAATATCTATCATTCGATAGGATAGAAACTTAAGGGGCTATATTTGTTTATTGTACTACTTTTTTAGACTTAGATTTTGCCTTCGTCTTCTTTTCTTCAATTACTGGCTCATCTTCGATAATTTCACCAGTTGTTTGATCAACTACAGTGTTACCTTCGATTAGTCCGTGAAGAGCTAGAATCTTATTTTTGATTTCTAATGCAATCTCTGGATTATCAGCTAAGTATTGTTTTGAGTTCTCACGCCCTTGACCAATTTTTGCATCATTATATGAGAACCATGCACCAGCTTTCCCAACGATATTATTTGCAACAGCAAGATCTAGTAGGTCACCTGTTTGTGAAATACCTTGTCCGTACATAATATCAAATTCTACAACTTTAAATGGAGGAGCTACTTTGTTCTTAACAACTTTAACTTTAGTTCTGTTACCGATTACTTCGTCACCATTTTTAATTGCACCAGTTCTTCTGATATCCAGTCTTACTGAAGAATAGAACTTAAGTGCGTTACCACCTGTTGTTGTCTCTGGGTTTCCGAACATAACACCAATCTTCATACGAAGTTGGTTAATGAAAATTACTGTACAATTTGAACGATTAATTGATCCAGTAAGTTTTCTTAGTGCCTGTGACATTAGTCTTGCTTGAAGACCCATGTGTGAATCACCCATGTCTCCTTCAAGTTCTGCTCTTGGAGTAAGTGCAGCAACAGAGTCAACGATAAGAAGATCAACAGCACCTGAACGTACAAGCATATCTGTAATTTCAAGGGCCTGCTCACCACTATCTGGTTGTGAAATAAGTGTATTTGGAATATCAACACCTAGCTTTTGAGCATAAACTGTATCAAGTGCGTGCTCAGCATCAATAAATGCTACAGTACCACCTTGCTTTTGCGCTTCTGCTGCAATGTGAAGAGTTAGTGTTGTTTTACCTGATGATTCAGGTCCGTAGATTTCAATGATACGACCTTTTGGAACACCACCTACACCAAGTGCAAGATCTAGTCCTAAACAGCTTGTTGGAATCGCTGGAATTCTTTCTGGACCATTTTCAGTATCCAGTTTCATAATTGCACCTTTTCCGAATTGTTTTTCAATTGTTGAAAGTGCTAGGTCTAATGCTTTTTGCTTGTTCTCGTTAGATGTTGTGGCCATAAGCTCTCCGTGTTTTTTTATAAGTTCTATCAAATTTATCTTCTATCAGCTAATGCAAAAAGCGGTATTTTTAACTTCCCTTTAAGTGCGGGGATTTAATGAACACAACAAAACTGAATTCCAGTTTTTTACTTTTCGCTTATTAATATTTTTAGCGTAAGTTTTGCGTAAGTCAAGAGATAAATTCTAACAATTTAAAAGTAAGGATGTAGCTGATTCCGGCCATAAGACCCGCTGCGATATCGTCAAATGTTGTTCCTAGAGCGTCTTTGCGATTGTCGAAGTATTTAACTGGTCCTATTTTCCAGATATCGAAAAGTCTAAATAGGGCAAAAATAGCTACGTAACTTACGTAACTTTGATCTTGTAAAAAAAATGACGCAATCCAAATCCCGATTACTTCATCAATTACTATCCAAGAAGGATCGACACAATCATATTCTTTTTCAATAACACCAGTGATAAACACTGCGCCTATTGTAAGTATTAAGAGAAATGGAATGAAGAAGAAGAATGGCGCATTAAGCTTTCCGATAAAATAAAGAAGGATAATTGTAACTAAACTTCCAACAGTTCCAGGGGCCTTAGGAGCTAGTCCTGCTCCAAAAAAAGTAAGAAATAGAATTCTTAAGTCAGTTAGTGACTTTAATGTCAGTTTTTTTGTATTTTTTAGCTGATTTTCTGTCTTCATGGGCTTATGGTAGCATTACTCAACGATAGAACAAAGTAACTTTATGAATCGACCTGATTATTTAAAAAATTATATTTTTGACTGGGATGTAATTGATGTTGTTGTTGGTGGTAAATCAGCACTCGACTCAAACTTCTTTGTAGCTAAATTAGATGACATTACAGAAGTAAATAAATTCTTAAAAGGCTACGGACTTGATACTGAAGATCCAGTCTCAAGGGCGGAGTTATTTGGAAATTTTCAAGAGGCCGTCCAATTTATTAAACGTTACTTTTTAAAAGATGGAACACCGGATGGTCTTGATTTAGAGATACCTAATTCTCTTTATACTGTTACTGATATAAGTGGCCTGTTTTTAATGGCAACTGGTAATTCGGATCACACTGTAGAAGAACAATTGTGGGCAGAAATTGTTTTAAAAGTAATGCACACAATTCTGCATGCAGACAAAGACCTACGTTCTAACTACTTTAATCAAATTCAAACTCAAATATTTGATAAATTTTATCGCTACCTTCACCGCGACCAAGAAAATAATCTTTTCTTAAAGTCTGGAGAGATTTCAATTCCTTTAGTGGACTTTGAAACAAAGTCTAAGAAGTCACGTGATAGTGTAATTATTAAGCTACTCCACAAGGCCGAAAACGTAGCGGAAGAATTATTTGATAGAGTAGGAGTACGATTAGTTACGAAGAATAAATTAGATATTTTAAAAGTGATTCAATTTTTGATTCGTAATTATATTATTACTCCTCACAATATTAAGCCATCAAGATCTCTAAATACAATCTTTGATATTAGTCATTTTAGAACTAAGTACTCAAGCTTAGTGAAGATGGCCTTAAGAAACAATCTTTCTGAAGAAAGATTTGTGTCAGCAGTCAATAGAGAGATTGATGAATGTAGCTTTGATAATTTAAAGAATGAGAATAATCTCCATTCTTCTACAAAGTATCGTTCTGTTCAATTCACTTGTCGCCAACTTATAAAATATAAGAATCCTTTTTTGGCAGAGTTCTTTAAGTTAAGAAAGTTAGCCAAAGAGGAAGATTCAGCAGTTGCAAAGGAATTACTAGGTTTAGACTTCTCTTCCCTTGCTAGAGATATTAGATTTTTCTATCCTTTTGAAGTTCAAGTTGTTGATGAAACTTCTTATAGAATTAATTCTGAAGGCGAGGCGTCTCACAGTGAATATAAGAAAGCACAACGAATCTATGCAATGAATCGTGTTTTCAAAAAACTTCTAATTCACAAAGGTTTAGTCCAAGAATAGATCGATTCGTTCATTGATGAATTCGGGAAAATCTACTTGTGGAACATGGCTTCCATTCTTAATGATATATAGTTCGGAGTTTTTAAGGCTATCATGTAAGATTTGTTGTAGATAATTTGGAATCACCTTATCTTTATCCCCACCAATAATTAGCGTAGGAATTTTAATTTCTTCAAGTTCTTTAATGATCTTTTGATCTCTCATTTGATCAAGGAGTTGGAAGAAGATATCAGGTGAAAGTTCACCTAGTTTCTTCATATAGTATTCAACAAATTCAATATTTGTTTTCTTTATATTAAATCCACCATTCCAGACTAATGCACTTGCAAGAGGGTTGCGATAAACATTTTTCCAAATAAATTGAAATTGTGACTTCCATCTATCTTTAAGTTCTTTGATATAAGGCTCAGTCATATCAATTATATTAGAATCAAACATGACATCTTGAGGAGGAAAGATTGTTCCAGAAATTAATACAATTTTTTGTACTTCTTCAGGATATTTATGAGCATAGTCGAGTGTTACATTCACTCCCATTGAGTGGCCAATATGGATACTTGTTTTAATATTTAATGCACGAACTAATGAGTTAATATCATTAATAATATTTTTGAAGGTAATTGATTCAATTCCCTGTGTCGTCTCTGACTTGTAATGTCCTCTGTAGTCATGAAGAAGTATTTTATAGCCAAGCTTTTCGAAGTGATCAATTTGGTAAACAAAGTGTCTTACATTACAAACAAGGCCATAGTTAAAAACAATAACTTGATTATGTTCTTCATCTAAGTTTTCAATATTTGTCCAATATTGAATCTTAGTTGTCTCATCAACTTGGTGATACTTCGCTTTATTTCTCCAAGAGGTCATTGTCATATTTTCCAGTTAAAGTTACGTAATGTTCTTCTAGTGATTGAATAAAGTCGTATTTTGCAGGATCTTCTTCTTTAATACGCTCAAGATATTTATAGTAGTCCTGAAAGTCATTTTCATCACTCTTTTGAAATTCTATTATTTGTATCTGTATACCTTGGCATTCAAGAATATCATTTTGTTCTAATCTTATAATTCCTTCAACTGACTTAGAGTTTACTTTGTAAGCTGAGCTTGTTTCAAAAACTAAGTGATGGCCGATGGATTTTAAAACACCAAGCTCTTTTGATAATGTTTTGTCTTCAATAATTAGATTATTGTGAACCGAGCTTCCAATATAAACTCTTGGTAGTTGAAATTGATATTCTCCAAGAGATAGTAGATCGTTAGTTTTTAATACTTTAAGATGAATCATAGCTTTATTTTATACTCGATCTGAGTTTTTTGCTAAGTTAAATCGTAGTGAAAACTTTTTCATCATGGTTCATAAAATTTATGATGGAATCAAAGTCATTAGGGTATTTTTTGATATCTTCAATCGCTTCATAGAGGATATCTTGGTTGAGTACAATATTGGCCAATCTTTTTTGCGTCACAACTCCGGATTGCTCTTGACCAAATAAGTCTCCCTCTCCACGTATTTTTAAATCTTCTTCCGCAATCTTAAAGCCATCAGTATATTTTTCGATTACTTGTAGTCGTTGCATACTGTCAGGAGTTATTTCTCTATCAGTAACAAGAAAGCAGAAGCCTGGTTTATTTCCTCTTCCAACACGTCCTCTCATTTGATGGAGGCTACTTAGTCCAAATCTTTCAGGGCTTAGAATCGCCATTATAGTGGAGTTGATAATATTAATACCTACTTCAATAACAGAGGTCGCAATTAGAATATCAGTTTTATGTTCTTTGAAGTCTGTTATAGCTGCTTGTTTTTCATCTGGAGACATTCTTCCGTGTAAGTAAGCAATTCTAAATTCAGGAAAGTATTGTTTATATAGCTCGTATGTATGTTCAAGGTTTCTGATATCATCATTTTCTGATTCTTCAATGGCCGGAACAACGATATAAGCTTGCTCTTTCATTTCAAGTCTTGTTTTTACAAAACTCAAATAGTTATTTAAGTTGGCATTTGTAACAATCCTTGTTTTCTGCCCCTTTCTACCTCCTGGCATTGTTTTAATTATCGAGATATCGAGATCGCCATACTTTGTTAAACTTAGAGAGCGTGGAATAGGTGTAGCGGACATAATTAAGCAATGAGGATTTTCACCTTTTTTCATTAGCTTGATTCTCTGCTCAACACCAAATTTATGTTGTTCATCAATAATCGCTAATTCAAGATTTTTAAAATTCACGCTATCTTGAAATAAAGAATGTGTGCCAATGACAATATCGCAATCTCCACTCTCTAGTGATTCGTTAATCTTTTTCTTTTCACTGGCCTTCGTGCTTCCAACTAAAAGTTCCACTTTAAATTCATTTCCAAGAATTTCTTCAATTTCACGAAAGTGTTGTAGTGCTAGTGTTTCTGTTGGGCACATGAGTGCTACTTGTCCACCAGTCTTAAGAATTAAGTATGCTGAGGCGACGGCAACTGTTGTTTTTCCGCAACCAACATCTCCTTGAATTAATCGCATCGCTGGCGTTGTTCCTGAAAAGTCAGATACAATATCATCTAAAGCCTTATCTTGATCAATAGTTAACTGATAGGGGTAGAGCGATTTTGCTTTTTGAATCTGATCTAAACTAATCTTTAGGCTTTTCCTCGATAATTCCGTTCTCTTATTTTTTCGTAATTTGATCTTTAGTTGATCATAGATAAATTCTTCATAAATAATTCGACGTTTTGCTTGATCAAACTTGTCTTGACTCCATTCATTAGATGGAACTCTTCCGTGTAGGTATTTAAAGGCCATACTGCGAGAGAGAAGGCCCTTGTCTTCTAGAATATTACTTGGGATTATTTCTGGAATTTTGTCCCAAAATCCATTTGGTAATTTATCGAAAACCTTTTGAATATGATGAGACTTAACACTTTCAATTGTAGGGTAGGTAATACGTAAACCACTTTCGGAATCTGATTTACCAATTTCAAAAAGCTCTGGATTCACAATTTGTAACGAATCATTAAATACAGAAACGACACCTAAGAATTCAAGATGCTTTAGTTGTTCTAGTTTCTTTTGAATCGATTGATAGGCATTAAACCATTTAAGAGTAATATAGTTATCACTAAGATCATCTTTAACTGTAACAGCAATATTTAAAAGAACCGCTCGTCCTTTTCCTCTTGATTTAAAATTAGGCTTGGCCTGCATGGAAACAATCGTTCCACGTCCTCTAAAAAAGTCACCAATATTTGCATATTGAAAATTTGCAATCTCAGGTAACTTAACGATTCGCCTTGGCATCAGCCAAAGCAAATCATTGATTGTATATATATTTTTTTTATTAAGCGCTTCTAAAGTTTTGGTAGGCTTTGAGTAGAGATCAGAAATTTGAGTAGATAGGATATCCTTATTTGAACTCAATGTTCTCCACCTCATATTCAATATCACCTTTTGGTGCACGAACAACAACTTCGTCGCCTTCTTCTTTACCAATTAGTGCTTTACCTAGTGGGCTATTGTAAGAGATTAAGCCTTTTTTCATATCTGATTCAGACTCACCAACAATTTTAATCGTTTGTGATTCGTCTGTTTCGATATTTAAAATAGTAACAGTTGCACCAAAAACAATTTTGTTAGATTTAGTCGTACTTGGATCAATTACTTCACAATGTGCAAGGATACCTTGAAGTTGAGAGATTCGACCTTCTACAACACCTTGTTTTTCTTTTGCAGCATGGTACTCAGCATTCTCTTTCAAGTCGCCTAGTTCTCTTGCTTCTGCAATTGTTACCTTAAGCTCTTCTCTTTCTACTTTGATCAAGTGGTCAAGCTCAGTTTGAATAATATCGTAACCTTGTTTTGTTATTGGATTTGCCATTAATAATTCCTTTATTTAAATAATGCGTTTGCAGCGGCAAGAATATCATTCTTGCTATCGTCACCATCTCCAGCTCCCTTAAGGACGAAGTAGTCACAAAAATTAGCTTTTTCTTTTTCTACAATGCGATCAGCACTTGATTCACGGCATTCATTATATGCTGTAATGTCGTAGAACTTGCACATTTTACAACAATGAACACTAGCGTAGCAATATGGACACTCCTCTTTTAATGAGATTTTTTGTCCAGGTTCAAGATCTAGTGCCTTATGACACGCATGGCAAGTGATTTCATTATTGTCCAACATTAGAAGCTCCAGCTTTTCTCTATATAAACTTCGGGCGTATTAATTTGGTCATCAGACTTCAAGTAAATTTTTGGCTCTTGTCTCTTATTGTACTCATCAATACTCTTATAGAGTAACTCTTCATTACTTGTTTGAATTGTTTTCGTTAATAAGTAATTAAGAATTAAAACGACGGTACCAGAAGCAATAAGACTTCTCCTGGTATTTGAACTTGGGTTTGTTAGAAAAGCCGATAGGATAAGGCCTGATCCAACAGTACCCATTATTGCAGGACGCCAAATATCTTCTTGTAGCGATTGATAATCATTTAGATAACTTAGGGCCACTTTATCTTTTTCAAGATGGTAGCGAAGACCTTCACCTTTTAAAGATGAGCTTGGGTCAATAAGAATTTCTTGTTGATTAATTACTGCAATGCGCGAGCAAGTCTCATCATTTGCATGAGTCACTAGAGAAAATAAAAGCGATGTAATTATAATAAATTCTTTCACTCTTTATTTTTACCATTTTTCTGGCAATAGGGCTATGCACCTTTTGATTCTATCGTGATAAAATAATAGATATTTTCTAAAGGATATTATGTGGGCTTAATAACGACTAGTTTTAAAATAACAAAAACAATTAGAAATATTTCTCGTTTAAGGGAAATCGCTACTGTTTTTGCTAAAAATGGCCTAGATGAGTTTGTTTCTCAAAACGTAATTAATATAATTCCTAATTTTGTTTTTCCTAGAAAGAGTGAAGAATCTCAAAAAGTATCTGTCCATGATAATTCATGGGGAGACGTGATGGGTTATCGCTTAAGACTTTGCTTTGAAGAACTTGGTCCTGCATTTGTAAAATTTGGACAACTTTTAAGTACGAGAGAAGATATTTTTGATGAAGACTTCATTAAGCATATGAAAAAGCTAAGAGATGAAGTTAAACCAATCCCTTTTTCTGGAATAAAGAAAAATGTTGAGTCATCACTTGGAAAAAAAATTGAAGATGTTTTTAGAAGTGTTGAAGATCAACCGATTGGAACGGCTTCTATTGGCTTAGTTTACCGAGCAGAGCTTTTAACAGGTGAGAAAGTTGTTTTAAAAGTTAAGAGGCCAGGTATTGATCGCATTATTGAAACAGACCTTTCAATACTTATCTTTTTAGCGACACAAACGGAAAAAGCAGCAGATGATTTTAAGTTCTTAGGCTTTTCTAAAGTTTTAGAGGATTTCTCATTCTCCCTTCAAAGTGAATTGAATTTCAATGTAGAAGCACTTAATTGTGAAAAACTTAAGAAAATAATTGCAAAATATGATCACTCTGAAATTTTTCATTTACCTAAAATATATAAAGAGTTTACTTGCCATGATTTATTAGTCATGGAGCTTATTGAGGGAATTCCATTTAGTGATAGTGAAAAAATCAGTGAGCATATAGAAGAGCTTGATTCAAAGTTAGATGAGTGTGTGAAAATTTTTATGCGATGTTTTCTAAATGAAGGTTTTTTCCATGCAGATCTTCATGGTGGGAATTTCTTCTATCTTCCAAATGGAAAGATTGCTCTGATTGATTTTGGACTAGTTGGAAATCTTTCTAAAAATGCTCGTCAAAATTTTATTGCTATTATTTATGCAATTCTAACTCAAAACTTCGAAAACTTAGTATATGAGTTCTTGGATGTTGCCATCTATGAAACAGTACCGGATGTTGATAAATTAATTATTGATATTAAGAATGCAATTGGTCCGCAAATTGGACTAACAGTTCAACAAACAAATTTCTCGTTAATTATTAGTTCGATCATCACAACCCTAAGAGAACATCATATTTTCTTACCTAGTGAATGGTTTGTTGTCTTTAGAGCTCTAATAACACTCGATGGAGTAGGTCAATCGTTAGATCTTGATTTTGATATCTTTAGTCTTTTAGAAGGAGATATCAATGATATTATTAGAGATAGTTTCTCTACTGATAGCTTTATTGAAGATGGAATGTGGATTGCTAAGGATGTCTTAAGTGCGTCTCGAATTGTTCCAAGACATCTTAAATGGTTTCTCAAAGAATTTGCGAAGAATAACTATGCAGTAAAAATTAGACACAAAGGAATTTGGAAACCAATTGCATCTCTTGCCAGTAGCGTGAGATTACTTTCATTTTATGTTCTTGGCGGTGTTTTCTTTTTTGCTGGGAAGTCATTTGTTTCTGAACAAGATCTTTATAAGGGTGCATTACTCGATTACCCAACTCTTACTATAATTTTGTGGGTGCTTTCAATATCAGCAATTGGCTATGGGACTTTGAAGCACAGAAATTAAATACTATCTGCTCCAGTAATATAAATTTGAGGAATCAACTCTTGTAGCTCGATGGCTTGTTCTGGTCCAAAAAGTAGTGGTAAAAGTTCTTCTTTATTAAATAAAAAAGATTCTTCGTTGATAGTAAGTGTTACCTTATCTAAATCTGGCTTAAAGTCTGAAATAGACACGGCATTTTTAGTGATGGCCTTTAAAAAATTCGAAAATTCACAAGTATTAATAATTTTACCCCAGGCTAGATGAATAAAAAAAGACTCTTCATCAAGTGGAGTAGGGTTTAATAGTTGAAGTCCTTTAAATTTCTCAAGTTCTTGCCTATTATTTGAAAAAGAACACTCGTGAATAATTCCTTTTAAGTCTTGTCCTTTCTCAAAGAATAGATAATCGCCATTATCGTTTGTAAAAGTCTTCATTGAAGATATTTGTTTAATATCGTTCCATTCTTTTAGAGATCTCTGAATTGAGATGGTGTCTTTATAAGATTTATTATATTTTTTTTCTAAATTTTCTTTATCAATTTCTTGAATATTAATCGGCCAGTAACCCCTCTGTCGTATTTTCTCTTCTGTTACTGGAGTATCTCCAATTACAGCAGTTAATCCAAACTGAGTGTAGCCAAGCTTCTTATAGACACTCATATTATCACTCCAAAGAATGACGAGAGAGTAGTTATCTTTATAGATGCTCTTTATGTGATTATAGAGTTCTTTAAAATGACCTTGTCCTTGGAACTCTTCCTTAGTAACAATTCCACCCAGTAATAATGTTTTTAACTCATGCCCTTTATAATGTAGTGTTACTGGTCTAACACCAATATGCGCGACGATATTTTCATTATCATCAAGAAGCAGATGACAATTGTGATGATTGCTCTCCTTCATTAGTTGATAGAAGTCAGTATTAAAGCTGTTTTCATCTTTATAATGAAAAGCCTTTTCAATTTCTTTATTGAGAGCATTTTTTAAATGAGAATATTGTTCTAGAGTTGTAAATATCATGTCGATTTATTTTACATTTAATTGCAAATAAAATCTTGAATAAAATTATCCAGAATTCAAAAGCCCCATAAACACTGAGGTTAATTCTTAACTAGGCAAAAAGTTTCGTATAAGAAATATACAATTTTTTTCTAAAGAGTTAAGAAATTGGAGCGATAAGGTGGTGTAACAATTGTACAGCTGTATGGATTTCAGCTGACTGACAGGAAGGAATCTTGTCGGTACCCAGTCAAGGAGGATCGAATGGGACTACGAATTAACACGAACGTTGCATCTCTAAACGCACAGAGAAACCTACGTGGAACACGTCTTGGTATGCAACAATCTCTAGAAAAATTATCATCAGGTCAGAGAATTAACAGAGCGGGTGACGATGCCGCAGGTCTAGCAATCTCTGAAAACCTAAAGGCTCAAATTAGAGGTCTTGGACAAGCTGAAAGAAACGCAGAAGACGGTATTTCACTAGTTCAAATCGCTGAAGGTGCTTTAGGGGAAGTTTCAAATATCCTAATTAGACTTAGAGAACTATCAGTACAAGCAGCTTCGGATACTATTGGAGCAACTGAAAGAAAGTTCCTAAACGTAGAATTCGAACAATTAACTTCTGAAGTTGATCGTATCGCTAACTCAACAGAATTCAACAGAGTACCACTACTAAACGGTACAGGTGCAGTATTTGATATCCAAATCGGTACGCGTAATGACCCTATATCAGATCGTTTAACGTTTGATGCATCATCAGCTGACGTAAACGTAGCAGCTCTTGGTCTTAACTTAGCATCAGTTGCTGATAAGATTTCTGCACAGAACTCTCTATCATCAATTGATCAGGCGATTATCTCTGTATCTGGTATTAGAGCGGACTTTGGTGCCCTTCAAAACAGACTTCAGTCAACGGTAAATAATATTGCAACGTCGATTGAAAACTTAAGTGCGGCAAACTCTCGTGTAAGAGACACTGACGTAGCAGCAGAAACTGCAAACTTAACAAAACAAAACATTTTAATGACTGCCGGTACTTCGGTTCTTGCTCAGGCGAACACTAGTACAAACAGTGCACTAAGCTTAATCCAGGCTGCTGCTCAAGGGTAATAATCCCTGACAGCGCCGGATGGCACTAGCATTGTTTAGAAAATTTTAGAGTAAAGAACACGGAGTCAATAATATGCATACTACTGGATAAGTTATGTACGGCAATTAGAGACTGCAACCTTTGATTGCTTGGCAAATATATATAGAGGAATGATTGGTTTATCCGTAGAAGCATTATTTAATTATTAACGAATTTATTGAGCTGGATGCTCAATTATCAAACAGGAGGTTTATATGATGATTAAAGGAGACTAATCATGGGAATCAGAATTAATACAAACGTGGCATCAATCGCAGCACAAAGAGCAATGTCACTTACAAATAAAAGAGTTGGGGACAACTTAAGAAAACTATCTTCAGGTGAACGTATTACAAAGGCTGGAGATGACGCCGCTGGACTGGCAATTAGTGAAAACTTAAAAGCTCAGATCAGAGGTATGAGGCAAGCAAAGAGAAACGCAAACGATGCAATCTCACTTGTCCAGGTAGCAGAAGGTGGATTAAATGAAGTTTCAAATATCATCATTCGTCTTAGAGAGCTTGCAGTACAGACTGCCTCTGACACGATTGGGGATACTGAAAGAGCATTTTCAGACATCGAGTTCCAACAGCTTAAAGAAGAGATTGATAGAATCGCAAAATCTTCTAACTTTAACGGAACACAGCTACTCGATGGAACAGGTGGCAAGCTCGAGTTTCAAGTTGGGATTCACAATGATCCAATGCTTGATCGACTTACTTACGATGCAGCAGGATCAGATGCTACAATCACAGCACTTGGACTTGCCTCAGATAGTGTGTCCACTAAAGAAGGCTCTCAAGCAGTTCTTCAAAAACTTGACGATGCGTTGGTCGCAGTCAACGGTTATCGTGCCAGTATGGGTGCGTTACAGAATCGACTCACATCAACAGTCAATAACTTGGGGATCAGTGATGAGAACTTGAGTGCGGCAAAATCGCGAATTAGAGATGTTGATGTGGCAAAAGAAACTGCCGACATGACTAAAAACAATATCTTAATTCAGGCGGGAGCCTCTGTTCTTGGACAGGCAAACCAAGTGCCAAATGTGGCGTTAAAACTAATCGGATAAACTAATCATATAGGCGACTATGGTCCTGAATAGGACATAGTTGCCTCCTCTTTTTTTTCTCAAAAAACAAATCTTACCTATATAATAGAATCATGACTGAACAAAGAACCAAGACAATTCTAATCTTTGGTATTTCTTCATTTGTGGGCTCATCACTTGCAAGCTTTTTAAAGAAAGACTACAAAATCATTGGTACTTATCATAAGAACCCTGTTTCTATTGATGGCATAACAACTGTTCCATGTGATGTTCACAGTAAGCAAGAAGTTCAGTTAATCATGTATACATTTAAACCAGACATTACAATATATGCGGTAGGTTTATCTTCAATTGTGGATTGTGCACTAAGTGAGAGAAGGGCGGATGCTTTAAATACAAGTGGACTCTTTACTGTGGCAGATGTTTGTCAGCGATATAAATCACAAATTATTTATTTATCTTCAAGTTTCGTTTTCTCAGGTGAATCATCTGAAAATTTTGAGTTAGATATTCCTGATCCAACTACTACTTATGGCAAGACTCAGGCGGCTGCGGAATTTTATATTCAAAAATCCTCTCTAAATTACTTAGTTTTTAGAGTTTGTCGATTATATGGAAGAGGCGGTGTACACGTTCGTCGTAATCTCTTTGAGAAAATTCAAGCAAAGCTTCATGCACGAGAAGAGATTGAACTTGATGACTATATTAAAACGGGCTTTCTCGATATTGACTACCTTGGAATGGTTATCAAAATTTGCATCGAAAGAGGTCTTAAGAATCGTTTGTTACAAATTAGTTCAAATGATTTTATGTCGACTTATTCTTTTGGAAAACTGTATTGTCAAAAATTTCAAGAACCACAAAAGTTGATTGCATCGGCCAAATGGCCATATCCAATTATGAGTTCAGCAAAGGTTGGAGATAATAGTTCAGGTGTTCTAAATTTTAATATGAATATCACTAATGCTGAGGGCTATCTGCATTTGCGTCTACCAACTGTAGAAGAGTCTTTAGAATATTCAGCTCAAAAGTTACGGGTAGGCCTTGATGCTAAGGAAGCACATGAGTCTAAGGATACAATTAACTATATCTAAATCTTCTTAGCGCGCAGAAAGCTTGATAAATTCGCTTAAGTAGTGTCTTACAAGTGCATCACAATCAACAACTTCATTTTCAAAACGCCATGTGATTTGATTAAATGGCCCGATGTGTGCGCGGATCTCGTGAAGATGTCCACCGCCATGAACTTGAGATTCATTAGTTCTAGCACTAAAGATGTCTTTCCCATTCGCTAAGAAGCCAATTGAAATAAGATCATCTGATTTTCTTGCAAAAATAAGACGAAGTGAATTGCGATAGATCATAAAGTCATTGATTGTATTAGCAATCTTAAAAATTTTGATCGTATTATTATCACCGCGGTATTCATTGAATTTATGGACATAAATCTCAAAAAGATCTCTGAGCTTATTCATGAAGTTAATTGAAGATTCTTCAAGTTGGAATGCTGGATTTAAGTGGTCGTTAAAACTTACAACACCACTCTCGTCCATATTGATCTCTTCGAGAGCAAGATTTTCGATCCATTTTGTTGATACTTCCGTGTTTCTTTCAAATTTTGTAATATCCATAACTTAAATTCTACTAGATATTGATGATTTGAAAAGAATTTTTTGGATTGCGCAATGGAAAGGGCAGTGTGAATGAGCTAGATGAGCGATGAAAGTTTCCGCCCGTCGTACGACAGGGGGATGTAGTGATAATCACTTTAGGCTTCCCACTGATTCATGGGCCTGCTCACCGTGACCAGTGACCACTTCCTTTCTAAGCTTTGTAGGGCGAAACAACTTTATTTGGTGCCCATCTAGCTCACTCATAAATTATACCCGAAAAACGTAAACGGCAACAATAATAGGCATAATTAAAAGCACTTGACGGTAGTATTTACAGATACTTATGAACAAATACACCTTTTTTTTGAACCAAATGCGCGAAGTGTTAAAATATTATTAAGAAAAGTTAAAGCTTTACTCAGTTATTGCCGAAACTTTCAAGTAGTTATTTAAGTTTCAACCCCGCTGAATGGGGGCGATTGAAAGGAGTATGAAATGAAAACCTTGCTAGCGTTTCTAAAAGACGAAGAAGGTCAAACATCAACAGAGTATATCTTACTTGTTGCTGTTGCAGCGATGCTTGTTATGAAGTTTAAGGAAAAGGCATCAGAGGGTATTACAACTCTTACTGATGGTGTTTTCGGGAACACGGATAACCTACTTCGCGAACTACAAGGAAACTAATTCTTCCGCTCTTTAGTTTGATGCGACTATCAAGCACTCTACTCTAGAGAGCGGAGGAAAAACTTTCTCACCAAAACCTTTTGCATACTTAATGTAGAATATTAAGTATGTCACGTCAGTCTCAAAGCGGTCAGGCTTTAATAGAGTATATTTTTATCTTAGCATTCTTTGCTGGTATTTCCATTGCAATGGCAAGGGGAATAGGGGCTTATACTACAGGCTTTTTTAAAAGTTTTGCATTCCATTTATCGCAGGAGCTTGCAACAGGCTCGTGTCCTAATGGCTGTTGGCATTCACCATATGTAAACCAAGATAGGTAGGTTAGAGTGCCCGTTAGTGTCTATGTTTTTATCTTTATTCAATTACTCTATGTTTCTTATATCGATATTCAATCTCGAAAGATTGCAAACGTATGGTCAATTGGAAACATCTTTTTATTTTTAGTTCTCGTATTGTTCTTCCCGAATAACTACATTATTGGAATTGAAACACTTCTTTACCCTCTAGGGATATTTCTCGCAGGTTTTTTACTTTTTATTTTAAAAATTATGGGCGGTGGTGATTCGAAATATTTAGCTAGTTTATTTCTTTTAATTCCAGTCGCTCATCAAGATCAAGCTTTGATCTCCCTTTCTGTTGTAACAGTGATTGTCGGGCTTTCAGTTTTTATTACGAATATTCTTAAAAATCTTGAGTTTATTATTCAGGCTTTTAAAGAAGGTAATATCGTTCAGATTAAAAAGATTTTTGGGAAGAAATTTGCGTTTGCCCCTGTTATACTTATTTCATGGATATTTCTAGGATGGAAAATAAAAAAGCATATATTCTTTTAAATGAAAGGGGACAATCGACAGTAGAGTATATTTTACTTTTTGTTGTTGTGACATCTTTTGCAATGCTAGTCTTCAAAAGTGAAGGTTTTCAAGGCATGATTGGAGAGGGCATGTTTGGTACATTGGCCCGCTCTATGGAATACTCAGCTCGCTATGGTGATAAAGGTAGTGTCGATTCATATGGAAAAACTTATGGAAATCCAGTTCATCCTCTCTATTATAATAATGATGAAGGAAGGTCTCACTTCTTCTCTCCTGTAGGAATTTATGATGAGCAATTATAAGAAGATAAGAAATCAAAATGGGCAATCGACAATTGAGTTCCTATCAACTTTTACTTTTGTGATCGCTTTCTTTTTTGTTTTTGCAAAGATTGCAATTAATTATACAAATACTTATCTTCTTCAATATGCAAATTTTATGGCATCACGAGCGTATCTCGTTGCAGATAATAAAATTCAAAATGACTCTCTTGCACGTCAAAATGCAACGGAAGTTTTCAACTCATATAATGTTGTTAATTGCGGCACTGATTGTCAGATAAAATTTAATTCAAAAACAACAAACCAGTGGTTCTTAAGTGGAACGTATCTAGATTATAAAACAAAATTCTCTGTCATGAAGGTATTAACAGGTGATATTGACTTAGACTTTCGAATTGAATCGTTTCTAGGAAAAGAGCCTACGATAAGAGAGTGTCTTGCTCAGGTTTGTCGAGCTTTTTCTGAGGTTGCCACTGATCTAGGAAATGGGAATTGTTCAAGTACGAACTCAACGATCTATGATAACGGATGTTAACTTGAGTGCAGATCAGAAAAGAACAATATTTAACAATGAAGAAGGACAGGCCTTATTTGAGGCGATGATTTTTATTCCAATTCTTCTTTATATGGTTGTGATGCTCATTACAGTAGGCAACTCAATCAATGCATCGATTAATCAGAATAAAGCAACTCGAACATATACATTTTATATTCTTAAAGGAAACTCTGATGGAATTGGTGGAAATGATATCAGAAGCTTAAGTGGGACGTTCACTGAGGTTGGAGGCTTTATGATTGGTTGGAATAAAACACTACAATCTAATAGTACACCGATTTCATCAAGCTTTAAAATTCCAACTCTTCCTTGGGCCGCAGCTGAAGATGAAAATTGCGAAGAAGCAGGTGATCCAGAGGATACAAATTGTATTAAGGTGTTCACTTTGTTTGGAGTCTGTGGTGAGACCTTCACTAAACCAGGTGATGTTTTATTTAGGGCCAATGATGCCACTATCCTTTCTCCGGTCACTTCTTGTAGCTATAAGTAGCCAAAAATGCCTCATTGTAACTAAATGCTTGTTTTTTGTTAAAATATTAAGTGATTACTTAACGAAGTAAAACAGGATGTTTTATGAATACTAGAGCTTTTACGCTGGCCCTTATTATTGCAGGTGTTGCCATGTTTATGGTCCACACTTATATCGAAGATCAACAATCTGCTTTGATTAAAAAGTATGGAACAATGAGTTCTGTTCTTGTTGCTAAAGAAGATATTCGCGAGTTCGATCTACTGGATGAAACGAAGGTTTCAATTATTACAGTTCCACAGAAATTCTTAGCTCCTGGAAGTTTTAAAACAGTAAAAGAAATTGAAAATACAATTGCGACAGTTCCAATTCTAAAAGGCGAGCAAATTACAAAACCACGTGTAACATATCCTGGAGAGAGTACAGGTCTTTCAAGAGAAGTTACAGTGGGGATGCGTGCAATTGCTTTCCAAGTTGATGAAAGAAGTTCAGTAGGAAAGCTTATTCGTCCTGGTGATCGTGTCGATGTTCTAGCACCGATTGATTACACAGGTGGAGCGAGAAAAGATCAAGAAAAAATCGTTACAATCCTTCAAGATGTTCGTGTTCTTTCAACAGGGATGAGTGTTTCAAATAATATTCCTCTAATTGGTGTTAAAACAGAGGAAGTTGTAAGAAAAATGAAACTTAACACTTACTCTAATTATACAACAGTAACGTTAGAGCTTAGTCCATTTCAAGCTCAGAAGATTGCGCATCTTTATGTATTCCAACCAAATAAACCAATTCTGACTTTAAGAAATATTAATGATGGTGAGAAGGCAATGATCGAAGGAACTCGACTCTACGATATTCTTTCGGATACTGATAAGAATGAGGCAAGGGCCTTCTTTAACGAAAAATATAAGAAAAAGAATTAATGAGAATATTAACGTACTTAACTCTATTTATATTTGCATTAACGGCCAGCGCTCAGCAGGCCTCTTCTGGTATTGGGGTATCTGAAGAAAAAGTAGAGGTAGTTCTTGGTATTGATAAAGTTTTACCAATTGATTTCACAATAACATCTCGAAGTGTACAAATTGCAAATCAAAGAATTCTTAAAGTACAACCAGTTAATACTGCGGCGGGAACAAGTGAGCTTGTTTTAAAAGGTGAAGCACCTGGTATTACTTCTGTTACTGTTCGAGATCGCTTAGGTGCTATTAAAAAGCGTTATCTTGTAACTGTTACTGCAACAGAGAAGTCAAAGCTTATTGCAGAAATTAAAGAACAATTAGGACCAATTGAAGGTTTAGAAATAAACTTGAAGGGTGGTAAGGTCTTTGTTGAAGGAAAGATTATTGTTCCTGGAGATATTGGGCGAATTGTAAAAGTTTTAGAAGATTACCCAGATGTTAAGAACCTTGTTGAAGTTTCACCACAGACTTATTTAATTATTTCTCGAGAAATGCAAGAAGGTCTAAGAAGAAATAACTTAAAAGATGTAACAGTTAGATTCTTTAATAATTCATATTTATTAGAAGGAATTGTAAACTCAGAAGAAGAAAGTAACCTTGCTGTTAAAATCGCGGCGACATACTTACCTGATAGAATTCAAAGTTTAGCTAGAAGAACAGATTCTGTTCAGCAACTTGATAAGGGTGAGATTATTAGAAACTTTCTGGCCATCAATAGAAAGCCTCAGCCACCTCAAGCCGCAAAACTTATTAAAATAACTGCTCAATTTGTTGAGCTTTCAAAAGATTATAATCGTGTCTTTGGATTTAAATGGAATCCAAGCGTTGGAACAACAGGTGGACAGATCGTTTTTGGACGTACTGAAAATGGTGGAACAGTAACGACTTCATCTGCTGGTAGTTTTGGTGGAACAATCTCACAACTATTTCCTAAACTGAGTTCTGCTAAAGCAGCTGGTTATGCTCGAATTGTTCAATCTGGGATGGTGATCACTAAAGATGGTGAAAAGGCAAAGTTATCTAAGGGTTCTGAGAGGAACGTTGCGGTTGGTACTGGGGAGTTCCAACAAGCAAAAGTTATCGAAGCGGGATTTAACTTAGATGTAACACCTAAGATTCTACAAGAAGAAAAAATTAATCTTGATATTATTCTTGGTGTTTCTTCTTCTCAAGGAACAGATAAACAAACTAATAATCTCGATACGAAAATTATTGTTAAGTCTCGTGAATCAGCAGTTGTTGGTGGTATTTCAATTAATAAAACTGCTACCGAATATGACAAAGACCCACCTGATGGTGTTTCAACAACTGGTAGTGATGGAAGTGAAGAAGGACAAGTTTTTTCTTTGTTCTCATTTGTACGCTCAAAAGATGTTTCAAAATCTAAAGAGCAATTTGTTGTTTTTATCACTCCTGAGATTATTGAGAGTGCCTCAACTGGTACTGAAGATATTAAAAGAAAATTTAGAAAGAGGGGGCCATAGTGGCCGAAGGTCATATTATTACAGTCATTGGTGGTAAAGGCGGCGTAGGGAAATCCCAAGTTGCTACAAACCTAGCTTTTGCTTTCAGTGGTGAAAAGCGATCTAAGACATTACTTCTTGATTTCGATCAAAGAGCTAGTGGTGACTTAAATTTGTTAACTGGAATTAAAACAAATAAGAACTTAAAAGATCTTTTTAATTTTAATGGAAATATTGATCCACGAACTTTTCAGCCATTCGTAAATATGCACCCAAGTGGTGTTCATTATATTGGTTTACCAAATGATCCTGTAGCAACTGAAGGGATGAGTGTTGATGGAGCTGGTAAGGTACTTAAAGCCGTAAAAAGCATGTATCCACTCACTGTTATTGACGTTGGAACGGAAATCACTGATCTCACTGCAAAGGCTTTAGAGCATTCAACGATGATTTTAGTTGTGATAACTCCAGACCTTCTTGCTCTAAATCAGACTAAGCGCCTTGTTTCAGAATTAATAACAATGATGTTTCCTAAAGAAATGATTCATTTTGTTTTTAATCAGGCGCAAAAAGGTCATCCTGTAACTGCTGATGTGGCCGGGAAATCTGTTGGTCGCCCTGTTTTAGCTCAAATTCAAAAAGATGAACAAACTTGTGCAATGGCCATTAATCAGAAGAAACCAGTTATGCTGGCGGCTAAAAATAGTGCTTTTGCTAAAGGTGTCACAGAGTTAGTTCGTACAATCAATGGAAAGGGAATTCTTAGTCAATTGGCTAAGCTTAATAAACCTAATGATGTTGGTACAAAACAAGAGCGTCCAACTGGAGCTGCTGCAAATGGATGGCGAGATCTAAAACTTAGAATTCATAAAGGTCTTGTTGAAGAAATGGATCTATCTAAAGATGATGATAACGATCCGAAAGCGAAAATTATTCTTAAAGAAAAGACTAAGAAAGTCGTTATTGATTTACTTGGTAAAGAAGATACAAAAGGCATCTTAAACAATCGCGATGATATGAATAGCATTGTTAAAGAAATTCTAGATGAAGCCTTGGGACTAGGGCCTCTAGAGGACTTGCTTGCTGATTCGTCAATCTCTGAAATTATGGTTGTTGGACCTAATAAGATTTACTATGAAGAAGATGGAAAGGTTAAGCTTTCAAAAGTAACTTTTTCAAACGATAGACAGGTTCTTAACGTTATTGAAAGAATTGTTGCTCCAATTGGTCGTCGTATTGATGAAAAGACTCCATACGTTGATGCCCGCTTGCATGATGGTTCTAGGGTTCATGCAATTATTCCTCCTTCTGCAATTGACGGATGCTGTATTACAATTCGTAAATTCCCTGAAGAGAGACTTACTTATAAACACCTTGTTCAATTCGGTTCTTTCACTCAGAATATGGCGGACTTCTTACGTATCGCTGTTGAAGGACATAAGAATATAATTGTTTCTGGTGGTACTGGTTCCGGGAAAACAACACTGGTAAATATTTTGGGAAGTTTTATTCAGGCCAATGAACGTATTATTACTTGTGAAGACTCTGCTGAACTTAGTTTTCCTCAAGAGCACGTTGTTCGTTTAGAAACACGCCCTCCTTCACTTGAAGGCGATGGAGAAATTGATATTCGTTGTCTAGTAAAGCAATGTCTAAGAATGCGTCCTGAGCGTATTGTTGTTGGTGAGTGTCGTGGTGGTGAAACACTGGATATGCTCCAAGCTATGGGGACAGGGCACGATGGTTCTCTAACGACAGTTCACTCAAACAATCCAAGAGAGTGTATTGGACGTATTGAAACCCTTGTACAGTATGCAGGAGCTGGTCTTACTCCAAAAGCAATTCGTGAAATGATTGCCAACGCAGTTCATTTGATCATTCAAGCTTCACGTCTGGATGATGGTTCTCGTAAGATTACACATATTACTGAAATTGGTGGTATTCAGGGAGAGGTTGTTACTCTTCAAGATATTTTCCTCTTTCAACAAAAAGATATCGATAAGAACGGGAAAATTATTGGCTCCCATCAGGCGACTGGTTTTATTCCAAAGTTTATCGAAACCCTTGAAAGACAAGGTTACAATATTCCTCGTGGTTTATTTTCGAATGCTCCTGGTGCTAGTGGTGGGGCCACACCTGCTAACGCTGATAAGAAAGCACCACCACCTCCAAATAAGAGACCTCCACAGCAGGGACAACAAAGGCCACGACCGGGTCAGCCTCAAGCTAGACCAAGACCAGGCAATGGTGCACCACCTGTGAAGAAGAAGGCTTAGGATATAGAGGTATAAATGAGTTTTTTTATTGAACAAATAGGACGAAGTGGATTAATTGGACTTATTGGTTTAATCTTCTTTCTATTTTGTTATCGCTATTCAGTTGGTATTTTTGATTTAATTGAAAAACAAACATTTGGTACTCGAACATATATTTTAGAAAAGTTTGAATTACTTTTTATCGACGTTAAGCCAGATCATGTTACGTATGCACTCCTAGCATTGTCATTTGGACTTGGAACTCTAACTCTTATTACTTTTGGTTTATTTGGAAGTTGGGGTGGTGGAGCGTTTCTTGGCCTAATCGTTGGTTTTGTAGGATTTAAGGCGCCTAAACCTGTTGTTGATTACCTCGTTAATCGTCGTATTTTAGCTTATCAAAACCAGATGGTAGATGGTCTAACTCTGCTTTCAAATGGTCTTAGAGCAGGTCTATCAGTACCTCAAGCTCTTGGTATGGTTGTTGATGAGATGCCTCCTCCTATTTCTGAAGAATTTAATATTATCCTGCAGCAGAACAGAGTTGGGGTAACTTTAGAGGAGTGCTTCGAAAACTTGGCAGAAAGAATTCCTACTCAAGACAATGATATGTTCGTTTCAAGTGTTAATATTTTACGCGAAACCGGTGGTAATCTTGCTGAAGTTTTTGACACTATTGTCACTGTTATTCGTGAACGCATTAGATTGAAGCAAAAAATCGATACCGCCACGGCCCAGGGAAAGTTTCAGGGCTTCACAATTGCGGCCATGCCCTTTGTAATTCTAGCTATTTTCTCTGCAAATGATCCAACTCTGCTACCAAAGATGTTTTCTTCGGCCATTGGGATTGTCTTATTTGTAGTCGCCTGTGTTTTAGACGGTGTTGGAACCTTCTTCATTCTTAAAATAGTGAAAATTAAAGAATAAAGTTATTATATGTTTAAGTTTTAGTTAAAGGCCTCCGATATGCCTATGGAGAGAATGAAGATTCTTTAACTAAATAAGGATACAAGTCATGAGGATCAGTTTAAAACTATTAGTACTATGTTTGTTTTCACTGGCATCGATTGCTGGTGTAAATCTGAAAAACGGAAATTTCTACATTACGTACACGGATATTATCGTACCTGGTGGTGGGAATGACCTAGTTGTTGAAAGAACGTACAACTCTAAATCTCCTGGAAAGGGGTGGTTTGGTTATGGTTGGGGTTCTGATTATGAAACTTTCTTAGTTGTTTCAGCAGATGGTTCTGTAACAGTTCACGAGAATGGTTCAGGTGCTAAGACTCGTTTCACTCCAAGACAGGCTGTAGATCCTAAAGCAGCGGCAGAGAAAATCGTTGATGTGATGAGAAAGAAAACTTCTCTTTCGACGACAGTTGCAAAGACTCTTGTTACGAAGCTTACAAATGATGCTGAACTTAGACAAGCATATGCTAAGAAGTTCAATGTATCTTCAAACCTTGCAGTGGGAACTGAACTATACTCAAATGTTCGCGGGCTGCAAAAAGTCGTAAAGACAGCTAAAGGTTATATTAGAAAGTATAATGATGGAAAAGAGAACCACTTTGATAAAGAAGGTAAGCTTATTCAAGTAAAAGATAAGAACGGATATGTTGTTAATCTTGATTACACGAAAGAAGGTTCACTAAAGTCAATCAAGGACTCAATGGCCAAGCAAATCTTTTTTAAGTGGTATCCAAATGGTCTTGTGAAATCAGTAGAATCTGGTGCTGGTAAAAAGACGACTTATACTTATGACACAAATTATAACTTAGTAGATGCAAAAGATATTTCAGGGAATCATTTCAAGTATGATTACGATGCTAATCATAATATGACTCTTATTACTTATAAAGATGGATCAACTCAAAAGATTGCTTATGAAAAGAAAACTCAATTTGTAAAAGAACTTACAAAGAGAAGTGGTGAAGTAATTAAGTACTCATATGAGAGTAATCCTAAAAACCCTGATTTCCACTACTGGACTTTAGTAGCAAAGAAATCACCAACTAAGAAAGAAGTTGTAAATCGTTATGAGTACGAGATCAAGAAGAAACCAGACGGATCTCACTATACTTACAGAATCCTTACTGTAATTAATGGACTTAAAACAGAGACGATTTATACAGAGTGTTGTTCTCTTCCAAAACAGATTAAGAGAGGAAATCACGTAACTAATTTTGAATATAATAAAGATGGACTACTTGTTAAAAAGGCTTCTTCAAGAGGTGACTTTGTAGAGCTTGAGTATCACAAGCAATTTAAGAAGATTACTAAAGTAGTTAACCCACGTGGTTGGACAGAGTTTGACTATGATAAGAAGGGTAACCTTAAGAAAGCTAATAACTCTAAAGGTATGTCTGTTGTTTTACTTTACGATTCTAAAGGTCGTATTTCAAAAATGATGGATTTAAATAAAAAGACTAAGCAGAAAAGAGCTCTTGAGTTTCAATACAATGCTCAAGGTAAGCCAGTTGAGATTACTATGAATAAAGTAGGAAAGATCAACGTTAAATACGATAACTACGGTGAGATTCTAAAAGTAGAATCGAAAGCAGGACATAAGATGGCCTTACAAGTTACTCAGGCCTTCCAATCACTCTTAGCAATTGTTAAGCCTGCTGGTGTAAACCTAAATATGTAATTGGAGGGATATATGAAGAAACTACTAACGCTTTTATTGGTTCTTGGATCATTTAGTATTTTTGCTGCAGAAAGTGCGGCTACTGGTGAAAAAGATGGTGAGTGTCCAAAAGTTAACTTAGATAACAGAGATACATCACCTACAACTGCTATACCATCTTCATCTGAAGTGCCGGCAACACCAGGTGGAACTACATCTGATCAACAATAAGATTATTTTAAATTTATTATCTTATACTAAAGGGCCCGTTATGAAACGGGCCTTTTTTTGTTAAAAATCTAAACACTGTACAAAATATTACACCCTCTATTGCTCTAACTACTTAAAAAGACATCCGAAAAGTTGGCATTTTCCTTGCTTTATAAATAGCAAAGAAACAAAACCATAATGGGGGAAATTATGAAAAAGTTAGCATTAGTATTTTTATTTCTATTAAGTGTAACAAATGTATTTGCATTAGATGAGTCAGGAACTAGCTGTGATGATATGTATGCAAGCTCTGATAGTGTAGCAAGTGTAGAAGCGGAAGCTCCAGCAGCAGCACCAACATCATCAAGTTCATCAACTCAATCGATTGGACAATAAAATTTAACTCAAACAATTATATTCAACTCCTTAAAAAGCCTGGCCACGTAGTCAGGCTTTTTTTTGCCTGAACTCCTCAAATACAGCTATAATACATTTATGGACAATAATATAACGACTGCATATTGTGCTCAGAAAGGGCGTGAAAATTTAAACTACTATGACCGTATCAGTGCCCTTGAAGCTTTAGAAGCTGAAATAAAGGCCCGTGAGAGGGATATTTTAGCTGCACTTAAAGCTGACTTAAACAAGAGTGCATTTGAGTCTTATCTTTCTGAAATTGATTTTTGTTTACATGAAATTAAGCTCATAAAGAAAAAGTTGAAAAAGTGGATGAAGCCTAAAAAGGTTTTCTCTCCGCTTCCTTTTATGCCTGCTCGAAGTGCTATACATAGTGAACCGTATGGACAAGTTTTAGTTATCGCTCCTTGGAATTACCCATTTCAATTGGCCATGGTTCCTCTAATTGGAGCAATTGCGGCAGGCAATAAAGTTATTGTTAAACCTTCAGAGTTAGCGCCTGCCACTTCTAAAATAATTAATACAATTATAACTAACGCTTTAGATAGTGAGATAGCTGCAGTTATTGAAGGTGGTGTCGCGGAGACAACAGAGCTATTGAGTTTAAAATTTGATTATATCTTCTATACTGGAAATGGTCATGTCGGTCGAATTGTGATGGCGGCAGCGGCCAAGTTTCTAACACCCTTAACTCTCGAGTTAGGTGGTAAATCACCAGCGATTGTTGGAACGAAGAATATCGATTTAGCTGCTAAGAGAATTGTATGGGGGAAATTTTTTAATGCTGGTCAAACATGCGTTGCTCCAGATTATATTCTAATAAAAAAATCAGATGAAGATGCTTTTCTCAAAGCGACCCAAAAATATTTAAGAAAATTCTATAGTGATGAAATTAAACAAAGTGGTGACTACGGTAGAATTATTAATGAGAGGCATTTTGATAGACTCTCATCTCTGATCAATCAAGACGACATTGTTATTGGTGGAGATGTTGATAAGGGACAATTATATATTTCTCCAACTTATGTAAGGGCCAACAAAGATAGTGCAATTATGAAGGATGAAATATTTGGCCCTATTATGCCTATTATCAACTCTGAAAGTTTAGATGAGTCAATTGAGTTTGTTAAAAGCTATGATAAGCCGCTTGCTTGTTATGCTTTTCTTGATTCTAATAGCGATAAGAAAAAGGTTATTGAAAGCATTAGCAGTGGTGGAATGGTCATTAATGATACGATTGTACACTTATCAAATGAAAAGCTGCCATTTGGTGGCGTAGGTGAGTCAGGAATGGGGGCATATCACGGTGAGTTCTCATTTAAGCTTTTCTCTCATGAAAAAGCCGTTATGAAGAGAAGCTTTTGTTTAGAAAATGATCTACGTTACCCTCCTTATGAAAAGAAGGTTTCATTTGTCCGTAAAATTATGAATCTACTGTCTTAATAATTTACGGTCATTGAAAGCTTTTCAATACTCAAAAACTTATATTAATTATTAGTATAATAGGGTCATGAAAATGGCCCATTTTTATATTCTTTTATTAAGCTCACTTATATTTGCTAATTCTTCTTTAGCACTAACTATTTTAGATCGTGCTGATATCCCTGAGGTTTTTCAAAGAGAATATATCTATACATCTTCGCAGAGGCATTCATTTGTACAGACATATGGAGTTACAACTTGTGTTGCTGTCGTTATGAGTAATGCAGATGGAAAATCGATATTGGCCCATCTTGATAGTGGGACTAAGTTGAATGGCGCAATTTCAGATTTTGTGAAGATCTTGGGTGATGTTAATTCTATTCGTTTATATGGAGGACAGCCTCCTTATCGTTTAGAAGAAAATATTATTTCTGAATTATCAAAACATAGTTTATACCCAGAGCTCATTATACGAAATGAAAATAATGAATCACTAAATCTTATTCTAGACCTTAGGACTGGAGATGTTGTTGAATATGACGAAATGCATTCATCCACAGACTATAGAGTTGCTAATGAAAAAGTTAAAAGATTGAAGTTCTCTTCCCGTATAAGTCGCCATGAAGAATCCATAGGTGGAGGAGATATAATCGAAGTTGATCAGTCTAGTAATCAATTTGACTTTAATATGTTTTTACTTCCGTAATCTTTCTAACATGATAGACTTTTTCTATGAAAAGTCTCAAAACAATTATTTTAATCTTAAGCTGTTTTTTATCAATTACTACCCTAGCTAAAGTAGCTGCAAAAGAAGTCTTTAAAACAAATGACATTATTTGGGGACTTACTTTTATCAATGAAAATGAAATTCTTTTCACTGAAAGAGGTGGAAAGATCAAGTATCATAACTTTGAAACTAAACAAACAAAAGACTTACTCGCTCCTAGTGTGAAGGCCCGTGGCCAAGGTGGAATGCTAGATATTGTCTATAAAAAAATAGGTGATAAGTCCTATGCATATTTCACATATTCTTCTGAAGTTAAAGGGGCCGTTGTTACAACTTTAGCTCGTGCGCAATACTCTAATGCTCAACTGAAAAAGTCTGAAGTTCTTTTAGAAACTAAGATTATAAGTGATACGACTCGCCACTTCGGTTCACGTTTATTATTTAAAGGTAACTTTTTATTTATGACTGTAGGAGATCGCGGAGAAAGAAAATATGCACAAGATCTCTCTTATCATAATGGTAAAATTCTTCGTTTAAATTTTGATGGTAGTGCTGCAAAAGGAAACCCATTTGAGAATAAAAGTGGTGCCCTAAAAGAAATTTGGAGTTATGGACATCGCAATCCACAGGGCATTGGGATGAACCAGAAAGGAGATGTCTTTAGCTGTGAGTTTGGGCCGCGTGGTGGCGATGAACTCAATCTAGTAAAACCTGGGCTTAATTATGGATGGCCAGTAATTACATATGGAAAAGAATATTGGGGCCCAAGCATTGGTGAAGAGAAGAAGAAGGGAATGGAGCAGCCCCTTGTGCACTGGACACCAAGTATCTCGCCATCTGGTATGGTTGTATATGAAGGAAATAAATATAAGGACTGGCAAGGAGATATCTTTTTAGCGGCCTTGGGAAGTGAGCATCTCAGAAGGCTTAAAATGGATGGTAATAAGGTTATTGCACAAGAAAGCTATCTTGAGGAGCTTGAAGAAAGGATGCGCCAGATAGCTATTTCACCGGCCGGAGAGCTCTATTTAACGACTGATTCGGGTAAGATACTAAAGGTTGTAAGGTAAGTGTTAAAAATCTAGACAGCAACGAAAAATCGTATACATCTTAAACATTTACTAGTGTTTAAGTTGTTGAAAACACAAGTCCTTTTGTTGGCATACATCATGCATTGAATATAGTGACTACAAAAGGAGAAGTATTATGAAAAAGTTATTTTTATTATCTGTACTAACACTACTATCAGCTCAGGTGTTTGCCGGAGTAAAAGAAGCATCGACTAATACATCTGATGATTCTATTTGTGAAACGAGGGGACTAAACCTCAAACAAAAAATGCAAGAAATTGATGAGTTAATTGCGAGTTCTGGTGGGACAGTTGAAAGAGAGACTGAGTCAAAGTCGATCAATCAATAATCTATTCACTTTCTCGTAATACTTTTAAAAGGGCCTCACGTTCTTCAACAGTGTACTCACCATGTTGATAGTCATCGAGAGCGTCGAGGTCCTGAGCTTTCTTTGCGACAGGCTTCGCAAACCCAGAAGATTCTCGTTTAACATAATCCACTTTTTTTGCAGTATTATTGAATAGCTTTACAGTTATTTCTTTACCTTCACTAAGGCTAGTACTTAGGTAAAAAGCTATCGTTGAGTAAACTTTTTGAGTATAAGGCTTCAAAGGTTTATTTACACTATCAAATACTGTTGAACTTTTAGAAACTGGAAAAGCTAAAATAAGAAAACTAATTGTGAAATAAATTAAAAACCTAAACATTAAATTAACTCGCTTTTTCTGATGCTATATCGTGAGTCAACTTGTCAACTGCTCTAAGTAGATCTTCACGCTTAAATGGCTTTACTAAGAAGTCTTGCGCTCCAGATGAAATCGCTTCAATACAAACAGATTCAATATCAAGTGAAGACATCATCATAATTTTTGCATTAGGGAAGTTATTTGCTACTGATTCAGCTAGTTCTAGGCCACTAATTTCAGGCATAATAACATCAATGATAAATAGAGTTGGCGAAACGTCAAAAGATAGTTTTAGCGCTTCCTGTGCATTTCCAACACAGCCAACGACCTCATATCCTTCTTGCTCTAAAATATCTTTAACAGAAGTTCTAGAGATCTCAGAGTCATCAACAATCATTACTTTCATTTCTTCTTTTCCCATATACATTCCATTTTAAGTTAATGTTGGATAAAAAAAAAGAGGGCCTTGTTGGCCCTCATTATTTAAGCGGCAACGCCTGCTTTTCTTTTTTCTTGATGTTTTTCGTCCACTTTTTTCATTTGAACTTCTTTCTTGTAACCTGCCCAATCTACTAGAGCGATATCAAGAACTTCATCAATTGTTTTAACAGGAACAAAATTAATCTGTTCTCTTAGGTTTTCAGGGATATCAACAAGATCTTTCTTGTTGCCCCATGGGATAACAACTGTTGAGATACCCATTCTAAGAGCAGCTAATGCTTTTTCTTTTAGTCCACCAATTGGAAGAACTTTACCTGTTAAAGTAATCTCACCAGTCATTGCAACATCACGACTTACTGGAACGCCTGTACAATTTGATACTAGGGCAGTTGCTAGCGTGATACCTGCAGAAGGTCCATCTTTTGGAGTGGCTCCAGCTGGTAAGTGTACGTGAAACTCGTGGTTTTCAAAAATATCTTCATCAATTCCCATGTAAAGTGCACGTGATCTGATGTAGTTAATTGCTGTTTTTGCAGACTCTTTCATTACGTCACCAAGTTGACCTGTAAGAGTTAGTCCTTGTCCTTTCATCTTTGTTGTTTCGATGTAAAGAACTTCACCACCATGAGATGTCCAAGCTAGACCAGTTGACACTCCAACTTCATCCTCATCTTTGTGATCTTCTTTTACGAAGATTGGTGGACCAAGGTATTTAACAACAGTATCTTTCACGATGTGTGTTTTTCCCATATCGCCTTTTGCAATTTTCATTGCAACTTTACGACATAGTGTACCGATTCTTCTTTCTAGATTACGAAGGCCCGCTTCAGATGTGTAGTGCTCGATAACACTCTCAACACCTTCATCAGTAAATACTACGTGCTCATCATTGATACCATTTTCATCCATTTGCTTTGGAATGATATATCTCTTAGAGATTTCAACTTTTTCTTCTCTTGTGTAACCAGATAGATTGATTACTTCCATACGATCTCTTAATGGACCTGGAATATTTTCAAGCATATTTGAAGTCGCAATAAACATACAGTTTGAAAGATCAAATGGTACGTTTAGGTAGTGATCTCTAAACTCTACATTTTGTTCAGGATCAAGTACTTCAAGTAGAGCTGCAGATGGATCACCTTTGTAGTCACCAGATAGCTTGTCGATTTCGTCAAGTAGAACAACAGGGTTGTTTGTTTTTGCTTGCTTCATCGCTTGGATAAAACGACCTGGCATTGCTCCAACATATGTTCTTCTATGACCTCTAATCTCTGCTTCATCTTTAACACCACCAAGAGAAATTCTTACAAACTCTCTTCCCGTAGCACGAGCAATTGACTTCCCAAGTGAAGTTTTACCAACACCAGGAGGACCTTGGAAACATAGGATTGGTCCTTTCATATCATCACCCTTAAGTTGTCTAACTGCTAGGTGCTCAAGAATTCTTTCTTTGATTTGAGTAAGTTCAAAGTGATCTTCATCAAGAATCTCAAGAGCTGAGTCAAGATCAATATGCTCTTCAGATTTTTTACTCCATGGAAGGTCACACATCCACTCAATATAATTTCTCATGATGCTTGCTTCAGATGAATCTGGGTGCATCTTCTCTAGACGTGCCAGTTGCTTTGTCGTTTCTTTAAGAACTTCTTCTGGCATACCTGCTTCTTCAACTCTTTTCTTGAATTCTGCGAATTCATCTTGCTCTGAAGAACCATCACCAAGTTCTGATTTAATTGCCTTGATCTGTTCCTTAAGGAATACATCTCTTTGATTTGCACTTTCAGTTGAAGAGTTTGTCTTCATCTTCTGTTGCATCATTAGGATTTCTAATTCACGATTTAGAATATCATTGATTGCGTGTAGGCGATCAACTGGATCTAATGTTTCAAGAATTGTTTGTGCTTCAGAAACGTGTAGATTTAAGTTTGATGCAATTAAATCCGCTAGTCTTGAGGCATCTGTAATATCTTCTAGAACCATTAAGATATCTGGAGAAAGAACTTTTCCGAGTTGAATAACTTTTTCAAGTTGTTCTTTAATAGTTCTCATAAGTGCAGTCGTTGCAATATTAGAGCTATCAGTCGTAATATCTTCAACCTTTTCAACTTTAGTAATATAGAAAGGTGATTGTTGTTCAAATGAAGTAATTCTAGCTTTTGATAAACCTTGAACTAGAATTTTGATTCTTCCATCAGGAAGTTTTCTCATTCTCATGATCATGGCAACAGTACCAAGTTCATAAATCTCTTCTGGTGCAGGATGTTCCGCAACAATATCTTTCTGACTCGAAAGTAGAATCAGACGATCTGAATGATTAATAGCGTGGTCAATAGCTTTGATTGATGCTTCTCTACCAACAAATAGAGGTAAAATCATAAATGGATAAATAACTAAGTCTCGGATTGGTAAGAGGGCCAATTCTTCCTTAAACTCAATGTTCTCACCCTCGTAATTTGTAACCATAAATCTTTCCTCCAACAGGTCGGCGCAATATAGGCAATTTGTTCTTAATTAACATCGGGCAATAAAAAAAACTCTTTAATAAAAAGAGCGAAAATGCGTGATTTTTTTGAGTTTTTTAACTGATTTTTTTGCTATGATTTAGTTAATGTGTTGTAATCGCATAGAGTGAAAAGAGACCGATATAGTCGGTTATTAGGAGTTTTTATATGTCACAGAAGACAACGAAGAAAGTTGCGGTAGTTGTATTAGCTGCAGGTAAGGGAACAAGACTTAAAATGGATATTCCAAAACCTCTTGCACCTTTACACCAAAATACTTTAGTCGATTATGTCATCGAAACATTTAAAGATTTTGGAGATATCACTTTAGTTACTGGTCATCAACGTGAACTTGTTGAAGAACATGTTAATGAACGCTTTACAGGTATAAATTACGTTTATCAAAAAGAGCAATTAGGGACAGGGCATGCCGTTCAGACTTATTTGAAGGATTTTGAAAACTCTCGTGGCTATGATTATACAATTGTGACATGTGCAGATACACCATTAATTACAAAAGAAACAATTAACGCTCTCATTGAAGAGATTGAGAAAGGTTCAAATGCAGTTTGTGCAACTTTTTCAGCAAGTAATCCTACAGGTTACGGAAGAATTATTCGTAAGGGGACAGGCTTTCAGATTGTTGAAGAAAAAGATGCAACTGAAGAGCAAAGACTTGTGACAGAAGTTAACTCGGGTCTTTATATTTTTAAAACACTTTATTTAATGGATCATGTATTCAATCTTTCTGATAATAATAAGTCAGGTGAGTTTTACCTTACGGATACCTTTAACCCTGAAGCCAATGTAACTCCACTTCTTTTTGAAGATGCTCGTGAGTTTTTAGGTGTAAATAACCTTATTCAACTTTCAGATGCAGATATTTATCTAAGGCGCTCAATTGCTCGTTTCCTGATGTTAGAAGCGGGAGTGCGTTTCTCAGATCCTTCGCATACTTACTGTTATTCTAAAAATATTGGACAAGGAACACAACTTTATCAAAATGCTTTTATCGATGACAAAACAGTGATTGGAAAAAATGTAGTGATTGAGCAAGGTGTAACAATTAAGAATTCAATCATTGAAGATGGAGCCATTATTAAGGCCAATTCATATATTACAGATTCAAAAGTTTCAAAAGGCGCTTCAATTGGACCGATGGCGCAGCTTCGTCCAGGAAGTGATATTGGTGAAGGTGCAAAAATTGGAAACTTTGTCGAAATAAAAAAATCTAAGATTGGTAAAAAGTCAGCTGTTTCACACTTAAGCTATGCAGGAGATGCTGAAATTGGCGACAATGTAAATATTGGTTGTGGCTTCATTACTTGTAATTACGACGGGGCCAATAAGCACAAAACAATTATTGGTGATGGATCTTTTATTGGATCAGATTCACAAATGATTGCACCTATTGAGATTGGTAAAGAATGCTATGTTGCATCAGGTTCAACAATTAGCAAAAGTATGCCAGATGGATCATTTGCAATTGCCAGAGGGCGTCAAGAGACGAAAGAAGGAATGGCAAGGCGTTTCATTAGGAAAAAAAGCGACAAATAGGCTCGCAAAAATTTTATTTTCGCCCGCATAATGGTATCTTTCTTTAATTAGTATTTTTTAAACATATAAGGAAGTGACTATGTGCGGAATTGTTGGGCATCTTGGGCCATCAAATTCAGTTGACGTTGTTCTAGAAGGACTTAGAAGATTAGAGTACCGTGGGTACGATTCAGCTGGAGTTAGTTTCATCAGCAAAAATGATGAGCTTCTCGTTTATAAAAAAGAAGGAAAAATTGGAAACCTTGAAGCTGAGCTTGAAGGTAAAGATATTCATGCAAGATCTTGTATTGGGCACACTCGTTGGGCCACTCACGGTGGTGTAACAGATTACAATGCGCACCCACACGTTTCGACTAAAGATGGAATTGCGATGGTTCACAATGGAATCATTGAAAATGCCAATGAAATTAGAAACGAACTTAAAGAACAAGGGATTTATTTCGAATCAGAAACTGACTCGGAAACATTTCTTGGGCTTTTAATTTTTCATAAACGCCAAGGTACTCCAATCAAAGAAGCTGTAATTAAATCATTTGAAAGAATTGAAGGATTTTCTGCATTTGTTGTATTAAATCGTGAAACAGATGAAATCTTTGCAATTAAAAAAGGTGCTCCATTAGTATGTGGAAGTAATGAAGTAAATTCTGAAGTATTTGTTTCAAGTGATCCATATGCTCTTGCTGGTATGGCCACTCGAATTTACTTCCCTGAAGATAATGTTCTTTGTCACCTAAGTGTAAAAAATAATCAGCTATTAAATTTTTATGAGCTTGATGGATCTAAGACTCATCGTTATATGTCAAAAGAGCAAACGATCGATCACGATCCTGCATCTAAAGGTGATTTTGAGCACTATATGCTTAAAGAAATTCACGAACAGCCTGAGTTAATTCGTTCTCTAACTCAATATTACTTTCAAGGTGAAGGAAAAGAGAGTTTAGAGTCAGCAATTAAACTACCAATGGATGCAATTAGTATTACAGCTTGTGGTACTGCTTACTATGCTGGTCTTGTAATTAAAGATTACTTCGAATCAAATAATCGCATTAGATGTTTTACAGAAGTTGCAAGTGAGTTCCGCTACCGCAATCCAATTCTTAGTCAAAATGAACTAGCAATGTTCATCTCTCAGTCTGGTGAAACAGCAGATACTTTAGCTGCGCAAACGATGTGTAAAGAGAAAGGAATGAAATCACTTTCAATTGTAAACACTGAAGGATCTACTCTTTATCGTGACTGTGATGTGAATCTTATGATTCGCGCAGGTGTTGAGATTGGTGTTGCTTCAACAAAGGCATTTACTCAACAAGTATTAACTGGAAAGACTCTTTCAGAAGTTATTTCTAATGGTGGTATGTCTGATGATTTAAGAAACTCTCTTTCTTCACGCTATAGTCTTCTTGCTGAAAGAGTTGAGCAACTTTTAGATAATACAAAACCAATTAAAGATGTTGCTGATGCAATTTATAAGTATAAAGGTTTCTTCTATACTGGTCGTGGAGCATATTTTCCAATTGCCCTAGAAGGAGCACTAAAGCTCAAAGAAATCGCTTACGTTCACGCCGAAGGTTATGCTTCAGGTGAGTTAAAGCATGGTCCAATTGCTCTTATTGATGAAGAGAAAGTTAACGTTGCCCTAGTCGGTGAAGATTTATTTGAAAAAACAGTTTCGAATATTCAAGAAATTAAGGCACGTAAAGGTCTTATTGTTTCAATTGGTCCAAAAGGTAAGGAAGATTTAAGAGAGATCTCTGATCACTATATTGAATTAGACTTTGACGGGCTTGGAGACTTGGCACCACTTTACGTAAACGTAGTAAACCAACTTCTTGCTTATTATATTGCGAAGAATTTAGGGACAGATATTGATAAGCCAAGAAACCTGGCAAAGTCAGTTACTGTTGAATAAAAAGAAAAGAGTAAATAGGAATTTTAATGAAGTTAGACCACCTCAATATTCAACAACGTCAAGCCGTTAAAGAGATTGATGGACCAATGATGATCCTTGCTGGTGCAGGATCTGGAAAAACGAGAACTCTTGTTACAAAGATTGCGTATCTTTTAGAAGAGAAGAATATTTCTCCATTTCAACTATTGGCACTTACTTTCTCAAATAAAGCCGCTAAAGAAATGCGAGATCGTGTCGGACGTGATGTAAGTTGTGATGTTGGTGCTCTTCAAGTTACTACTTTCCACTCTTTTTGTGCAAAAATGCTAAGGTCTGAGGCAAATTACTTAGGCCTTAGTAGAAATTTTACGATTTATGATACTAGTGAGCAAAAAAGTGTTGTTAAAGCGATTTTAAATCGACGTGGAATTTCGCAAAAAGAAACTTCTCCATTTGAAGTTTTATATTTTATTGAAGACCTAAAAAATCACGGTCATTATCCTGATCGTGATATTTCAGATAAAGATTATGAAGTAGAAAGTGATGATATTTTCTACGATATGTATCTTGAATACGAAAAAGAGTTGCACAAAGCTAACGCCACTGACTTCGGTGGCCTTATTTCTGGTGTTATTCAATTATTTGAAAAATTTCCAGAAGTACTCGAAAGATATCAAGAGCGTTTTCGTTATATTCTTGTCGACGAGTATCAGGATACGAACCGTGCCCAATTCGACCTAGTCACAAAACTAGCAAAGAAAAGAAGGAATATTTGTGTTGTTGGGGATGAAGATCAATCGATCTATTCTTGGCGTGGAGCGGATATTCGAAACATCTTAGACTTTGAAGAAGTTTATAGTGATGCTCAAATTTTAAAGTTGGAACAAAATTACCGTTCTTCTAAAAATATTATTGAAGCAGCAGGAGCTGTAATTGCACGAAATACTCAGCGTAAAGGCAAGAGTATGTGGACTGATAATCCAGAAGGTGAATCAATTGAGATCGTTGAGTGCTCTAGTGATAGAGAAGAATCTGATTTTGTCGCTGAACAATTAATCCATCATCATAGTGAAGATGGAGTCAATTACGATGAAATGGCCGTCTTCTATCGTACGAATTCTCAGTCGAGACAAATTGAAGATGCACTTAGAAAATCAAATATCCCATATCGAGTTGTTGGTGGGATTAAGTTTTACGAAAGAAAAGAAATTAAAGATCTAATTGCTTATATTAGACTTCTTGTTAATGACAAGGACTCGCTAGCATTAAGTCGAATTATCAATGTACCAACTCGTGGAATTGGTGCCACAACTTTAAGAAAGATTGAAGAGGAGGCGATTAAGTCAGATAGTTCTCTTTGGGAAGTTGTGAATAGAGTTGTGGATAACCCAGAAGATTTTAAACATATAAGGCTTTCGTCTCGAGTTAAGTCTTCACTGTCTCAATTTGTACATCTCATTACTGAAGCTAAAGTAGCTCATGATGAGGGGGAAGCATTAGAGACCGTTTATGAAAAGCTCCTTTATGAATCTGGTTATTGGGAAATGCTTCGAGCTGCAAAGGACTATGAGTCTCAAGCTCGAATGGAAAACCTTGAAGAGCTTGGAAGTGCATTTACACAATTTGAGGATCAGAACCCTAACGGACGTTTCGGAGCATTTCTAGAAACGATAACTCTTGATAACTCAGCAATTGGACAAGAAGAAGAGAATCAAGGCGAAGTTTCTTTAATGACGATTCACGGAGCAAAAGGGCTTGAGTTTGAATATGTCTTTGTGACAGGAGTTGAAGAGACTGTTTTTCCAAGTTATCAATCGATTGAAAATGGAGAAACAGCAATAGAGGAGGAGCGTCGACTTTTCTACGTTGCGATGACAAGAGCGATGAAGAGACTTTATATTACATTTGCCCAAGGTCGAATGTTATTTGGTCAGCTACGCTTTAATGGCTTCAGTCGATTTATCCAAGAAATACCGAATAAATTTTATATATGGAAAAAGCTAGGTGGTGGACGCCAACAATCAATGGATGATGATTGGGACGATCTATGCGATCCAGTTTACGATGATGAACCAGTTTACCGAGTTGAAAAATCGCCAAGTATAAGTGCAAAAAAAGTAACTTATCCTAAGGGTTCAAGGATTGTTCACTCTCTTTATGGAGAAGGAACGGTTTTAGAATGTATCGGACCTTCAGGAGATGAAAAGGTAACGATTAAATTTAATGACGGTGCACAAAAGAAATTTATGGCAAAGTTTGCGCCACTGACTTTAATCTAAAATACCATTGGAGGGTATGTGAAAACTAAGTCACCATTAAAAATAATTTTTTTATTTTTAGCGTTTCTAATTGTTTTTTCTGCAATTATTTTAATTGTTGCTAAACGAAACTTAAAACCAGATGCAATTAGACAAGCCTTTACAACACAGCTGCAAAAAACATTACCTAATGCGGAAGTTTTAACGCAGTCTCTAGACTATTCCCTAGGCCTTAACTCTAAAGTGAATATTAGAGGAGTTGATATTCTCTATCCTCATGGTGGAAGAAAACTACCTCTATGCTCATTTGAAAATCTTCAAATAGAGATTCCATTTTGGACGATGTTAATGGGTTACGGAACAATTTCTGTTAATATTGATAATCCTAAAGTTAGCTATATAGAATTTAAGAAGGGATCAAATTGGGAAAACTCTTTTGCCTCAAAAGCAGTTGTAAGCTTTGAGCAGGAAGATAAAAAATCAATCAAGATAAAAGAAGAAAGTGAAGATAATGGCCCTGGTCTGGCCGTCTTAAGTTTTTTCTCTGACGCCTCACTAAACTTTAACGTAACAAATATTAATGCAAATTATGCATTAAGAGATAGTGGTTTTGGTGAAGTAAAAATTGAAAAACTTGCTTTAAGAGATATTGGTTTTAATACAACTTCTGTTTTTGAACTTAAGTCTCACTTCATTCTTTCGAAAGGAAAAACAAATGAAACATCATTTGACCTTCTCATTATTGGAGAGACGGTACTAGATAGATGGTTAGAAGAGAAAAAACTGAACTTTAATGCCGAAGTTGATATTAATAACATAAAGTCGAATCTAATTGTTAAGCCATTAAAAAAATTCTCTGTAAAAATGGACGGTGATGTTGAAAAGAAATTGATGTCTTCAAAGGTTGTGGTTGCTCTGGAAGAACATCAGTTCATGAAATCGAAATTAGACTACGACTTAGAAAAGGGAATATTAAAGTTACATAATATAAATTTAGAAAGTAATCTTGAAAATATTGTTTCTTATTTTGTAAATGTTGCAGATTATGGCGTTAAAATTAAAGATGGCAATCTGAGAGTTGAGGGAAGCATCACTTCGAAAAATGAGAAGCTATTCCCAAGTCTTACAACGACAGTTGATAGCAATCTCGTTGCACTTGGAATTCCTGTAAATGTTAATGTGAAAAATAATCTCAATAGCAAGCAAATCCGATCTGCAATTGAGTTGAAGTTATTGGAAGGTATTGTAAAAGTAGGTCAGTCTACACCTTTTGTTTTAGGAGTTGACCGTTTCGATTATTTAAAAACTTCTACAGTGAATTTACATTTACAAGATATTCAAATTCCGACAGAAATTAAAGAAAAGATGCCGGAACATAAAACGGTTCGAGATGTCGAAGAAAAAGATGAGAATACTGATATTGATATTTCTAGTACAAGTGGTGAGGTATTTTCAAACTATCCTGTAAAATCAAAGATTAAATTCTCGAATGTTATTTTAGGTGAATCACCGATTAATGGTCAGTTAGGTATAAGTGTAAATAGAAAGAAATTAAGTATTTCTACAAATAGGCTTAAACTTGGGACTGCTCCTTTGAATCTGAATCTTGAGTCTGAGATTCATAAGAAGGGAAAAACTACTGAACTAAAAGCTTCATTCACTGACGTTGATATTGTAAGCGCTGCTCTTTTTATTCCAAAAGGTATTGTTAAATCAATTGAAGGTAAAGCGTCGGGTAATTTAGATGGTAAAATGATTGGTAAAGAGTATGACTTCAATGTCGCTTTAAATATCAAAGAAGCTAAGCTGCATAAAATAAACTTAGGTAAGGTAGTTGGAAACTTATTTCAGAAGCTTGATAAGTTAGCGAGCAAAGATATTACAATTAACGGTGACATTAACGAAGTATCTTTTAATGGACGCCTAGACGATCGCTATCATCAATTTAAAAGTTATAAGGTTATTTTAGATGAAGGAAAATATGCTTTAGAAGGCAATGGGAAAATTGATTTCAAGGCCCCAGGTGAATTACTTGGAGCGGTTGTTGTTAATGAAGAAGAATTAAAGCATGATCTGAATAGAGACTATGGAACAGCTAAAATTCCTTTTCGATTAGAAGGTATTGGGTATGCGCTAAATACTGACTATAAATATACTCTCGAAGAGTTAGCAAAGAGTGCCGCAAAAAATTTATTAAAGAAAGAATCAGATAAAGTCCTTCAAAAAAATAAAGGCAAAATTAAAAAATTATTTAAGGGTATTTTTAAAAATGACTAAAAACTTAATTGCTTCGGTCGATATCGGATCGAACTCTACACTTTTGCTCGTTATTGATCGCGATACAAAGGAAATTGTTCAAGAGTTTTCTACAATTACAGGACTTGGACGAGGTTTAGATAAAGAAGGTGTTTTTCAAGAAAAATCAATGGAAGATACTTTTAAAGCTTTAAAAGAGTATAAAGAGGAATGTCTAAGATTAGGTTGCAAAAATATTATTATTACTGCAACAGAAGCTTCTCGTGTTGCTAAGAATGCACCTGATTTTTTCTCTAGAATTAAGTCTGAACTTGATTTGGATATTGAAATTATATCTGGAGAAGGAGAGGCTTTCTATACTGCTTTTGGTATAAATGAAATGATGAAGAAGAAATCCAAAAAACAACTTATTTTAGATGTTGGTGGAGCTTCTAGTGAATTAATTTTAATAAAGACAAAGCCGTTTGAAATAATTGAAACGGTTTCTTTACCAATTGGTTCAGTTCGAGTTGATGACTGGATTAGAGATGGCCAACTAAGAAATAAAATAGATGAAATTTTTGAAAGCTTTAACCTAGAATCTTATCTTGGACAGGATGTTATTGGTGTTGCTGGAACTCTTACTAGTTTAGCATTAATGTTTTCTGGTGAAGATTCTTATAATGCGGAAGCTATTAATGAATATTCAATTTCATTAGCTGATTTTAATGAAAGTACTGATCGAATACAATTAGTAGATTCGAAAGCTCTTGGAAAACAATTTGCTTTTCTTGGAAAAAGATCAAAAACAATACAGTCTGGAGCGATTTGTGCACAGACTATTCTAAATAAGATTGAAGCGAAGAATATCCATTTTTCAACTTATGGACTTCGTTATGGTACGGCACTTAGAGGAGAGATCGATGACGTTTACCGCGTATGAAACGAGTAAGGTTGAGATTGAAAGCCTACTTTTTAAAGAAAGTGCAAGTGCTGAATTTGTCTTCCTTGTGAAGTCAGGAACGCTTTTAACTGTAAAAGAACAAAGTGGAAGACTTGTACCAACTGGTACTCATAAGAAAGGTGATTTCTTAGGTGTTTCGGGGGGAATCAATCGTAAGGTTTATGATGAGTCTTGTTTTACAATTGAGGATGTTGAAGTCGTCCCAATTCCAATTACAGAAATTTCAAAAATTATCGACTCAAATGAACTGTGGCTTAAAAAAATTGTTAACACAACAATCGATCGTCTTGATAGTGCTATTAATATTTTAGCAGAACATAAAATATTCGATACAACTAAAAGTAGCGACTTTGTTTTTACTGATGAAGTAGAAGCTAAATTTAGGAAGTTAATCAATGAATAGACTATCGTTATTCTTTCTTTGTGCGTTCTTAATAGGATGTAGTGGCAATAATAATGATTGGCATGGTGGAGCTGATGCTAACTCAAATGGAGTTCGCGATGATATTGATAGCTGGATAGAGAAGAAGGCCAATGGAAATGAGAGACTAAAAAATGCTCTTGTTAATCTTGCTAAGATAAATCCTGCCAAGTGTGAATATTCTATTAAGGCAAAATGTCTTGATCAGTTGAGTGAGGATGGAATACTTCTTCAGATAGAGCTATTAGATCTTCAGTTAAATACAAAAGAGTTGAGGGCAGAATTTGAGGGCAATATCAAGAACTGCCCCCAAATCGATGATCGTAAAATTAATTATAAATGTGATTTATAGACTTAGTCGTCCTCTGTTGTTGAGGGCGACAATAGTATCTGTGACACGCTTTCTTGCTCTTTGAATATCGCGTGCTTCATTTGCACCAAGATTTTTTACTAGGTAAGAGTAGGCTTCTTCTGCCGCTTCTCTAGGTAAAATTGTAAGAACTTTCTTTTGAAAAGATTTCTCACATTCTTTAAGTGCAACACCAATCACTGGTGCCTTAATAAATTTAACTACTTGATTTAAGTCGATCTCATCTAGTGCATAGATCGTATCGAAAGTAATACTTTCAGCATAAAGTTCTTTAGCAAGTGTAGGATTTCTCATTTGAATATTTTTCAAAAGAGTCGCCCTTTCATCCGCATTCATAAACTTCAGCATCTCAATAATTTGAGCCTTTCCATTTATAAATACACCACCATTTTGCTTATTAGCTTCCATTTACTTTCCTTTGGGAGATTAAGCCTCTTCCCATTTCATTTTTTCTTTCATGTATTTCTCTCGTGCTTGCTCAAGCGTGTCTTTGTGGGACTCATTCATTTGCGAGATCTGATTATCATGAGTTTCTTTAAGTTCTGCAACTCTGGCCTGATGAGACTTTTTCATATTTTCAAGCTCAAGCTCCATGCGACCATGTTCTTCTTTAACAAGTTCAGTTTGCTTGTCTCTAATTTGCTTTAACTTAAGTTCTGTACTGTTTTCAACACTTTTAATTTCTGTTTCATAGTGTTTGTTGAGTCTTTTTAGGTCTGCAAGATGCTTTTTCTCAGTCTTCTGATACTCCTGAGAGTTCTCAAGCTTTGCCTTCTTTAGTTGATAGGAGTGTCGCTTGTACTCTTGCTGTTTGAATCTCTCTAGCTGTTGGCGATTGATTTCTGTTGACATAAATTACTCTTCTTTGACTAGGACATAAAAGCGTCCTAATATATTTTAGTAAGTATTTAACTGTAAGTGAATGGAGGCAAATATGTCCTTAAATAAAGGCCGTCGCGTATTTTTAGTAGGTGGAAAACGAACACCATTTGGTAAATTTGGTGGTTCTTTAATGGATATTAAGCCAGTTGACTTAGCTATTGCTGCCACAAATTCACTACTTAGTGAAACAGGTGTTAAGGCCGAGCTAATTGATCAGGTAATCCTGGGCAATGTTGTTCCTTCATCAACAGATACTATGTATGGGGGAAGGCATCTCGCTTTAAAAGCCGGCTGCGCTGAAACTACTCCTGGAATTACTATTAATCGACTATGTGGATCGGGTATTCAGGCAATTCTCGATGCTGTTCGCCTAATTAAATTAGAAGAAGCAAGTTGTGTACTTGCTGGTGGAACTGAGAATATGTCGATGGTTCCTCATTTAACTTATGGTTCACGTTTTGGTACGAAATACGGATCATTGAAGAATGTTGATATGCTCCTTGATGCTCTAACTGATCAACATGCAGGTTGCCCAATGGGGATAACTGCAGAAAATCTTGGTTCAAAATATGAGGTGTCTCGTTCGGACTGTGATGAATTCGCACTTTTATCACACCAACGTGCAACTGCAGCTTACGAGGATGGAAAACTTCAAAAAGAAATATGTGAAGTAGAAATTAGAAAAGGTTCAGTTAATAAAGACGAACATTTAAGAGAGGGTGCTTCTCTTGAAGATATGAATAAACTTCGCTCATCTTTTGTAAAAGATGGACTTGTTACTGCAGGTTCTGCTTCTGGTATTGTTGATGGTGCGGCTGTTGCACTTGTGGCAAGTGAAGACTTTGTTAAAGAGCATGGGTTAAAGCCTATTGCTGAAATTATTGATGGTGCAGTCGTTGGTGTTGACCCTACGATAATGGGAATTGGTCCGGTGCCGGCAATTCGTAAACTTTTAGCAGATAATAAGATGGAACTTGATCAAATTGATCTTGTGGAAATAAATGAAGCATTTGCAGCTCAAGCACTTGCTTGTATGAAAGAGCTTGCCCTAGATATAAATAAGGTTAATATTTGGGGGGGAGCGATTGCATTAGGGCATCCTCTTGCGGCATCTGGAACTCGTATTACGACTACTTTGGCAAATCAACTTGCAAGTGAAGGTAAGGAGTATGGAATTGCGAGTGCTTGTATCGGTGGTGGCCAAGGAATTGGTATTTTAATTAAAAGAGTTTAAATGAAAAATATTAACGATGAATTAAAGTTTTTTCATCATGATTATGCATCTTTTCGCGATTGGCTTTGCCTGGATATCCAAAATGTTACTTGGCAAGGAAAGTACCGTGAAGATTTTGAACGTTTTTGGGATGTATTCTTTGATGAAGACTTAACTCTTTTTGAAATTTCAAAAAGATTTTATTATATCATCGACAATATTCACGTAGGTCCACTTGAGTCTTGGTTTACTTGGCTTAGGGATAAATTTATTTGTTTTGTTTTTATTTCTCGAGATATTTCAATTGAAGAGCTTGCTAAAAATTTACACCAAAGTGAGCGTGATACTTCAATTTTACTGCGTAGTTTTTTTGTCGAGGTTTTTCCTCAGCATGAAGATTATATAAATGAGCATTTCACAATTAACGATATTCTTTCTAGGAATCGTGATTTTAGCGCCAATAAGTTAGTTACTGAACTAGGTGTTGATCTGACATTTTCAGGAAGCCATAATCACGAAATCTTAACTTCGATGGAAGTTACTCTCTATCAAGAGTGGATTTATTTTGTAAAAAAAATGGAGAAGGATTTTCGTGGAACAACTTTTAATATCTCAAGGTTAAAACTTAGAGATAATTTAAGTGCGAAAATGCAGAGCCTTGCTCAAGTCTTTGCCTTCATTGGGATCGCAATTTTTCTTGTGTGGGCCATTGAGTTTGCAAATAGAACTTATGAAAAATACTTATCAGATAAGATCAGTGTTTACGAGCCTCAGTTTCGTTGGGAAAATGAAGGTTTAAAGTTCACTGATGAAACAATTGCTGATCAAGAGCAAATTGCACAATTTGAATTAGATATTAAAGATATTGAAAATGTTGATGATACTGAAAACTTCCTAGGGGAAACTTTAGAAGATGAAGAACGTGATGAAGTTGAATCGGAAGTTGTACTAACTTCTATTGATACACTTCCGCGTGATATTTCGTCAGCAGATAGAGAGCAGTCTTCATTTGAAGAAGATATTAAAGGTGGTGGGTATCGTGATAGTCGTTACGGTAACACAAAAGTTTATCGTGTTATGATGAACTCCGCTGATACTGATGATACGAGAAAACGTCTTGGTAAACTTCTCGACCTGTATCAAGTAACTCAAGTTGATAATGTAAAGCCTGGGCTAGCGGTACCTGGTGGTTTCTATTACAACCTTTATGTTCCAAGATCTTACTTGAAAGAATTTATGGCCCAAGTTAAAGGGGATGACTCCGTAATTATTTACGAATCAAGAACTCGAACACGTCGTAACCCACCTGGAAAAAATAAGGTGTTTATTTGGCTTAAGGCTATCTAGAAATTAGGTGAATGGCACCCTACATTTGTCCATCTGGAATACTAAATAGCGTCTTTACTTCACGAAGTAATTGGTGAGTCTGACCAAGGAACCACCATTGTCTAACAAATCCAATCAGCATTGAAGCGATGAACCCATATGCAACACCAGAGTGAGTTGTCTTTTCAACCATATTCGTATCATGTGCACCACCAAGAAAGAATGCAATCATTCCTAGAATGATCATTAGCATTGTCCAAGGAATAGTCTGTCTCTTTGCAAGGTCAGCTTTGTGAACATACCTTTTAACTTTTTCTCTATAAGGAGTTAAATCACCTGGTGCTTCATCAAAAAGCTCATTTAAATTTTGTTCGCTAGTCACTATTAAATTGATGTTATTAACTAGGCGTGAAACACCGATGAAATAAAACATCACAAATGCTTGTGCGAAGATTGTATAAAGATAGGCTGGAATGGCCAATTTAATGTGGCTAATTCCCACATCAATAAATCCTAGTGCTACGCAAGTTGTTAATCCAATTGCAGCAACCATGATAACGATCAGTCCTCTAAGTAGATAGGCCATAATTTCACCTTTTATAATTGTCAACTATACTCTAATTTGCTAATTCTTATCCCATATTTAATAAAACATTTACTATAAGGCAATTTCTTCGTGAGCGAGAAAAATCAGAACACTAAGTTAGATAAAAAACTACTCGAAAGTAATCCGGTAATGGGCTCTTTAATGGTTCCTATTGCTATCGTACTAGTAGGAGCACTGATCATTTTTGGTGTGACTAAGATGCTTTCTAACGATCACTCTTATAAAGACCTTGTCCACGAGATGAAGTCTAAAACCTTTGGTAATAAGTGGATTGCAGCATTAGAGCTTTCTAAAGTTATCTCTGCTGGAGCAGTAAAAGAAGAAGATATCCCTTGGTTAGTAACAAACCTAAGAGATATTTATAAGACGACAGTAGACCCAAGAACACGTGACTTCATTGTCGTGGCCATTGGTGCCCTTGGACATGAAGGGGGACTTCCAGTTCTTGAGCATGCACTACAAACAAATAATCCAGAAATTAATTTTCATGCGATGGTTGCACTATCAAAAATGCCTAAAGGTATTTCATTTGATTGGAGCATCGTAAAAAGCTTTATTGAGAAGAATGACGCGGCCATGGTTCAGGTAACAATTCTGACTCTAGCTACTCATAATGTTGATGGTACAGAAGATTTATTTATTAAGAGGCTAAATAGCGACCTTGGTTTCTCTGTGAGATATGCCGCAGCAACAGCATTAATCGCATATAAGAGTGATGAAGCGATCCCTACTGTAAATGAAATTCTTGCTCTAAATGATGAGTCTTTAGGTAAGAAGTTAACGGTTCAGGAGATCAGTGGTCTAAAATTTAATGTACTCACTGCATTAAAGAGAGCGAATTGGAAAAAGATGGCGCCTAGCGTCGAGGAAATGATTAATATTGAGAAAGATATAAAAGTAGTTAGTCTTGCAAAGGAAGTTTTAAATTCGTTGAAATAGTGATAACATCCTTCAAAGTATAAAATGAATTTGCAATAACTTATGAATCATAAATTGGGTCATCGTGACTTAAATTTGTGTATTTATGATTAGAAATAGAGGTTTTTTAAAATGTCTGATGATGTAAAAAAACAGTTAAACCGAAGAGAGTTCTTTAGTTTTGTTACTGTTGGTTGGGTAGCCTTCACTTCTGCGGTAGCAGGATTCTTAACTTTAATTTTCCGTTACACGTATCCAAACGTTAACTTTGAACCAGAAATGGATTTCGTCGCTGGTCGTCCTAACGATTATGAAGAAGGTGTAGATGAGCGCTGGAAGAATGGTTACGGTGTTTGGATTGTAAAAATGGAAGGACGTCTTTTCGCTCTTTCAAATATCTGTACACACTTAGGTTGTGTTCCTAACTGGCTTCCTGCCGAGTTAAAATTTAAATGTCCATGTCACGGTTCTGGTTACTACCAAAATGGTATCAACTTCGAAGGTCCAGCTCCAAGACCGTTAGAGAGATATAAAATCTCACTAAATGCTGAAGGAAAAATCATTGTCGATAAAACAAAAATTTATCGTTATGAGAAAGGTCAGTGGGACAATCCACAAAGTTACTTAAAAGTTTAATTTAGATTAATAAATAGGAAGGAATAACAATGGCTAAAAGAGGTGTTGTTGATTACATTAGAGAAACTCAGGTCTGGAAATCGATCTTCAGACACGGGCCTCCAACGAACGCAAGAAACAGAGCAGCTGTCGTAGCTGGTAACGTGTTTTTACACTTACATCCAATCAAACTAAAAAAATCAGGGGTTCAGCTTGGTTATACATGGTGTATGGGTGGACTTACATTTTTCATTTTCTTAGCGCTAACTGTTACTGGTGTACTTTTAATGTTCTATTACAGACCAACTGCAGAGTACGCATATAACGATATTATCGCACTTAAAGAGCACGTGCCTTTAGGGATTATGCGTGAAATTCACCGTTGGGGTGCTCACGCCATGGTTATTACTGTGTGGCTTCACATGTTCCGTGTATTTATGACTGGTTCATATAAACCACCTAGAGAATTTAACTGGGGTGTTGGTGTTATCCTTTTAGTATTAACTCTTCTACTATCATTTACTGGTTACCTACTTCCTTGGGATCAGCTAGCGATTTGGGCGATTGCCGTTGGTTCGAACATGGCAAAAGCAACACCTTTCCTAGGTCATGGTGGTCCAGGTGCAGCTTTAGCTCAAATTGGTGACTTCGTGATGGTTTCTGATAAAAACGACGTTCGTTTCCAGCTTCTTGCAGGACGTTTCGTTGGGGAACCAGCACTACTAAGATTTTATATTCTTCACTGTGTATTCATTCCACTTGTTGTTGGTGTTCTAATTGCAGTTCACTTCTGGCGTGTAAGAAAAGACGGTGGGATTTCAGCTCCACTTTAGAAAATATATTTTGAGAGAAAGGGATATATAAATGAAAGAACTTATAAACTGGCTGGCCGATCCGATTAGATCATTCCCGATTACGACGGTCCTATTCTTCTTCATGATGAAGTACTATCGTGTAGTAGGAAGCAAGAAATTTGCTAAATGGGCACTTATAGCTGCTGCACCTATTACAGTTTGGTTTTGTATGGATGCAAACTTTAGAGCAATTATCCTATGGCCAGATAATATTCCAATTAACATTATTATCGTTCTTATCGCTTGGCTTACTTGGTATGCACTTTATAGAGCAGCAGAGAATGACAAGAGAATTGAAAATGGTGAGTGCCCAATCGAAGCACTTCCAGAAAATAGAGAAAAAGTATGGGTATGGCCTAACTTAGTATTTACTGAGTTAATGTGTATGATCGGTACGACAATCTTCTTAGTAGTATGGGCGATTATCTTTAAAGCTCCTCTAGAAGAACCTGCAAACACTACTTGGGCACCTAACCCGGCGAAAGCTCCTTGGTACTTCCTTGGTCTACAAGAAATGCTTGTATACTTTGACCCTTGGATGGCAGGGGTTGTACTTCCAGGTCTAATTCTTGTTGGTCTTATTGCAATTCCATATATTGACACAAACCCAAAAGGGAATGGTTATTTCACAATTAAAGAAAGACCAATCGCTATGTGGGGATTCTTATATGGTTGGATCGTACTTTGGATGTACCTAATTATCGTTGGTACTTTCTTACGTGGTCCAAACTGGACATTCTATGGACCATTTGAGTTCTGGGACTTTCACAAGGTTGTTTCTGAGTACAACGTAAACCTTTCAGAATTTGTATGGCTTAAGTGGCTAAATACTCCAATGCCTTCAAATATCGTTGTTAGAGAGATTGTGGGTATTATCCTAACTCTTGTTTACTGTTGTGTACTTCCTGTTGCAATTGCTAAGTCAAAGTACGGGAAGAAGATTATCGAAAACACTGGTCAGATTAGATACTATATTTTCATCATTCTTGTACTTGGTATGACTTCATTACCAATTAAGATGGTTCTTAGATGGCTATTTAGCTTAAAGTATATTATCGCTCTACCAGAGTGGGAACTTAACCTATAAGCGAATCTGGATATAGATATATAAAGATACTTAAAGAAGAAGTAATAAAGGGTATATAAAAATGTCAAAGAAACATGAGCCAGGCATGGCCTATGATATGAAAAAACTGAATAAGATCTTCGCGATCTTTTCACTGGTTCTTTTGGTCACGGTAATATGGGTTTTCCTAGATGATTACATGAGACCTTGGAAAGCAATTCAAATCGAAGCAATGAAAATTGAAAAAGAAAAAATTGCTAAAGATATTGCTGAAGAAGAAGCAAAGATCAGTGCTGAAAAAGTTAAAGTTCTTAATGACGAATTAGCGGCAGCTAAGAAATCAGTTGAAGCTAAGAGCAAAGATATTGCTGCTATCGAGAAAGAGCTTAACCAAGTAATTAAAGATATTAAAAAAGAGCAGATCGTTAATGGTCGTCTAAACTCAGACGTTGCTGCACTTGCTTTTAATTACGGTGTTGCTCACGCAGAACATGCATCGAATGCAGGCTCTTTATTTAAAAAACTTCAAGAGAAGAAAGATCTTTTTGCAAAATCGACTGATAAGAAGAAAGCTCTTCAAGATAAAGAAAAGAACCTTAAGAAACAGCTAGCTGACTTTAATACTGATATTGATGCTATTAATAAGCAAGTGAACGGTATTGTTGGTCGTCTAGAGCTACTTAAGGGTGCTGAAAAGAGAAAAGAAGTTACTCCGGTATTTGCACTGAGAAACTTACCATTTATCGATTTCATGGACCCAACTGTTAAGGTTCAACAAGTAGTATTAGAAAATATTACTGACGATAGATTCTTTCAACACGTACCAAAAGTTGATCGTTGTATGACTTGTCACACATTTATTGATAAGCCAGGTTACGAAAATCAACCAAACCCACATAAGACTCACCCTAACTTAGACCTTATGGTTGGAGCTAATGGTAAGCACCCAATGAAGAACTTTGGTTGTACTTCATGTCACGGTGGTGAAGGGCATAGAGTTAATGACTTTAATGCAGCTGCTCACATGCCTGCAACAGAAGAACAAAAACAAGATTGGATTGCTAAGTACAACTGGCACGAGCCACACAAAGTACCTATCGTACAATTAAGACGTGGTGATTACGAAGCTGGATGTGTTAAATGTCACAGTGGTGTTCAGTATATTCCACAAGCGACTACTTTAAATGAAGGTCGTCGTGCTCTTGAAAAATTTGGTTGTTATGCTTGTCACAAGATTGAAGGTTGGGAGCATAAGAGAAAACCAGGTCCTAGTTTAGAGAAAATAGCTGCTAAGCTTGATAAAGATTTCTTTAAGAATTGGGTTTGGGAACCAAAAGCATTTAATAAGCATGCAAAAATGCCTCAGTTCTTTAATAACGATAATAATAACTCACCAGAGTTTGTTAAAAAGAATATCGCTGAAGTAAACGCAATCGCTGAAGTTATTTACGCTCAGTCTGAAAGCTATAAGCCTTTCATGAAATACACTGGTGGTAATAAAGAAAAAGGTAAGCAACTGGTTGGTGAAATCGGATGTCTTGCTTGTCACGGTGTTAAAGACTTTGCACTTGAGTCTCAAAAAGTTGATGCTCATAAAGGTCCTTACCTAGATGGTATTGGTTCTAAAGTTAAAGATGCTAATTGGATGGCTTCATGGCTTAAAAACCCAAGTCACTTCCAAGAAGATACAATTATGCCTTCTTTCAGACTATCTGATAGAGAAGTTAACGATATTACTGCATACCTAATGAGCCTTAAAAATAATCAATTTGAAAAGCTTAAGTTTGCAGATATGGATAAAGGTGCAAGAGATGAGATTCTTGTAACTTACTTCTCTGCTTTTGATACTGTTGAAGTTGCAAAAGCTAAGCTTGCGACAATGAGCGACCACGAAAGAACAATGGAACTAGGACGTCGTTCAATCGGTAAATATGGTTGTTACTCATGTCACAATATTAAAGGTTTTGAAGATCGTGCACCAATTGGTCCAGAACTTTCAAAAATTGGTTCTAAGCCTCTAACTCAATTTGGTTTCTCTCATGAGAAAGTTGAGCACTCAAGAGAAGCTTGGATTAAAGCGCACCTACTTAACCCAAGAAGATGGGACAATGGTGTTGATAAACCATTTAAAGATCTACTAAGAATGCCTCAGTTCCATATGAGCGAGAAAGATGCTGCTCTAATTACAACAGCTCTTATCGGTCAAGTTGATCAGAAGATTCCTCTTAAAGGTGTTAAGAGATATGATGCTGCTGAAACTGTTGCAAATGAAGGTATGAAGGTTGCTGTTAAGTTTAACTGTATTGGATGTCACCAGATCGATGGTGAGTTCGGTGATATGCTGAAAATTTACGATGATGTAAACGAAGCGCCTCCACGTTTAGTTGAACAAGGGCACCGTGTACAAGCTGATTGGTTCCATTACTTCCTTGGTGATGTATATGAGATCCGTCCATGGCTTAAGTTAAGAATGCCTTCTTTCAACATGAGTAAAGAAGAAAAAGAAAAACTTGTTGATATGTTCCGTGTAAAAGCTGACCAACCAATCTTTGATGAAAATGAAAAAGTTGTTTGGGAAAGTAGTGAAGAAAGACGTGCTGCTGTTAAATTATTTAACGACTTAGCATGTGCTTCATGTCACACAACTGGATTCAATAGTGATCCTGCACTTGCTCCAGATCTTCACTTTGCTAAGAGAAGATTAAGAAAGAGTTGGATTAAGAAGTGGCTTGAAGGTCCAGATAAGATTATGCCTGGTACAACAATGCCTTCTTTCTGGCCAGAAGGAGAGGCTGCGGATCCAGAACTTCTTGACGGTGATGCTAAGAGACAAATCGAAGCAGTTACTAAGTATGTACTTGAGTTAGGAAGTGATTTTTACTCACCAAAAGCTAAGAAAGCTGGAAAGAGATAACGGGAGTTTATAAATGGCAGGACATGCTAATACAAAAGATTTAGTTCATGACGGTGTAATTAGTTATCCAAATGACCCTCAATTTGGACACGCGAGTCCAAATAAAATTGGGATGTGGTTATTTCTTGGAACTGATGCCATGTCATTTTCAGGCTTATTAATTGCTTATGCTGTACTTCGTGCAACTAAGCATTGGCCAAACCCTGTAGAAGCTCTTGGTGGAGTACACCTTTCAGGGATTATGACTTTCATTCTAATTTGTTCTTCTGTTTCAATGGTTATGGCGATTGATGCTGTAAAGATGAGACAACCGAAAGCAATTAGAGGTTGGTTACTTGCAACGATTATCGGTGGAGTTATCTTCCTTGGTATTCAAGCATATGAGTATATGCACCTTATGTCAGATATGGGGATGACATTCTCAACATATGAGCATGGTAATAACTTATTTTCTTCGACATTTTTTGCAATTACAGGTTTCCACGGGCTTCACGTACTTTCAGGTGTAATATTCCTTATTTATATGTACGTACTTGCTCTTAAGGGACGTTTTGACAAAGGTGACTATGGACTTCTAGAAGTGTGTGGTCTTTTCTGGCACTTCGTTGACCTTGTTTGGATTCTAGTATTTACATTTATTTACTTAATTTAATTAGTGAACAATATGTTGTAAGAAAGGCCCTACCTATGTAGGGCCTTTTTTGTTTTGACCTAAAATAATGGACTAAGCCTTCCGAAAGGTATATAAGGCAATTATATGAAAAGTTTCTTATTACCAATTGGCATATTAATTCTAGTACTATTTTCAGACTACGTTTTTGCGTGTCCTGGTTGTGCTGGATCTATGGATAATCCAAAGGATGCTAGGTTAGTTTGGATTCTTGTGACTTTCATTGGTCTAATCTATATTCCGTTTTTTATTCTTTATAAAACAATTCACAAATATAGAAAAAACTCAGTAGCTTCTAAGATTCATGAAGAAGAACAACAGTAATTTCATCTATACATTACTTTTTATTTTAAGTGGTCTAATTGCACTTTTTCTCGTTTGGTTTATTTACTTCAAACCAGAAGCTGCAGTTAAGTTATGGTGGGTAGATTATCTTCCAATGGTAAATGCTGCTTTAAATACAATTTCTGCGACATTATTATTTGTAGGTTGGAGATTTATTAAAAATAAGAATGTTTCTGCACATATTAAATGTATGTCAGGGGCGACTGCCACTTCCGCTCTCTTTCTTGTTTCATATCTTCTGTATCATCACTTCCATGGGGATACGAAATTTATAGCGCAAGGTTTTGTAAGGCCTGTGTACTTTTCAATACTAATTTCACACGTTTTATTAAGCATTGTTATGTTGCCAATGATTTTAATTACTCTTTGGAATGCTTTGACTGGTAGTTTTAAGAGCCATAAGAAATGGGCAAAGTGGACTTTACCCATTTGGCTTTATGTTTCAGTAACTGGTGTAATGATTTTTTTCTTTTTAAAATATCTTAATTACTAGATTCTTTTTTTGCTTTCTTTCTATCTTCTGCATTTAGTCTTGATTTTGGAAGTACCGCTTCATGTGGTGAAACAACAACTTTTTCGCCAATAATAACATCTCCCATAATCGAGGCTTTTAATCCAACTGTTGCACCTCTCTTAATAACTGTTGGCGCAATAACTAGAAAACCAGCTTGAGCATAATGAGCAAAAATTGTGGCAGAGCCGCCAATTGTCACATAGTCTTCAAGTGTAATCAGACATGGATCAGAAATATTTGTCGTATTGATTACACAATTCTTTCCAATCTTCATTCCCATCATTTTATAAAAAAGAGTGATTATCGGTGTTGCTTGAAAAAAATCTAAAACTGTATAGCGTACTAGTTGTGTTAAAGCATTGTGATAATACCAAGGAAGAGTTTCTAGAGAAATCCAACTCCCTTTAAATGGTTTCATCTTCAGAGGATAAATCCAATTAAAGAATGGTACGATAAAAATTAGAGTTAAAGAGTAGGCTGCATAAGACATAACAAATGCAAATGACATCGCTAGGGCCTGAATAATGAAGTGTTGTCCTGCTACATTTTCATATGCAGTAGTTAAAAAAATGTATCCAGGAGTCAATCCTAGAGTAATACAAATAATATAAACTATAATTGGAGGTATCATCGCTGCCATATATCCAATGGCCTGATATTTTCTAAAAATATTTTCTAAAACCTTAGCAAGACCCTTCTTATTAGACGCTCCTGATTGAAGTTCTTCCTGTGATTGCTTTTTCTTCTCTTCCATTTTTCCCTAACCAATATCTTTAATAATTTTAATAAGCTTAATTATATCATCACTATCTTGATAAATGCTAAAGCCAAAACGCAAAATATTTCGGCGGTAATCGACATTAACTCTCTTTGTTTTAAGACTTTTGGCATACTCTTCACACTCTAAAGCTGTGGTGAAAATAAAAGCGATAAAGTGTCCTCTATTGGCCGTTGTTACAATTTTATTTTCTAAAGTTGTCCCTTTTATTCCAGACAGAAAGTCAGCTTGGTTTTTTTCAACGTGTAAGTGAATATCATGGACAGTTACCTTTTCATTCTTCCATAGATTTAAAACTGCATTCATACGATAGATTGCCGTGAAATCCATGGTTGATCCAGCAAATCTAAAACCATCATTACTAAATGGAACCTTATCTTCACTAAAATTTGTCAGGTCTCCCATCTGTGCAAACCAACCAGTATTTTTTGGCGTAAGTTTTGTATTTTTTGGTGATATCAGAAAGCAAGATCCTTCTCCTGATCCGCAGTATTTATAACCCCCGGCCATGTAGAAAATTCGATCTTCAATTTCTTTTAGATCTGTTGGGAGGGCCATAAATGCATGGTAGGCATCAATTACAATTTCAGCTTTAGAATTGATTGCTTTAACAAATGAGATGAGATCCTTAATAGCAAAAGAAGAATTAAAAAATACTTGGCTAATAAAGATTAGATCATATTTGTCAGTATTTGCTTCTTGAATAAATCTATCGATAAAGTTTTTATCATTACTATTTTCAATCTTAGTTACATCAAAAATATTTTCTTCTGAAATACGATTGATTTGACGATCAAAAGAGTAGAACTCACTATCAGTTGTTAAGACTTTTGCTCCATTAGGAAGAGCTGAAAGTATACGATAAGCAAGCTCATGTGTATTCGGTGCAAATGTAATTTGCTCTGGTTTAGAAATATTTAAAACGTTTGCAATATTCTTTTGTAATTCGACAAACTCATTGGAAAAAAATAATCCCCATTTTTCATCAACATATTTAGCGCTATCATCCCAGTACTTGATCTGTGCATCTCTAGTGACATCTGGCCAGTAGTGGTGTGAGTGAGCAGCAAAGTGAAGTTTGCCCTCGTTTGCGTTTAGAAATCTTTTAAAATATTTCTTATACATTCTAATCTCTGTAATTAAAGTTCATAGCTGTTTTTAACTTTTCAGGTAAAATTGGTCTCTGCGATCTTGGAATAATAAAAGTTGATAGATTAAAAAGATCGATGAAGGAACGATTGTTATCTGCTGCATCTTTTAAGTATTGATGACCTGAAGATCCACCTGTTCCAATTTTAGTCCCTAACATTCTATGTGCCATAAGTGCATGCTTATAACGCCAAGTCGTAAAGTTCTCATCGATATCCATAAGGTGTGCAAGAACAGTATATGGAAGTGTTAGGATAGGCTCATCTCGATAAAGAAGAACAAAGAGGGCATTTAGAGTCGCTTTTTGAGAAAGCCTTCTTTTTCCTTCTTTTACTAATTTATTATATTCTACAGAATTAAAAAGTGTTTCAAATGTATCGCGTGTACTTTTAAGGTTTGCCTTTTGTATCTCTAGCGCCTTAGGTGGAAGTGTTGCCATATTATCAAGGACAGTAAGTTCGTCACCACATAACATATCTTCAACACATGCCTGATACTCACTCCAGAAATCAAATTCCTCGTTAAAGGTAAATGGCATTCTTTCTAGCCATTTCTCAAGAGCTGAAAATAATGTTGACTCAGCTTCAATTTTTAAAAGCCTTTCTTTATCTTGATCATTCAGTCTTCCAAGGAAATATTCACGATCAACTTCTTTCCTTTGATTTGTCGAAAGTCCAAGCAGAATTTCAATTTCTCTAAATTGAACACTTTGGAATCCTGAAGCAGGGACAAGTAAATCTCTAAATTCAAGAAAATCCATCGGGGTCATTGTTTCCATCACTTCTAATTGGCCAAGAAGTAGAGTTTGAACTTTTTTAATGCGCTCAAGTCTTGAACAAACAGTTGAAAGCAATGATTCTTCAACTTTATCTACTGAGAAAATGTTTTTTATCGAGTGTAGTTCGTGAAGTATTTGTTTGAACCATAATTCATATACTTGATGCACGACTATAAAAAGTGTTTCATCGTGTGCTTCATCTCCATATTTTTTAGAGAGAGGATTTTGTGTATCGAGTAATTTATTCAGTTCTAAATAGTCACCATAATAGACAGGACCGTGATTTTTGTGCATATTGACTCCTATATAGAAATACTATCCCAACACTTTGAAATTGAAAATTATTCATATTTCTAGTTGGGTTAAGAAAGTTGAAATCAAGCTGAAGTTGAAATGGAAAATTCTAAAAAATTACGATTCAAAAAGTTTTTGCCTGTAGTCATAATCACTGTTTTTGCACTTATTCTCATTGGAGGGATGGTAAGAAGCACCGGAGCTGGAATGGGATGTCCTGATTGGCCAACTTGTTTCGGTAAAATTGTTCCTCCTACAAGTGTTGATCAACTTCCAGCTGATTATCAAACTCGTTTTGCAAAGCCTGGTCGCATTGTTGCTATTTTCAATCCTGTGCATACATGGACGGAGTACTTCAACAGAATGGCCGGTGTATGGACTGGTATTGCTTCGATCATTTTAGTAGTACTATCATTTGCTTATAAGAAGAATAATAAGAAGGTTGTATGGCTTTCTGGATTGGCCTTGTTTCTAGTCGTTTTAAATGGTGGTGTAGGAGCAATGGTCGTTAGTTCACATCTACATCCAGCTGTTATTACAATTCATATGTTACTCGCGATATTTCTTGCATTTGCGCTTGCCCATTTAAAATATGAGGTAACGGAGCTCAAATTTCATCGCAAACACTGCGTTGATCGCTACAAAGACTTCTTGTGGGTTCTTGTGGGACTAGTTGTGATTCAAATCGTTTTAGGAACTCAAGTTAGAGAGCAAATTGACTTGATAACTAATACAGAGCCGAATTTAGCTAGGACAAATTGGGTTGAACGACTTGATATGATTTTTTATATTCACCGTTCTTTCTCAATCTTAGTACTTCTTGGATTTTCGTATACTCTTAGAAAAATCATGGAAGAGTTCAAAGACAATTCATTTGTACAAAAGAAGTGTATCTCAATAATGTTAGTGTTAATTGGTGTCATTACAGCAGGAGTAGTCTTAGCTTATTTAGCATTTCCAGCCTTTGCTCAGCCAGTTCACTTATTATTTGCTATTTTACTTTCTTACTTTATTTATGAGTTATTAATCATTCTTAAAAAATCACAAGAGGTGGAACTGTAATGTATCGTACACTTGCCTTCATCAATATATTATTAACTTTAGGTTTAATTGTCATTGGTGGGTTAGTGAGTGCGGACTTCACTGGCCTAGAGTGTACTTCTTGGCCAATCTGTTATGCAGCTACTGTTGATAAGTCATCAATATATCCAATTTTACATAGAGTTTTTGCTGGAATTATCATTGTTTTAAATACATTTCTTTTTATTAAGCATCCAAAAGAAAAGTCTGTTCGTTTAGGACTATTTCTTTTAATTCTTCAGTCGCTACTGGGTGGAATTAACTTCATTTATAAGCTTCCAACTCTTGTCAGTGTTTTCCACTTAATTTTAAGTTTTGCTTATATCGCAATCTTTTCTCAGCAATTTTATCCTGTTATCAAAAAACAAGAACTGAATTTAAAAGGGTATTCACCTTCGTCGAAAGATCTTGTCTTTATTATGTTACTAATTGCATTTGGACAGTTCTTCTTTGGTGGTATTGTTCATCAAACTGCAACAAAAGATGTGTGTGGAGTAGGGGATAATATTAATATCCTATGCCAAACAGCAGAGGGCCTTCGCTTTTGGCCTACTACTGTAGCAGCACAAATACACTCTCTTCATAAGTATTTAGGAGTCCTGTTTCTAGTAGTACTACTAGCGTTTCTCTTTAGTATAAGAAAAACAATTACTTTATTACATGGAAGAGCATTTAAACAATTCTCTCTTTTATCTGGAAGTTTAGTTGGACTATTTTTAGTTCACTTATTTAATGCAAAGAGATTGTTCTTACTAACTGATACTACTTACTTCCAAGTACTTCATCTTTTATTAGCAATTATCATTACGCTAAATTTACTTTTCTTATTTCAGTGGTTCAAGCGTTTTGAGGAAGTGTTTTTTGGTGGTTATAAGCATACTGTAGCAAGTGACTTGTTAAGCTTAACTAAGCCAAGACTTGGTCTACTCGTTGTTTCGACTATTATTTCAGGAATTTTACTTACTGGACAATATGTTGATTTCTTCTATCTGATTAATGCACTTATTTTTTCAATTTTAATTGTCATGTCTGCAACGACAATTAATTGCTATATGGAAATTGAAGTTGATTCCAATATGGTTCGTACTAAAGATCGCGCCTTACCAGCAGGACGAATAAAACCAATTTATGCTGTTGTTCAAGGATGGCTGCTTTTTATTCTCGGATTTAGTCTAACTTATATTTATGTAAATAAAGTTACTGCGTTACTCGGTGCGTTGGCATTTTTTTCTTATCTTTATGTCTATACTCCGATGAAGAGAACTAGTCCTGCTGCGTTATTTGTTGGTGCACTTCCTGGGGCAATTCCTCCTGTGATGGGGCGCACAATTGTGACAGGTGAAATTGATGGTCTAGCAATTTTATTGTTTGGTATTTTGTTTATTTGGCAAATTCCTCACTTCATGGCCATCTCGATTTACCATAAACAAGATTACGCGGAAGGTGATATTAAGGTTTATCCTCATTACTACTCAATTGCCAAAATGAAGATCTGTATTGCTCTTTGGACATTACTCTTGTTTTTATTTAGTAGTGCCGGATATTTCTTTGGTCTCAATTCTTGGAACTTTTTTATCGCTTCATTAGTAGTTAATGGGCTATTTTTTGCGCAGAGTTTGCAAAGTTTTTTTATTCATGATGAGCCGAGTTACGTAGCTTGGGCCCGACAATATTTTTGGGGTTCTATAATCTATTTACCACTCTTGCTATCATTGATGATTTTCCTTAGCTAAATCGTGGAAAATGTTATAAAAAAGGGTTAAAATTTATCAATTCAAATTAATAAAGTATTTCAATAGAAGGAAGGTCTATGGGATTTTTGACACCTGTTTTAGCTACAGTTGTTAGTACAACTTCTAAGCAGATGAGTCTTTGGGAAAGAATGAAACCACCTGAAGATATCTCTGTGCACGGTCACTTGATCGATTGGTTATTTGGCTACACTACTTACATGAACCTCTTTTTCTTTGCATTAGTATGTGCAGGATTATTTGGTTTCTCTTACTTTTATTCAGCTAAGAGACACCCAAAGCCTTATTATACTTATGGGAACAAGAAGATTCATATCATCATTGCGACTGTAATTGGTCTATCGGTATTCCTTGGAATCGATATGAACATTACAAGAATGTCGAATGAGGATTATGTAAATGTTTTTGCTAAGTGGCCAAAAGAGGACGAGAATCCACTTCGTATTCAAGCGCTTGGTCAGCAATGGGCATGGCACTTTAGATATGCTGGTGCAGACAATATCTTCAACACAGAAGATGATGTTGTTCAGTTAAATGACTTAAGACTACCTGTTGGTCGTAAAGTTGTTATTCAAGTACTTTCAAAAGATGTAATTCACTCACTATATTTTCCAAATGCTCGTCGTAAGGTTGATGCAATTCCTGGTCGTTTAACTCGTCTATGGTTTGAACCAACTAAAGCTGGTACTTGGGATATTGCTTGTGCAGAAATGTGTGGAACATATCACTACAGAATGAAAGCTTCTCTAACTACTTATTCAGCTGAGGACTACGCAACTTGGATTGCGGAAGCTCAAGAGAAAGCTATTCATGAGAATGACCCTGAAAACCCTGAATTATTCTGGGGTTGGAAGTGGCAGTACTAATTTTAAGATAACTTTTAGGAGAATATAAAATGGCATTTTTCGAGCAACATATTCACTCAGAGCCAAAGACTTTCATCTCAAAGTATATTTTTTCTTATGATCACAAAGTGATCGGAAAACAATTTCTTTGGTACGGAATCATTGGTCTAGGTTTAGGTGGGATGATGGCCCTTATGATTCGCTGGACACTAGCGTTTCCTGGAGAGGCATTCCCAATTCTAGGTAACTTACTTTTCCCTTCAACAGGAGGAGTTGTTCCACCAGATACGTACGCGATGCTTTTCACTATGCACGGTACGATCATGATTTTCTACGCAATTACACCAATTCTAATTGGGGCGTTCGGAAACTATCTTATCCCATTACAAATTGGGGCAAGAGATATGGTCTTCCCATTACTTAATATGCTTTCTTTTTGGATTGCAGCTGCATCAGCGTTAATCCTTGTTGCTTCTCTGTGTTTACCACTAGGTGCTGCAGCAGGTGGTTGGACTTCGTACCCAACGCTATCAACGCTAATTGGTTCACCAGGGGCCGGGCAAACTCTTTGGACTCTTGCTCTTTTCCTTCTTGGTGTATCTTCAACAATGGGTGCGGTTAACTATATTACAACTGTTATCGTTCTTAGAGCTCCAGGTATGGGATACTTTGATATGCCACTATCTGTTTGGGGTCTATGGCTAACAGCTATTCTAAACGCAATTTTCCTTCCAGTACTTGGTGCAGGTCTTTTACTTCTATTATTTGACCGTGTATTTGGAACAACTTTCTTCCTTGCTGGTGCTGCTGCAACAACAGGAACAGGTGATCCTATCCTTTACCAACACGTATTCTGGATCTTTGGTCACCCTGAAGTTTATATCCTTATTCTTCCTGCGTGGGGGATTGTATCTGACTTACTTTCTTTCTTCGCTAGAAAACCAGCATTTGGTGCGAAAGCAACTGCGCTTTCTATGACTTCGATTACAATTCTTTCAACAATTGTATATGGTCACCACATGTATACGACTCAAATGAGTCCACTTTTAACTCAAACTTTCATGACTCTTACAATGACGATCTCAATTCCATCTGCAATTTTCTTTGCAAACTGGTTAGGGACAATTTGGAAAGGATCAATCAAGTTTGATACGCCAATGATTTTCTCTCTTGGTGTTGTATTCGTTTTTGGTCTTGGTGGTCTAACAGGTCTATATCTAGCAACTGTTACAACTGACCTTTACCTACACGATACATACTTTGTAGTAGGTCACTTCCACTATACGATGGCAGCTTCTGTTCTTCTTGGTGGATACGCAGCAATTTATTTCTGGATGCCAAAAATGTTTGGTAAATTCCTGAATGAATTCTGGGGTAAAGTGCACTTCTGGATCACAATGATTGGTCTAAATGGTGTATTCATGGGAATGATGATTGTTGGATACGCAGGTATGCACAGACGTCTTTATAACCCATTTGTTTACGAATTTATGGAAAGACTAATCCCAATTAATGCATTTGTTACTTACTCTGCACTACTAATGGGTCTTGGACAAATTCCATTCGTAATCAACTTTGTTTACACAATTTTCTTTAAGAAAGAAAAAGAGCCAGTATCTGACAACCCTTGGAATGTTGGTACTCTTGAGTGGACAATACCATCACCAGCACCAGTGTATAACTTTAAAGAGATTCCTGTTGTTAAGTGTGGACCACACGAACTAGGAAACCCAAATCTTCCAGAAGGTAAGGATTTCCAATATCAAACTGAAGAAATAGTTGAGGCATAATTAGAATGAACCAAGTAATGACAAACAAAGATTTTGAAGCAAAACAGCTCACATCATCAATTGCGATGATTGTGCTTCTTGTTTCATTTACAATGCTCTTTGCTACGATGTTACTTGGTTTTTCTGTTTACCGTTTAACTGTTGATGTATGGCCACCAATGGGAATGCCGAGAATTCCTCTAACACTCCCTATGGTCAGTACAATAATAATTGCGTTAAGTTCTGTTGCTTTAGTGCTGTTTGAATCTGCATTCAATAAGCACAATACTAAGGCCATGAGAGTTTATTTCGCATTAACTTATTTATTAGGTCTTGGTTTCATGTTTGTTCAATGGCAACTTTGGAACTCAATGGCAGCGATGGGACTTCAAGCTTCTGGCGGAGTATTCCCATCTTTATTTTATGCACTTACTTGGACACATGCTGCGCATATTGTTTTAGGTTTAATTGCACTTTTATTTCTTCTTCCTGTTTCAATGAAAGGTTACAGTATGGAGAAAGTAACTTGGGTACAGAATGTATCTAAGTTTTGGCACTTTTTAGGTGTCGTTTGGTTAGTAATGTTTATCGTTATGTTTGTATTTTAAGAGGATAGCTATGAAGAAAATGGCATTAACTTTAACAGCAATGTTTACAATTTTATCTTTGGTTTCTTGCCAGGAAAACCACTTCAAAGAAGATAAAGTATTCGCAGGTGGCCTCTATGTTAAGAAAGATGTTCTTAATAGAGGGAAGCAAATTTACACTGAATACTGTATGCCTTGTCACGGTGTAGACGGTGATGGAAAAGGTGTTGCAGCTAAGGCAATGAAAGTTCCACCACGTGACTTTACTAAAGGTGTCTTCAAGTTTGGAGAAGTTGAAGCGGGAACTCTTCCACACGATAAGCACTTCTACAAAATCTTAGAGAAGGGTCTTCATGGTACGGCAATGCTTCCATGGGATCTAACTGAAGATCAAATGTTTGAAGTTGTTCAATACATTAAAACTTTTGCTCCATCAGTATGGGAAGGTAAAGATAAGGAACTTGGAAAACAAGTTACTCTTGGTAAAAACCCTTACGGTGTAGCTCACGTTAAGTCTGCTATTGAAGAAGGTAAGAAAGTTTATCACGCAGATGCAATGTGCTGGTCATGTCACAGAGCTTACGTTCCTAAGGATGAGCTTGCGAAGCTTACTGGTATGAGCGCGAGTGATTTCTCTGATAGTGATTATCAATCAAAGCTTCAAGAAACTGAGTGGGGATTCAAATCACTTCCACCTGATTTCACTTGGAATACGATTCGTTCGGCAGATACAGTTGAAGAAATTGCTCTTCGTTTAGCTGCAGGTGTTGGTGGAACAGCAATGGCCGCTTGGAAAGGAACACTTACAGATGATCAAATCTGGGCAGTTGCTCACTACGTAGAGTATCTTAAGAACTTAAAAGACACAGAAGCTCGTAAAGAGTTACTTGATCGTATTAAGAATCAATAAGAATCATCAGAGTTAAATAATGACTAGTTTAGGTATAAAAAGATCAAATTCACTAATCGAAACGCTTGTCTCAAAGAAAGCGTTTTGGTTAGTATTTGTTTTATATTTCTTCTCAGTACCTTTTTTCAAATCAGTATTTAGAGAATTACCTCCTGAACTTCCAGTCATGAAACAATTACCAGCTTTCTCACTTACTAATAGTTTTGGAAAAACATTTGGATCAAAAGAATTAGAAGGGCGTGTTTATATAGCAAACTTCATTTTCACTAATTGTCCGTCTAGCTGTCTTAGGTTAACGGAAGAAATGCAAAAGATTCAAAAGAGAGTAAGAGGACTTGGGCAAAAGGTTGCACTTGTATCTTTTACTGTTGATCCTGAAACGGATAATCCTAAAACACTATTTAAGTATGCAAGAAAACATCAAGCAAATCCTTATATTTGGACTTTCTTAACTGGAAAGACTGAAGATATGCAATCTACAATAGTAGATGGCTTCGGTACTCAGATGGGAAAATTACAAGAAGTTGAGGCCAATGTTAACGGTGAAAAGGTAACAATGCTTGATATTGCACACTCTGAAAAACTTGTTCTAGTTGATGGACATGGTAAAATCAGAGGGTATTACGATTCAACAAGTAAAGATATTAATAAGCTAATGATTGATCTTGGTTTATTAGTTAACAAAGAACAGTATTTAAAAAATTAATTAATTATAAATGGAGAATAAAATGGCTGAAGGCGCACATCATTCACACAAGAAATTATATATTTTCATTTTCTTCGTACTGACGTTTTTAACAGCTGTGGAACTAATCATTCCAGGTATGACAAATATTGCAAAGTTTTATCGCGATAGTGCTTTAGTACTTTTAGCTCTTGGAAAAGCTTTCTTAGTTGCTTACTACTTTATGCACTTAAATGAAGAAACTAAATGGACACGTTTTATTGCTGCAATTCCAATTTCAGCAGGTGTTTATGCTACTGTGCTTATTTTAGAATCAATGTTTAGATAATTAGACACAAAGGAGTTTGTATGTCTGAAAACACGAATACGACTACACAACAAGTACCAACTAAAGAGCCATTACCAGTAAAAGATGGACAATTTACTGCGAAAACAAGTTGGATCATTGGATTTTTAATTGTTGGGCTCCTGATTTTAAAAACATTCATTTATACAAAAGATAAAAAAAGACATGGAAAATAAAAAAAGCCTGCAGAATATGCGGGCTTTTTTTTTAGCTTTTTAAATAAATTGAACAAGAAATCTTTTGCCCTTATTCCTTCTTTCCCAAAAACGAAACAGTTGTTTACAAATACACCGACGCCATAACCCAGACGATTTTCAATCGTAAGAAAATTTAAAAAGCAACTTGAGTGTTTTAATTCTTTATCAGAAAAAAAAATCAAAAAATATGTACTGAAATCTTTTACTAGCTCTTCTTGAGTTGCAATTGATAAAGTTAATTTTATATACAAAAAGCTTTCTTCTTCTTTCGAATGCATTCCTTTATCTCCATGCCTAAACAGTGGTGGAGAAGTTATTCAGTTCTAACTTTATAAATTATTTAATTTATGAACATATTTAGAAAGTGTGTTTGTTAGTTTTAAATTTTTTCTCTTTCAGTAAAGAAGAAATAAAAAATGTAATGATTGTTTTTGTTAAACTATTATTTGTAAAAGTGGTTACGCTTACACATTATCTTATATTACTTGTAATAGCTTTAAACCCGGTTTTGTCTGCATTATATAAGTGATAAGAGCAATTTAATTTTTCTAAATTTTAGCTATGATTTCTAAGCTAATAAGTAAAAAAAAACCTGCAAACTGCAGGTCTTTTAAAATTAAAAAAAGTTTTTCTTATTCTAGGTATTCAATACTGATAATTTTATCACCGGCTTTAATCTTTTTTAAGATGTCTAATCCATCTACTACTTGCCCGAAGACAGTATACTTACCATCTAAGTGAGGAAGTGCTGTTAGTGCTATATAGAATTGAGAATCAGCACTATTTTCATCTGTTAAAGTACGGGCCATGGCCATTGTTCCAGCAACATGACTTATATTATTAAATTCTGCCTGGATTTTTTTACCTGAACCGCCATTACCTGTGCCTATAGGATCCCCTGTTTGTACTACAAAGTTAGGAATTACTCGATGAAAGCCCAATCCATCATAAAAACCACTTTGAATTAACTGAATTAGGCGTGCAACCGTATTAGGAGCCTTTTTAGGATAGAATTTAAAGGTAATATTACCGTGTGAAGTCTTAATAATTCCTTCAGATTCAGATAATCCAGTACGATCTACATTTATTTTAAAGACATCAACCTTTTTGTCCGATACTTCTTCCTGTGTTTTTATATCGCTATTCTTGCTACAACTTAAAAAGATGCATAGAAATAGTGAGATTCTTACAAGCTTTACAATAGTCATTATTGAAATTCTCCTTTGCATAATGAAATTATGATAGGAAATTAAAAAAAATGCAAAAAAAGTAAAAAAAAAGAAAAAACAGTGTTGACATATGAAACGAGGTCACATAAATTACGTTTCACCTTGAGAGATGAACGAAACAAATCAACTGCTTAAAACAGATGATGAGTTATCTTGTGGGCGTGTAGCTCAGTTGGGAGAGCACCTGCTTTGCACGCAGGGGGTCGCAGGTTCGACTCCTGTCATGTCCACCATTTATTTCAAGAGGCTCTTTAACATTCAAATAAAGTAATAAAG